>JACOXZ010000017.1 GCA_016182105.1 Candidatus Liptonbacteria bacterium | reverse complement strand
AAAGGAAAGTTTGGGGTTAAGCTCAAGCAGGGCTTTTTGGATTTCTTCTTCGGTTTCCGTATAGCCGCCCTCGCCAGTGTGATCATAAGCAATTTGACCATCACTACTTACTAAGTATTTACGCGGCCAAAAGCGGTTCGCGTAAAGCTGCCAAATCGCGTAGTCATTATCCATCACGACCGGGTAGGTAATCCCAAAATCTTTTACGGCTTTAAGGACATTATCTTTTTCTTTCTCAAATGCAAACTCAGGCGTGTGGACGCCTACAATCACAAGCCCTTTATCTTTATAGCGCTCGTGCCACTCTTTAAGATAAGGCATGGAACGGATGCAATTCACGCAAGAATAAGTCCAGAAATCTATAAGAACCACGGCCTTGCCCCTCAGATCCGCCATCTGGATGGGCTTCGAGTTCAACCATATAAGATCTTTCGGGAATTCAGGCGCATTCATAAAAAACCTGGGTCGCGTTGTGGAGGACGTTAGAACCATCATACAACGGCAAAACGAGTATATCTATATACCCGATTTTAGACTACAAGCAGTAAAGATTTAGAAAAACTACTCGCAGTAATAGAACACTCCGCCGTAATCAATCTGGGTTTGTATATCAAAACTATCAAAATCCTCTACACAACTTCTGAATGAACGATATTGAGCGTCCACATAATCGTATTTATTAAACCACTCTTCTGCGGTAAGCCCATCGTACTTGTCTTTGTGAAAGAACGCCCACGCCAAAAGTAGGATGAGAACGATGATAATAGCGCCTGATTGTTTATTTTTCTCCATTTTGCTCCGAATTTTACCCCACCCCACTCCTAGCTTCGTATTCCTTGATTAATTTCTGATACTCTGGTTTATAGTTGTTAAGATTATCAAAAATTCTTACGAGCTTCCCTTCTATTTTCGACAAGTCTTCAGTTTTCGCTACCCAATCTATTGCACCAAATTCAATGGCTTGCCTAACGAAGTCTGGATTTTTTTGATTACTCAAGAAGACAACCGGATAATTTTTGGTTCTTGCATCTGCCTTTAGCATCTTTAGAAATTCTACTCCATTCGTGTTTGGTTCTAAATAGTCCATTGATATAAGGTCAGGATTGAAAGAGACTATTTTTTCAATAGTTTCTTGGTTCATCTCATTTGCCGTTGAAAATTTAAATCTTAGATATTCAAACAGCATGGTAAAAATCTCCAGAAATACTTGTTCGTCATCTACAAGAAACAACTTTGGTCTTTTTATATTTAAACCTTTTTTACGAATATCTTCGAATGTCTTTTCAAGTTTTTTAATTATCTTTGCAATATTGTGATTATCGAAATGTTTTATTACTTCTGGTCGTTCAGACAAATCAGAACTATCAAGAAGTATTAGAAACAACCCTTTTTTCTCATCAAGTGAAAGATTGGGATGTTCTTCTACATAATCACGATAGACTTCTGCCATCGCCTCCCATATTTCAATCTGTTCTTCTGGGTGAGTGTCTCTTTTGAAATTATCAACCGTTTTCTCAATGGGACTTGGAAAGACCTCAAAAAGTATTTTACTAAAGACTTCTATTCTTTTAACCCATTGTTTTGGTAAAAAAGGATGACGAATGGGTGCAGGAACTATACGGTCGATATCAACCCTATAAACTTGTTTACCATTGGTGTTGGCTACTCTATTTTTTGATTTGAATAAAGAAGTAAGAAAAGACTTTAGGTAATTTTTCATTGCAATAGTTTACCCCACCCTGCTACTCACTATTTCTTCTTTTTAGCTACCTCATTAAAGAGTATATTAAAAACAGCATTTAATCTTCGCTGTATTTCTTCTTTTGAAACGCCCTCGGCTTGTTTAAAAATCACCTTAAGCTCTTTTGGTTTTGTTTTACGCTTTTTCCTCATTACGGATGGTCTCTAATAGCTCCTACTGGCGTTTTTGAAGCGAGGCGTTAATTGGGGTGCCTGATGGGAATCGAACCCACGTAACTTCCTCCACAGAGAAGTGTTCTACCATTGAACTACAGGCACCATTCAAGAAAATACTAGCACTGAATCAGCTTTTTTCAATGGGAAACTGGAGTTTTGCTATAATCTATAATCTATGGCTAACGTTCTGGAAAGCCTCCAATTTCTCGCGACACAAAACTATTTTTTTGCCTATCTTATTATTTTTCTCTCGGCCATCTTCATCGGCAATATCGCGGTTTTCGCCATGCTCTGGCTTGTCCTTAAAGGTTTTCTTGGGCTAGCAGGGTTTCCACTTTTCCTTATTACTCTTTTTGTGGCTGGCTTGAGCGGCGACATTCTTTGGTATTCTCTTGGCCGCCTGCTCCGCTACACCAAGTTAGGCAACTTCATCAAAAACCACATCCCTCGCCACGAGAAAATCGAAGAGCATATTCACAGCCGGACAGAAAATTGGATCATGCTTGCCAAGTTCATCCAGTCATCTAACTTCCCGGTTATTTTTATGGCTGGCTGGTTCAAGATTAATTTCAAAAAGTTTATAAAAACCGATGTCTTGGCCATCCTCACCTGGCTCACTGTGATTACCGCCCTCTCTTATGTTCTTATTGCAGGCCTCGGCGGCTTGGGGCCGCTTGGATCACAGGAAGCTTTCAGGCGACTTGAGCGCCTGCTTTTGCCGGGACTGGTTATTTTCTTCCTAATTAACCACTTCGGCAAGAAAATCCTTGAAAAACTCTTAGGCAAAAACCAGTCTTGACCCATTGGGGCTTGACCCCTTAGCGAAAGACCCTTAGTCTTTCTTAGAAATGCCTATAACCCAATCAGCCAAAAAAGCCTTAAGACAAAATGTCCGGAGGCGGCGTGAGAATCTCAAAAGAAAAGAGGCTTATAAAAAAGCGGTTAAAGACTTCCGCAAGCTTGTAACAGCTAAAAAAATTGACGAGGCTAAAAACTATTTAACCAAGGTTTACCAAGCGCTTGATAAAGCGGCTAAAACCAATGTGGTTAAAAAGAATAAGGCCAGCCGCTTGAAATCGCGCCTTTCTCACTTAATTACCAAGTCAACAAAAACTTCCTCGTAATCTAGCTTACCTGATTTCACGAGAAGATCATAGTTCGCGAAAGCTTCTAGTCTTTCCGGCCACTGGTAAGCGAGGATATTAAAAACTTTGCCGGCTGGTTCGTTTTCACTGAAGATCGTCTCCAAGGAAGTAAATCTTTGCTTTAGGTTCTCACTCTTTAAACCCCTGAGCATTTCCCAAAAATTGGGAGTAATCTCCAGTCCTAAATTTTCCAGATCAGCCCTATCGATGAGCGGACGGGAAAGAAAACTCATCTTATCAAGTTCGGTTATAAGCCGCCAGGTATCACCTTGATAGACTGCCGCGATAAAACTTAGGGCACGGCTAGTAAGTTTAAGCCCTCTTTTTTTAGCTTCGGCTGCGATAAAAGCTTCCCAGGGACTGCCGCTTAGATAATCGAATTTCTGGGTTAGAATTTTTTTACCCAAACCTTCTGGCGGGCTTTCCCGCTCCGAGATTAAAACGGTGAGATTCTCGTCTGCGGCAGCTGCCTTCAATTCTTTTTTAAGTTCGGGGGCTTCGTCCTCAAAAACATTTTCGAGAATGGCGAACTTAAGCGGCTCAAAAATTGATTGGCTTTTCCGAAATTCCTCAAGTCTTCCGAGTTCTCCTTCCTTCGACAAATCAAAATGGTCTATTCCCAAATTCGAGTGCTTCCGCTTGAATTCGCTCGCAATCTCTTTTTTCTTCTCTTCCCGGCGATAATCGTCCGGACCGTGCAAATAAATAATCATTTTAAAGATTATAACTTAATTCTCTTGCTGGCTCAAAAAATCCTTATTCGAAAAAGTGTGTTGAAATGAAAAAGGCCCCGGACGCAACCAAGGGGTTGCGCCGGGGCCCGAACGAATGGTCCAAGGGACCGAGGGTCTTAATGGTTCCAAAACCCAAAGATCCCGAGGGCCGATGCTACTTGCGAGGACGAACGAGACGACCACTCAAGCCCCAGGCGCCCCTGAGCCAGTCCCAGTCCAGGCTCCACCGCGAGCCGTCCCCGTCGAGATACGGGACATGGCGGCCGCCGCGCGAGGCCTGCCAGACCGTTCCCGGGAAGACCAGGTAGTAAGGCCTGAACTCCTTCGGGATTTCGGCCTCGTGCTCGAGGACATACTCGGCGTCTTCCTGGCCGTAGTTCGCATCGAACTCGACGCGGGCGCGACGCACCATCTCCTCGCCATTGACGTAGGACTCGCCCTTCTTCAAGAATGGGACGATCTCCAGGTCACGGACGGAAGTGATGCGACGCGGCGTGTTCTCAATGAGCGTCCAGCCCTCCTTCGTCTTGTCGTGGACGAAGGCTGGCGTGACGCCGCCCACGAACTTCCCTTCGATCGCCTCTCGGAGAACTCGCGCGAGCGACTCGCCGTTCTGCGTCCAGCCGAGCGCGACATCGGGATTGATGTCACGAGGCAAGGCCCGCAGGACTGCCGCCTGAAACTCGACGTAGCCCCCAGTCACCTGGGAGGCGGTTCCATGCTTCGTGGTCATGGCTGTTCCTCCTGTTTTCAAAAGGTTTCCTTCCGCGGCCAGCGTTATTGCCGACCCGCGAGGATACCTTAACTATCTACAATTAGAGCATATCTTCTAATTATGTCAAGCGACTTTTTGCCTGCCTCCCCCTAGTGGCGAGCGAGGCGGCTTGAGGAAGCTATCGGAGGTGCTGGAAGCTTGACTCTGCTTAAGGCAGGTTCCAGCGCCGAGAGCGCAGGCGGGCGGCCACCGCAGGAGTGGCCGAACCGCCGGTTCGAAAAAAACCAAAAGTTAGCCCCACCCTATTCCTCGATCGCCACTTCGTGCTTAGGCACCAAATTAGGATCCGTAGGTAGTGTAAAATGGAAGGTGCTCCCGCGATTTAATTCTGACTCGACCTGAACCTGGCCTCCATGGGCGCGAATTATGTTTTTGGCAATGTAGAGGCCTAGACCCGATCCTTCGGTTTTGAATTTCAAAGCATTCCGAGCTCGGAAAAATTTGAAAAATATTTTATCAATTTCATCAGGCGGAATGCCTATCCCTGTATCCTTGATTTTTATCTCCAAAAACGGCTTGTCCTTTACTTTTTCTACTTTAACAATCACTTCGCCGTTTTTGATATTGTAACGAATGGCATTTTCAAGAAAATTATAAAAAGCCAGGGTCAATTTATTCTCGTCAATCAAGACCTGGGGTAAACTTTCTTTGGGCCGATCAAAATAAACTTTAACGCCGGCCCGCAGAGCCTTAGCCATGACGCTCGAGAGAATTCTGCCGAGAACATCAACAATATCTTTGGATTCAAACTCATAGCCAAACCGGCCTTCTTCGATCTTTGAGACACTGATTAAATCTTCAATAATTCCTATAAGCTGCCCGCTCGCTTTTTTGGTGCTTTGAAGGATTGATTTGCCGGTTTCGCTCAGTCCCGTCTCTCCGGCGAGGGTCTCCAAAGCCCAGTTTATGTCTGTGACTGGTCCTCTAAGCTGGTGAGAAGCAAGCGTCACAAATTCGCTCTTAGCTTTAACAAGAGAAACTTCGGAAGTTCTATCTCGCACAATTTTCATAAAAGCAGTGGGGCCGCCCTCCCCAATCCTCAAAGGAGTGGTTGTGACTTGGAGCTCAAGCGTCGGATCCTCGAAAGAAATATCAATGATTTGGGGATAGACTCCGGCCGGAGAGCGGGAGACCACAATAGGCGCGAGTGATGGGAAAATAACTTGAACCAGACGCCGTAAGGCCAGCTCTTCGGCATCCTGCGGCTTAAATTCACGGCCTAAAACTGAAGCGGCGGGGACCCGAAAAAGCTCTTCGGCGGCAGGATTAAAAAAAATAAATTTGAAATTCCGATCGTAAAGAATTAAAGCGTCTCTCAGGTGGAGAACGATATTTTTGAATTCGTCATCTTCAATACTGGACTCCTTAATCGAGACCGATGAGACCGTTTCCTTCGGCATCTTTAGAAATGTTGGAAAAATAAAAACCAAAAAAAGACCGGAGATGAGAGTGAGGGCGGCTACGACAAGCCGAGGAAAAACAAAATTGAGCGAAGCTAATACAAGAAAAACCGCAAGTGTTACCCAAACGCCGATTTTAGACTTTTCCATTTGCAGAGCTCATTTTTTTAAGATGTCCCCAATCCTTACCTAAAGAAACATCGACTTTGAGTGACGGGGTTAAGTCGAAAACTTCCTCCATCGCTTTTTTTATTTGGGGCGTGATTTTTTTAATCATATCATCGCGAACCTCGAACAGCAATTCATCATGGATAGATAAAATCATCTTGACCGCCTTGGACCAAACCTCGGCCCATTGG
>JACOXZ010000016.1 GCA_016182105.1 Candidatus Liptonbacteria bacterium | reverse complement strand
GTGATTTTTTTAATCATATCATCGCGAACCTCGAACAGCAATTCATCATGGATAGATAAAATCATCTTGACCGCCTTGGACCAAACCTCGGCCCATTGGAGCGTTTCCTTAACTTTGATCATGGCCATCTTCAGGATGTCCGCGCCAAACCCTTGGATCGGCTGGTTTATGGCCGCTCTTTCAGCCTCAGAGACAAGCTGCGGAGAACTTGACGAGAGCCCGAGCAAGAGCCGGCGCCTGCCAGTCAGGGTCTGCACATAACCTAAAGTCCTTGCCTCGCTTTTAGTTTTTTCCTGCCAGTCGCGGATCCTCGGAAATTCTTCAAAATATGTGTTAATGAATTCCTGGGCTTGATTACGGTCAAGGCCGCTCGTTTTCGCAAAAGCCGAGATGCCCATGCCGTAAATCAGTCCGAAGTTCAGGGTTTTAGCGAGACGTCTTTCCTCGGCTGTAACTTTAGATAAAGGAATTTTTAAAACCTTGGAGGCGGTAATTTGATGAATATCTTGACCCTCCTCGAAGGCCTTGACCATCTTCGGGTCCTCGCTTAAAGCCGCGAGAATCCGGAGCTCAAGCTGGGAATAATCAAAAGCCAAAAAGGAAAAACTGTCCGGCGCAATGAAAGCAGATCGAAGATCTTTGGCCCAGATCGATTCTTGGGGAATGTTCTGGAGATTCGGCGACTGCGAGCTCAAGCGGCCGGTCGCGGTGCCTGTTTGGATAAATTCAGTGTGCAGCCGGCCGTCTTTCCCTAAAGATCTTTGAAGAGGCTGGACATAAGTAGATTGGATTTTGAAACTTTCACGGTACTCCAAAATATGGGGGATGATTTGGTGAGTCCCTCGGAGGGCAACGAGGCTCTGGGCGTTTGTTGAACGACTGCCACGGGCTGTCCTCGAGACTAAATAGGGGTTAATCTTCAACTTCTCAAAAAGGATTGTCTGAAGTTGTTTAGGGGAATTTATATTAAACTCCTCCCCGGCTTCGCGATAGATATCTTGGGTTAACGAATTAAGCTTGTCGTGAATTCGCGTCTCCAGGTCTTTTAATTTTTCTAGATCCACGGCGATGCCTGAATTCTCCGCCTCCGCTAGAATCCGGAGGAGTGGCATTTCAATATCCTGTAGAACTTTTTCTAAGCCGAACTCTTTTATTTTCTTCGATGCCAGACTATAAGCTTCTTTTAGATCACTATGGTCTTCGCTTAAGTCTTTCCCTAAAAACTTCCGGAAAACGGCTCGGGGTTCATAATTTTTAAAATCCGGATCAAGAAGCCAAAAAGCAACGCCTAAATCGAAGTAAGGCGGATTTAAATCTTGTCTCAAAGCCCAGAGCTTTTTTATTAACGGCTTTAAACTAAAGCCGACTTTGGTCTTCACAGAAAGAAAATCTTCTGAAAATGGGGTCAGACCCAATGATTCAACAATAAAAATAGCGTCATCAAAAATCCGGCCCTGAACGTCCACCTCCAGCCTTTTGACTAAAGTCTCAAATCCTAATTTTTGAAAATAACTAAGAAGCTTTTTTTTATCAAAATTGATCGCGAAACGAGAAAGCTCCGGTACTGCAATTGGAACGTCTCTCTTTAAGGTGACTAATTTTTTAGCGAGCTCGGCTTGCTTTTGAGAGTTGCCGAGCATACGCTTGAGCTTCTCGTCGGAGGCCAGGTTTTTATAAATATTCTCTAAGGTGCCGAATTTATTGAGGAGCTCGCTTGCTCGCTTGGGGCCGATGCCGGAAATGCCCTTGATGTTGTCTGAAGGATCGCCAACTAGTGCCTTGTAATCAATAAGTTCACTAGGGCTTAAGCCATAGCGGTCATGAACCGCATTCTCGTCATAAGTAAAAGTGTCGCTCACGCCCTTGCGGAATGTTCGGACCACGATTTTATCTTGGGAGACGAGCTGAAGAGTATCGAGATCGCCGGTTAAAATCACTATTTTTAAGTCCGGCTCGCCCCGTAAACTCAACTTAGTTGAGTTACGGGGCTCGCTTTTTCCGCCCCGAAGGGGCGGGGTCTCGCCTTTGGCGGAAAATTTTTCGGTAAGGGTTGCAATCAAGTCGTCGGCTTCAAATCCAGCCGCCTCCAGTGTCTTAATGCCGAAGTTCGAAAAAAGTTCGCGGGCCAGGAAGAGCTGCGGCACGAGACTATCAGGCGTCTCCGGCCGCTGGGCCTTATATTCAACATATTCTTCTTTGCGAAAGGTCGGTTCGGGCCTGTCGAAGCAGGCCACAAGATAATCCGGCTTATCTTCCCGCAAGATCTTTAAGAGGATACTCGCTAAGCCATAGACAGCTTGAATCGGCTCACCCTCCGGAGTCGTAAGCGGCGGCAAGGCGTGAAAAGAGCGATGAATTAAGGAATGGACATCAATCAAAAAAAGGGTTTTCTTCATCCCGTTAGAAAATTAAAATTACGTTTGCTGACTTAAAACGCTGAGTAAAAAATGTGATCATTGATTATAGATTTAATGCTGGCTTTAATTTTCTAACGGGATAAAAAATTTGGGATTTTTATTATTCTTTCGTTTGATTTTAAGCCATGATAAAGCTTCACCTTTATAACATTTTTGCCTCCTCTAAGCGATTTCAAACGATCGGCCCACTCAATAAGCACCAAATTCTCTTTGGCAGCCAAAATTTCTTTAGCTCCCAAAAGCCGGAGCTCCTTCTCGTTTTTAATTCGATAGCAGTCAAAGTGATAAGCTTGCTTAAAATTTTTTTTCTTCAGCTCATAACTTTTAATTAAAAGAAAAGTTGGACTCAAGATCCTTGCTCTCACCCCTAGGGCCCTGAATAACCCTTTGGCGAAAACTGTCTTACCGCTCCCGAGCGCCCCTTGTAGGCCCAAGATAATGGCCGAAGCCTTCGGCTTTTTCCTCAAAATTTTTCTCCCAAAGTCATAACCCAACCTTTCAGTCTCGGTTGAAGAAAAACTGCGATAGGTTTTCATCCCGTTAGAGATAGGAAACGCTTGCGTTTCCGTTAATATACGATGAGACCCCTGATTGACGCATAAAAATATAGCTCAAAGATTAGATTTAGTCCGTAGATGAGTCATCTCTAACGGGATTCATTGGATTTCAAAATAAATATAACTAGGGCTGTTAAAAAGCCAGCGGCCCCAAAAAGCATAAGCAAAAAATCAGATGGTCCCGGGTTTACGTTTAGAGGCTTCCCGATCGGATAAAGAGCTGCGGCGGAAGTTAAAAGTTCCTCCTTGCCGTTCGGGAGGCCCGGTGTAGGATCAAGAAAGACAAAGTGGTCGCTACTGGCTCGAGAAAAGCTTTTTCCTTCGGGCGCCTCACCAAAGAATCCCGACCCCTCGACTAAATTATTTTTGGCGTCATAAAGCGAAATTTTCTCGTCTTGATTAGTGAGAACAATTCGAGTCTCTTTACGTTTGAGTACTAAGAATTTATTCCCTTCAAGTTCGCCTTTTAAGAAATATTTCTGGCCTTTCTTGTTCTCTACATAAAGACCCGAGAGATTAATTTTCTCTCCGCCGCTATTTAAAATTTCTATCCATTCGCCATCTTCGTCAGAACCAAAAGGATTTGGCAGCCACTCATTGATTACAACCATTATGCCAATATGCGAATTTCATGCCAATCTACAAATTGCGAATAAGAAAATTCGCAATTCGCATCATTCGCATAAGATTTGTAGATTTGCATCATAGCAATTCGCCTCGCCTTTTAATCCCCAAATGGTCATAGGCCGCAGGCAAAGCCAAACGGCCAGCTGCAGATCTTAAGATAAAGCCGAGACTCATAAGATATGGCTCATATATATCTTCAATTACTCCTTTGTCTTCGTTTAAAGCCGCGGCCAAAGTATTCACGCCAACCGGGCCGCCGTTAAACTTCTGGATAATTATTTGAATGAGTCTCCGGTCCTGGGGCTCGAGACCTAGACTATCAATCTCGAGAAGCTCGAGGGTCTTTAAGGCGACTTTATCGTCAATTATTCGCTCGCCCTTAACCTCGGCATAATCCCTGGCGCGCTTAAGTAGTCGGTTCGCAACTCGAGGCGTGGCACGAGAGGCCTTGGCTAGGATATTTACGGCTTCTTCGGTCGCATTGGCTTTAAGGATCTCTGCTGAACGTCTCAAGATTTTTTTGATATCTTCAGGGTCGTAGTAATTTAATCGGAAGGTGGCCCCAAACCGCGAGCGTAAGGGGCCGGAGAGCAGATTTTCTCTGGTTGTGGCCGCAATCAAGGTAAAAGGCGGGAGATCCAAGCTTAGGGTCCTCGCGCTCGGCCCCTTGCCCACTATCAAATGAAGCTTCCGACTCTCCATGGCCGGGTAGAGAACTTCCTCGATCATCCGGTTCATCCGGTGAGCTTCATCAATAAAAAGAACTTCGCCTTTCTCGAGGTTGGTGAGGATGGCCGCGAGATCGCCCATTTTCTCTAAAGCGGGCCCGGAGGTGACCTTGAGCGGCGAACGTAGCTCCTTAGCTGTAAGATATGCAAGCGTAGTTTTCCCTAAACCAGCCTGGCCGCAGAAAAGAACATGGTCAGCTGCCTCATTCCGCTTTTGAGCGGCCTCAATCAAAATCTTTAAGTTTTTTTTGATTTTTTCTTGGCCAACATATTCCGACCAAACAGTTGGCCGGAGAGCCTGATCAATGGTTGGGTCGTCGGATAGTAAAATTGGGTGGGTTACTGGCTTCATATTGACAAAGTATATTATTTATGCTAATATTCCAAAAAATGCTCTAGAATGGTAGCTATTTCAAATCTGGGGGCAGGAATTATTTTTAGCCTTAGGATGACGGGGTTTCGGCTCCGCCACTCCTCGAAATAATTCTAAACTCTTCTGAATTTATTTAGAAGAGGCAAAACATTCCCTTGCGGGATTTGACCCCCAGATTTGAGATTACTACCATTCGAGAAATCCGGTCCCACGCTCAACTTCCTTGAAAGAGGTGATTCCAGACAAAACTTTAAGGATCCCGTCTTGCTGCATCGTCACCATCTCCTGACTTTGGGCTAATTTTTTCAAAGCCACCTCGGAAGTCTCCTTAAGAATTGTCTCTTCAAAATCGGGGCCGGCTTCCAAAAATTCAAAGATGCCGATTCGACCTTTATAGCCGAGGTTATTGCAAGCCGAACAGCCCTGAGGTTCAAAAATCTTAAAATCGCGATAAGGGTCGCGATTAACTTTTTTAGGCAGGCCTTCCAAAAACTTTGAAATTTTTGTCTCTAGCTCCGGCGTGACTTTAGCCGGTTTTTTGCATTTCTCGCAAAGCTTCCTCACTAGCCGCTGGGCAATCGCCAAGTTTAGAGCTGGCCCGATGATCGAAGGCTTCACGCCCAAATCAACCAGCCGCGGCACAACTCCTACAGCGTCATTGGTATGCAGTGTGGAGAGCACCATGTGTCCGGTTAGGGCTGCATGCATGGCAATATCGGCTGTTTCTCCGTCTCTAACCTCGCCAACCAAAATCACGTCAGGATCTTGCCTCACAATCGCCCGCAATCCTTTGGCAAAAGTGTAATTGGAGCCCGGATCAACCTGGGTCTGCTCAATGCCCGGAATTCGGTATTCAATCGGCTCTTCAATCGTGATAATTTTAATCTCCGGGTTTACAAGTTTCCGCAAAAAAGCGTAGAGGGTCGTGGTTTTCCCTGAACCAGTGGGCCCCGTGTTTAAGATCAAACCATTGGGTTTGGTCAGTTGCTCTTCCACAAGCTTGAGATTGTCTTCCCGAAAACCCAGCTGCGGCAGCTCCACACTGATCGCCTCTGGATCCAAAATTCTCATCACAGTCGTCTCGCCGAACTCCGAGGGAACAATCGAGACCCGAACTTCAATTTCCTTGGCGACGAGTCCGATCGTAAAACGTCCGTCCTGCGGCTGGCCGCGGATGTTAATTTTCATTCCGCTCAAAAGCTTTATTCGCGAGATCAGGTTTTGGTAGTTTCTGACCGGCAAGTCGTTAAAAATATCGTGAAGCAGGCCGTCCAACCGAAAGCGTATTTTGGTGTTTTTCTCCTCGGCTTCAAAGTGAATATCCGAAGCTTTATTGGCTAAGGCGCCCGCTAAAACAATTTCAAGAAGCGCAGTTGTGGTTGTGGTTTTAAAATCAAATTTTTCAATTTCGCTTTTAACTTCCTGAAAGGTGTGGAGTTGTTTTATGAGTTCCTCTAGGTTTTTCTTTTCAATATCAACTTTGCCGGTAATCTCTTTGGCCTCTTCGGAGATGAATTTATAAAAACCCTGGGCTTGCTCGAGCCCTGAGAGCGAGGCGATAAAAATCTTGACCTCATACTTTCTGTCCTCTAGCGAACGCAAAACTTTTTTGGCCTCCGGAAGGTTGGGATCAGCTAAGGCTAGGGCTACTCTTTTTACTTTAAGTTCTATGGCTGCTGCCTTGGCGCTTCTCGACTCTTCCGCAGGAATTAGTTTTAGGGCTTCAAGAGAAATTGGAGTTTTCCTCAAGTCAACATAAGGATGATTCAGTTTCTTTGCCAACTCTTGGGCGGATCGCTCTTCTGATTCCCTGTTTAATCTCGCAAGTTTTGCCTGAAGCGGCGTCAGTTTCTCTTCAGTCATTTACTTATCTTAATTCTAAAGCGGATAATCCAGTGATTCAAGTAAAAACAATAACGCCAGGGCCCTTTGGCTACCGCTCAAGTCCCCAGCGTGGACTTTCGCTGGCGATGAGTCCTGCGCTCGCCCCGCCGATACTTTTGAGGAAGCTATCGGAGGCCCTAAAAGCTTGGTCCGAGCACATAAAGC
>JACOXZ010000012.1 GCA_016182105.1 Candidatus Liptonbacteria bacterium | reverse complement strand
GATACAACCGGTAGTTTTCTCGTTCAGACGAAATTCTTACGGCCTATACTTAGACGCGAGGCCTATTTAGCGGATATCACCTATGGCACTAACCATGAATTCGGATTCGACTATTTAAGAGACAATCTTACTCAGAGCCCCGAGGATCAAGTCCAACGAGGCCACCACTACGCTATTATCGACGAGGTTGACTCAATCTTAATTGATGAGGCAAGGACCCCGCTTATCATTGCCGCGCCGGATACCGAATCGAGCGAGTTCTATAAACTCTTCACGCGGGTGGTCGGCCGTCTCGAAAAAGATACTGACTATACGGTTGATGAAAAGTTTCGTTCGGTTTCGATCACCGAGGCTGGCATCGAGAAAGTTGAGAAAATAATCGGTGTGGAGAATTTATATGCGCCGGAAAATTTCCGTTTGGTCCATTACCTCGAAGAAAGCTTGAAAGCCAAAGCGCTTTTCCACCGAGACAAGGATTATGTAGTTAAGCAGAACGAAGTCATTATTGTTGATGAGTTCACTGGCAGAATGCTTCTTGGCAGGCGATATAGCGGAGGGCTCCACCAGGCAATCGAAGCCAAAGAAGGCGTGTTGGTTAAAGAAGAATCGCGAACCTACGCCAAAATTTCCATCCAAAACTATTTCCGTCTTTACGAAAAAATAGCTGGGATGACCGGCACTGCCCAAACCTCGGCTGAAGAGTTTTATAAAGTTTACAACTTGGACGTGGTAAGCATTCCCACCAATAAACCTCTAGTCCGCCTAAACCTCTCTGATGTGATTTACAAAAATCTCAAAGCCAAGTATGCGGCTGTGGTCAGGGAAGTTAAGGAACGCTATAGAAAAGGCCAGCCAGTGCTTTTAGGGACGACCTCGATTGAAAAAAACGAGCTTCTCTCGGCGATGCTCGCTAAAGCCAGCATTCCCCACGAGGTTTTGAATGCTAAAAACAATGAGCGTGAAGGCGCGATAATTGCCCAAGCCGGCCGACTCAAAGGTATAACTGTGGCAACTAATGTGGCAGGCCGAGGAGTGGACATAATCCTGGGAGGGAATCCCCCAAAGCTGGAAGAAGCGCAAAAAATTAAGGAACTCGGCGGCCTCCACGTTATCGGGACCGAACGGCACGAGGCCAGGCGGATTGATAACCAGCTCAGAGGCCGGGCTGGCAGGCAAGGCGATCCCGGTTCCTCGCAGTTTTTCCTTTCGCTTGAAGATGATTTAGTGAGGATTTTCGGCGGAGATCGCATTAAGGGTTTAATGGAGCGATTTAACTTGCCGGATGATCAGCCGATTCAGTTGGGAATTGTCTCGAAGGCTGTTGAACAGGCCCAGGCCAAGGTAGAGGGCGCGAATTTCGACATGCGCAAACACTTGCTCGAGTATGACGATGTCCTGAATAAACAGAGAATTGCTGTTTATAAAGAGAGGCAGCGGATTCTCACAAGCGTAAATCGAGAAGATGTCGCTAAAATTGTAAGTGGTGCATCAAGTGAGTATTTGGAGAAAAATATAAGAGCTCTAGGGGAGGTGGAATTAAAGAAAATTTTTGAAGAGGCCAAACTCTTGACGAATGAAAATCAGTGGCCGATTGGAGCGGAGGTTAAAGCCGGCGAACTGAATGAAGACGAAATAGAAAAACTGAAAGAATTGATTCAAAAGCGCAGTTTGGAGATTGCGGGCGACCAGATGTCGCGAAGCAGGATTCTTGGTCTTCTCGATCTTCTGTGGATGAATCATTTGGACGACCTTGAGGCCTTAAGCGAGTCTATCGGCCTTCGGGCTTATGGCCAGAAAGATCCGCTTGTGGAGTACCGCAGAGAAAGCCACCGCTTATTTAAAGACCTCTGGCAGAACTTCAACGGGTGGATTTTTAGTAATATATTTAAGTTGGCTCAAAGCCAAACGCAAACTGGAATCCAATCGCAACAAGCAACGAAAAAAGTAGGCTTGCCCACCGGAATCCCGAGGAGCGGGATGAAAATTGGACGCAACGATCCCTGCCCGTGCGGAGCGAAAAAGCCAGATGGACGGCCAGTTAAGTACAAGCATTGTCATGGTAAAAATCAGTAGGGTTATACATCAAAACGAGCGGAGTCCCGCCGAAACTTTAGTGAAGGCGGACGGGAGCGGGAAAAAATATAAAAAATGTCATGGAGCATAATTACAACATGGTATACTGAATATATGGAAATGATTGGCCAACAATCCGCTCAAAATATTCAAGATGAAATTTTCCGTAAAATGTCTGCCGACGAAAAAATAAAACTGGGATCGTGGTTCTGGAGATTGGCTAAGGATCTGGTAGGGGATAAGATTCGCTATGACAGAGGCAGACCCGCGGCGGCTTTTGGTAAAAGTCGCAAAAATTCTTAAGCGGCTTAACGTTCCTTATCTTGTGACCGGCGGTATTGCGGTCTTGGTTTGGGGTCGGCCGAGATTTACGGCCGATATCGATATTGTCGTTGAATTGAGAGGAAAAGATACTGCGCGTTTTGCCGGGGAATTTAAAAAACTAGGCAGTGGCTACTTTGACGAAGAAATGATGGTAAACGCGGTCAAGAAGCGCGAAGAATTCAACTTTATTGACGGCGAAACCGGCGTGAAAGTTGATTTTTGGCTTTTGCAGGAGAACGATGATTTTGACATTTCCAGATTAAAGAGAAGAGTCGCCAAAAAGATTTTAGGGGAAATTGTTTACTTCACTTCTCCCGAGGATTTGATCTTGATAAAACTTAAATGGTACAAGAACTCCGGCTCTAGCCGCCAGTTGGAAGACGTGGAATCAATAATCAAGATATCCGGCAACGAGTTGAAAAGAGCTTATTTAGAAAAATGGGCAAAAAGATTATCTTGCTGGGAGTTATTGGAGAAATTGTTGTAGCTTCTAAATCCTTGTTTGTGCGGATCGAAAAAGTCAGACGGACGGCCAGTTAAGTACAAAAAGTGTCACGGAGCGTGGGGAAAAGAAAAAAGCCTGACACAATGGTCAGGCTTGGATAAGAAGGTCTTTATATAGAACGAACTGCTTGGCGGTTTCCCGCAATTTCCGTTCATCGAGATTCTCAGGCGGTCTAGTATTCCACAGAATATTGATTTGGTAATCTGTGAATCCGCATTCCTTCAGGATTTCAGAAAAGCGTTCTTTTGTCACCTTGTCCTCCTTTGGTAAATTGCTATTGTAGAATGTAACGAATCTATGCGGGATAGTCAATAAAGTGTATGAACTACCTCAAAATACCTGTAACACTATCGCTATATAAGCGTATTTCTTAATGAAAGGCCGATTCTTGAAGGATAAGCTGACTCGCTTGGCCCTCAATATGCAAAAAGGGGACAAGGGGGCGGCCGAGAAACTTTATAACGAATTAGTCGGAAAGACTTTCGGGTTTTGCGTGAGCCGAGTTCGGCATCGGCACCAAGCCGAGGACCTGACCCAGGAGATATTTTTGAAAGTTGTGGATGGGATTCAAACCTTTGATCCGAAAATAGGCGTTTTCTCTATTTGGTTCTGGCAGTTAGCACGAAACACTTTGACTGACCACTATCGCCGAGCGAGAGACCTGTCTTTCTCTGACGTAAGCGAAACGAGGATTGAGACGGCCTTTATAGATAATCCAGAGACAAGGGTAGAAGAAAGTCTAGAACTTCGGCGGCTCCAGGAATTTTTGAAGTCGCTCCCAGAGGAAGACCAAGAATTATTCCGGCTTCATTACTTGGCCGATCTTTCTTATAGGGAAATTTCCAAAATTTTAAATAAATCAGAAGGCAGTTTGCGGGTCTCGGTGAGCCGCCTTAAAGAGAAAATTCGCAAGCACCTAAAATAATGCTCAATATTTTTAGAGGAAACAAAAAACCGAAGGATTTCCAAAAGCTTTTAAAACCAAGCCCCGATTTTGTCCGCCGGACCGGGTTTTTATTTCTCTCGGCTTTTAGCCAAAAATTCAGCCGAGATTCCAAGCCGGAGCCGTCGGCCTTTAGATATTTCGTCCGCGGTCTGGCCTCCGGCGTTGCTTTAATGCTCATTATAAGCGGCGGCGCGGCTTACGCTGATCAGAGAAACGTGGGGCCAGATAATTTACTCTATCCTTTAAAGCGGGCGCAGGAATTGATCAATTTGACGCTTTCAAACGCGGAGGAAAAGCCGGTTCTTCATCTCAAATTAGCCGAGCGCCGCCTCGAAGAAATTGAAGAAGTGAAACAAAAGGATCCATTAAGCGGAAAAATCTTCGGCCTTTCGGATGATCTTCGTGAAGAATTGCATAATTCAGTCGGCGCGCTAAATGGCGATGAAATTGAAGATATTCAAGTAGAGAAGCTAGAAAATAAACTTCCGGTTCGCTTAATCCCGCCGCCCCAACCTCTTTATAAGTCAACGCTTCCTACAAGCACGGCGACCTCAACTCAACCAATAAAAAGCTATAACAAGTCCTCTTTCAAAAAGCAGGTTTTTACCGAAAAATCAGGCCCTTCAATTTGCGCCAGTTTCCGCGCTTTGATCACGAGCCAAAGTTTAGAAGTTCGTGAAGTAATAGGCGAGAATCCTAAACTTATCGAGAAGTTTGAGAAGAAGTGTTTACAGAAAATAGAAGAAAGTTCCGGGGATGAGTTGAAAATTGAGAGGAGCAATAAAGGCAATCAAGAAAAACAAGAAATTCCAAAGGTCGAAGAAAACAAAAACTTCAAAAATGATTAGCAAGAATTTTACGAAGATTGGGGGGATTGGCGCGCTTGGAATATTATTCTTAGGTTCGCTGGTCTACGCTCAAAACGCCCCGCTTTCAGCTACTTGTTCAGGCACGGCCAATCTGAACGTTATTACCTGGACAGCGAGTCCTGCCGGCGGGAATCAGCCCTATTCTTACCAGTGGTCAGGAACGAATGTGACCGGTACGACTCAAACCGTGACCGCGACCTACAATTCAACAGGCACGTTTTCGGCGGCAGTGACCGTAATGGATACGGCAACGACCACAGCGTCGTCAAGCGCGGTAAACGCGAACTGTTCGGCGACGGTGACAACCCTTCCGGCCGCAACATCCACCCCGCCCAGCCGCAAGTTCAAGCAACCGATGCTCAATATCAACCCTCCGGGCAATTTTTTGGCTCGCGGCATGGAAGTGGTGAGCGTTGGCGCGAATTCATTCGTGGGGAAGGTTTGGGGTACGACCTGGACGATTGACACGTCGGGTCTCGGCGAATTTCTGCTTCGTGAGGGGAAATTGGTTCGCCGCGTTATTGACGTGAGCATATTGCAGCCGGGCGACGAAGTGGGGGTTTCAGGCCGTGTTGATCCCGCGACTCCGCTCGTTGTCAAAGCTAAGGTGGTTCGAAACTACAGCATAGTTCTCGAACGAGAGGTTAAGTTTAAAGTTGAAGACGAAGATAATAATGATAAGGACAAAGAAAAGAAAGGCAGGAGCTCAAGCAGCACCGAGGTTCAGGGCATTCGCGACCAACTCAAGGCCATCCTTGATCAGATCAAAGAGCTTCAGGGTAAGATCAAAGGCCGTTCTGATTAGAGAGAGTAGGTCCACAAAAAATCCCTCGTCAAAACGGGGGGTTTTTGTTAAAGTTAAGATGTAATACCCCTATTAGGACAAAACGAGGGGCGTTTCGCGCGTTTATGTTTCAACTAATTTCAAAATTTAAACCAGCCGGGGACCCCGCACCAAACCGAGCACTGCGACCTACGCACTGCCGTGCGGGTCGGATAAAAATGGTGCTCGGTTGGTGACGGGGCAAGCCAACCGATACTTCCATGTCTACCAATTCATTTCAATTAGTAAGCAAGTTTAGGCCTGCAGGTGATCAACCGAGGGCGATTGAGGCGCTTATTGCTGGTTTAGAAAAAGGTTTTCGGCATCAGACGCTTTTGGGCGTGACCGGTAGCGGCAAGACCTTCACAATGGCGAATGTGATCGCGGCGATGGGGAAGCCAACGCTTGTTATTGCTCATAATAAGACTCTCGCGGCCCAGCTTACGAACGAGCTTCGTGAGCTTTTCCCGAAGAACTCGGTAAACTATTTCGTCTCATACTACGACTACTATCAGCCAGAGGCCTATCTTCCAACAACCGACACTTATATCGGCAAGGAAGCGATGATCAATGATGAGATTGATAAGCTTCGTCACGCGGCCACAACCGCGCTTTTAACGCGAAAAGACGTGATAATCGTGGCATCAGTTTCCTGCATCTACGGTTTGGGCGCGCCGGAGATTTACGCCGAAAACATTTTTCATTTAAAAGTCGGCGACAAAATCAGGCGTGCGGAGTTTGTGAAGAAATTGATTGAGCTCCAGTTTAATAGGACGACGGCAGACCTTAAGCGTGGCACCTTTCGGCTCCGGGGCGACAATTGGGAGATAATGCCGCCTGATAAAGAAGTGATTTACAATTTTGAGCTTAAAAACGGAGCGATTAAAAAAATATATGAAATTGACCCAATTCAAGGATTTCGGCCGGGAATAACGCCAACCTTACCCGAGATTTATATAGCGCCAGCCAAACACTTTATAACCCCCGTGCCGGAGCGCGAGCGGGCCTTAAAAGCCATTCAAGAAGAACTTAAAGAGCGTTTGAAATACTTTGAAAAGGAAAAGAAATTCTTGGAAGCCGAGCGTTTAGAGCGCCGTACCAAGTTTGACTTGGCAATGATACGAGAGATCGGCTACTGCCATGGCATTGAAAATTACTCACGACATCTCTCCGGCCGAAATCCTGGCGAGCCGCCTGATACTCTCCTTGATTATTTCCCGAGTCCGCCAGCTGGCGGATTTCTCACCGTTATTGACGAATCGCACGTCACAGTCCCTCAAATTCAAGGGATGTACGAAGGCGATGCTTCCCGTAAAAAGACTTTGATTGAATACGGTTTCCGTTTGCCTTCGGCGGCTGACAATCGGCCATTACGCTTTAAAGAATTTGAAGCCAGAGTGAAGCAGGTGGTTTATACGTCGGCCACGCCAAGTCAGTACGAGCGAAATAAAAGCGACCCTTCGATAAACTCAGGGCAAGGCCAGATAGTGGAACAAATCATTCGGCCAACCGGCCTTGTTGATCCTGGGATAGTTATCAGGCCGGCCAGAGGCCAGGTCGATGATCTCATCCCTAGAATTGAGGAGCGGGTTAAGGTAAAAGAACGAGTCCTCGTGACAACGTTAACGAAAAAAATGGCAGAGGATTTAAGCGCCTATCTTGAAGAAAAAAAGATGAAGGTAAATTATCTTCATAGTGATGTGAAAACTCTAGACCGTATCAGGATTTTGACGAATTTGAGAAAGGGGTCCGCCAGTGCCGGCGGATTTGATGTGCTCGTGGGCGTAAATCTCTTGCGCGAGGGTTTGGATCTACCCGAGGTGTCGCTTGTCGCGATTCTCGATGCCGACAAAGAGGGGTTCTTGCGTAGCGAGACTTCGCTTATACAGACTATCGGGCGTGCGGCGCGGAATGTCCGCGGCGAGGTGTTGATCTATGCTGATCAAATTACAGGCTCCATTAAGCGGGCCGTGACTGAAACCGAACGCCGACGAAATCTTCAACTTGAATACAATAAGAAATACAGTATTACACCAAAAACTATCCAGAAGGCCATAACCGATATTCTGCCAGTTGAAGAAATTTTGAAGTTAGAAATGAAGCCGATACCGAAATCTGGTCCGGCTTTAGCTAAATTGATTATTGATAAAGAACGTGAAATGAAGGAAGCCGCAAAACGGCTCGACTTTGAGTTAGCCGCAATTTTGCGTGATGAAGTTCGCGCGCTTACGAAAAAAGAGCGGCTATCGTAACCGTTTATTTGAACTCTTCCAGATTTTCTGATATAGTCATCTCTGTCGTTTTGCAAGGACGTAACGATAACCCCGCCGTGAGGGGGTCACGGAGAGCACCTTAACAACAACAAAGGAGCGCCAGTGAAACCAGTGAACGTGGTTTACCGAGGGAGTCTGTTGCACGCCACGCAACTACTCGCTAGGTTTGAAGAAGGACGATGTCTCACCGGAGGTTTCAAGAAGTTCCTGACGACTATTGAAGTCAGGTTTCCTAATGAAGTACGTTTTGCGGAATTCGATGGCGAGTTTGAACTCCCCGAGGAGTTTATGAATTCCCTTCAAGAGCAAGGGCTTCAAGGGGAGCTTGAAAAGTATCTTTGTCCTTCACTTCATATCCGGACGCCGTGGAGGAGCGATCAGAAGAAAGAAGTGGTGATGTGGCTCACAGGGTTGCCTTATCACAAAATTAACGGAGGCAGCTTTCGAAAGGTTGTCCAGTCGTTTGCCAACCTTATTATTTCAACGTCAGCCGGCGTCCAAGTTCGTACTCCGACGCTTAGCGAACAGAGTGAGTATGAAATCCACGCGCCTCAATGGATTGTGAAGGCTAAACATCCTACGCTCCACTTTAACCCTCTGCCGAATTTTCTACACTCGTCCTTTCGAGCGAGTAGGAAGTATTCACTGATAGATGCCGAGAGACAACTAGATGTCACTTTCAGGCTTAATACACCAGAGCGTATCAAGGCGGGGGGCAGCGAAAGCGTCATCCGCGTCTCCGAAGTAGTAAGCCGAGGTCATGGGTATGACCTTGCCATTGATTTAGTGAGAGGTTGTCCCGATGCAGACGTTTTCTACCGCAGTTACAATGAATCTACTCTGTGGCAGAAGTTAAGCGAGACGGCCCGGAGGAAGGAATTGTGCCGGAAGATAGCCGAGCCGTACTTTGAAAAGTATGGGCTCAAGCCAGATTGCAGCTACTGTGTCCACTTTGAGGGAATGGTACAGACGCTTCATAGTCATGGTGTTACTAACCCAACCCTACTTACTATTCTTGCGCTTATTCTTGCTGAGGAATTGGTCGGCCAAATCGGCATGGTACAGAGGAGCGGCGAACGTGCCGAGCAGGTTATCGATCAGGCACTCTCGCTCAAAATTTGGAGGGAAGAGGATCTGCCTCAGAAGGGCAGCGCTGGAGAAGTAATTCTCCGTGGAGTTTTACTCCAACTCTACGAGAACTGGCAAGACAAAGAGAGGGTCGTATATATCCACTCGAGTTTTGCGAGCGGCAAATACGAAAAAGTTTTGGTTTAGATTTGAATAGGGTCGCCTCAGGCGGCCCTTCTTTTTTTATTGCATTCGGATAAAGTTTTTGGTACAACTTAGTGTAGTTTCTCAATAACAACCTAAAAAAGGAGTGGTTAGAATGCTGAAGATGCTTTTCGGTAGCTGGCTGGTTATCTTATTCTTCTTTGCTCTTCTTCTCTTCGGCGGTGGTCTCTACTTCACGGTCAATCCTGGCTTTGTAGTCGGATCGGTTAAGGGTTTGTATGGACTTGGTGCGATAATTCTCTATCTTTGGGTTTTTATCGCGATTGTCATAAAGAAGACTTCATAAGTGTTGCCCCTACACTAATTTAGTGTGGGGGCTTTGTTTTTGATTGCGAAGCAATCATCCTGAGTTTGTCGAAGGGTTGCTAATTTTATCGGCGGCGTGGTATAAAGAACTCACGATGCCACCCCCTAGGGTCTAAGGACGGGGGCGGTTTACGTTTTGGAGTAATATGGCACACGATAAAATCATTATCAAAGGCGCGCGCGAGCATAACTTAAAGAACGTTAATCTCGAGATCCCGCGCGATAAAATGGTTGTTTTTACCGGCCTCTCCGGTTCAGGGAAGTCGAGTTTGGCGTTCGACACCATATTTGCCGAAGGCCAGCGGCGCTATATAGAATCACTCTCGGCCTACGCGCGGCAGTTTTTGGGCCGACTCGATAAACCGGATGTGGACGAAATCGAAGGACTCTCGCCAGCAATTTCAATTGATCAGAAAAGCCACTCTCACAACCCCCGCTCAACGGTTGCAACGATTACCGAAATCTATGACTATCTCCGCGTTCTTTTCGCGCGCGCGGGCATTCCTTACTGCCCCAAATGCGGCAAGGAAATCAGAAAGATGACGAGCGAAGAGATTGTTGACGTGGCCATCCAAATTTCCAAAAGCAACAAGGCAGAGAAGAATCTTGTGGTCCTCGCGCCGGTTGTGCGCGGCAGAAAAGGGGAATACTACCAAATGCTCTATGACTTTTTGAACGCCGGTTTCTCTGATGTGCGGATTGACGGAAAATTCTATCCACTCCGCGAGCGGATTGAACTTTCCCGCTACAAACAGCACACGATTGAGCTTGTGATCGACCGCCTGCCAGCCGGGTTGGATTTCTCGGCTAAAACCGGCAAAGATAACCGGCTCCGACTCGCCGAGGCAATTGAGACTGCCTTGAAATACGGTCATGATGTTGTCACAATAATCACTGACAAAGAAACTTCGCTTTCGGCCAAGTTCACCTGTCCCGAGGAAGGTTTTTCTTTCCCAGAGATAGAGCCGCGCCTCTTTTCCTTCAACAGTCCATATGGTGCGTGCCCGGAGTGCCATGGTTTGGGAACAGAGGAGGTGTGGTCGGAAAAAATATGTCCGGTCTGCCGCGGCAAGCGTTTGAAAGAAGAGGCACTTAGCGTTCTTCTGCATGGTAAGAATATCGCCTCGGTCACGGCGCTCTCGAACAGCGAGGCCTACCAGTTCTTCGGTTCGCTCAAACTCGCGGGCGGACCCATGGAGATTGCCGGGGTTCCGCTACGCGAGATCAAGAACCGTATCAAGTTCATGATCGACGTGGGGCTTGAGTATCTCACCCTCGACCGGAGGGCAGGCACGCTCTCGGGCGGGGAGGCGCAGAGAATCCGGCTTGCTTCCCAAATCGGCTCGCGGCTCGTGGGTACGCTCTATATTCTTGATGAACCGACAATCGGGCTCCACCAAAAAGACAATGCGAAGCTCATCCGCACGCTACATGAGCTTCGGGATCTTGGTAACACGGTGATCGTGGTCGAGCACGATGAGGCAACGATTCGTTCCGGAGATTTCCTTGTTGATATCGGCCCGGCTGCTGGCATCCACGGCGGAAAAATCGTCGTAGTCGGTCCTATCCCGGAAATCCTTGAAGACAAGACAAAACATTCTTTAACCCTCGACTATCTCCGTGGCAAGCAATTTATTGAGGTTCCTAAAGACCGGAGGGCGATTAAAAAAACGCACGACCTCCTCAAGATCAAAGGAGCAACAGCAAATAATCTGCAAAATATTGACGTTGATGTCCCGCTCCGGCGACTCACGGCTGTCACGGGCGTTTCTGGTTCGGGCAAGAGCTCGCTCGTCTATGACGTGCTCTATAAGGCGCTCGCAAACAAGTGGAACGGCGCGACGTACAAAGTCGGCGCGCACAAGGGGATGTTAGGGTTGGAACATATAAATCGAGTGATTAACATTGACCAGTCGGCGATCGGCCGCACGCCGCGCTCAAACCCCGCGACCTATGTCGGCGCCTGGACCTTTGTCCGCGACCTTTTTACCGCGACCGAGGACGCCCGCGTGCGCGGCTACAAGCCCGGCCGGTTCAGCTTCAACGTGCCGGGCGGCCGGTGCGAAAACTGCGAAGGCCACGGCACGATTGCGATTGAAATGCACTTTTTACCGACGGTTTACGTGGGCTGCGATGTCTGTAAAGGCAAGCGGTTCGATCGCGAGACCTTAGAGGTTGAATATAAAGGCAAAAACATCTATGACGTTCTGCGAATGACGATTGAGGAAGCGGTGAAGTTTTTCGAGGAAATCCCATGGCTTAAAGATCGGCTGGGTATTTTGGAGGAGGTCGGATTGGGCTATCTCGAGCTCGGTCAGTCGGCAACAACGCTCTCGGGCGGGGAAGCCCAGCGCGTGAAGCTCGGCGCGGAATTGGGCAAGCGCGACACCCGCCGGACGCTCTATTTACTCGATGAGCCGACCACGGGCCTCCACTTTGCGGACGTTGATAAGCTTCTTCGGGTGCTAGAGCGGCTCGTGGATCGTGGGAATACGGTGGTCGTAATCGAGCACAATTTGGACGTCATTAAGTCCGCGGACTGGGTGATTGACCTCGGCCCCGAAGGCGGGGAGAAAGGCGGGGAGGTTGTGGCCGTGGGCACGCCAGAGGAGATTGTGCGGAAGGCGGGAAGTTTTACGGGAGAGTATTTGAGGAAAGTGCTGAAATAAGGATATTAACTATTTGTCACCATCGTGAGAAATTGTATAGAGTGTTGCTTTTTCCGGCGTTTTCTGGTATCATCAAGTTTAGAGTGCTTTAGAGTGCTTTTGACATCAACCAATAACCAGTAAGGAGGAAAAGATATGAAAGCACTGCATTCCGTAGGGGTAGATGTGGGAGTTAACATCACCGCGGAAACTCCTCAACGAAGCCATCTTGAGACAGCGGCCTTGGGTTTCCTTGGATTGGCGAAGAAATCCGGCTCATTCAGGGAATGGCTCAAACGACGCTTGTTCGATCGCGAGCTTATCTTGCTAGGTGCCACTGAGTTCCCGGAAGCGGCTCTTGAGTACGAACATGGCGAATGGGTCCCATCAATCCATCCCGCGATTGCCGAGCGGAAACTCACTTGGCTTTTCGACGAGATCGATTGCGCCCCAGAGCCTCAGAGGCAGGGGGTTGTCAAAATCCTGAATCTCGCTTGTGGGCACACCATGCCTCGAGCAGCTGCGTGGGGTATCGTCTTCGTCGAGACGTTAGGAGTGTTTGTATCAGGCCATCCATTTCGTAGCCCGCGTGTGGATTATTCGCAGGCCGTGATCTTGGGTCCTGGCTGGAATCTGCTCAAACCGCACGATCTGACCAAGCGGGTAAACAAAGCAAGCCTGACGGCGCTCACTAAGTGTATCGAAGCTGCCT
The DNA here is from genome assembly GCA_016182105.1 of Candidatus Liptonbacteria bacterium. GTDB lineage: Bacteria > Patescibacteriota > Minisyncoccia > UBA6257 > 2-01-FULL-56-20 > JACOXZ01. The sequence goes on along the minus strand of JACOXZ010000012.1, from coordinate 21,113 downwards.
CCTTAGACCTGAAGAGGCTGGAGCCGGAGGTCGCTTCCTGGCTCTGGAAGGGTTCAGGGGTGAGACTGTATAGCGCTCAAAGCAACCAGGACTTTGAGGATGTTCTTGCCCACGTGCGCAAGTCTGGCCTATCGTTCGCTTCTGTCTCTGAAGGGAAGGTGGACGTGCTGGCTTTGCAGCCTTGCATTACCGGCAGCTATGACACACTCCTCGCCGGGTTGGCTCAGTTGGAATAAACCAAGAGGCGAGTAACCCAGCCCCGCAAAACACTGCGGGGCTTTTTATTTGATTGCGAAGCAATCACTCCGAGTAAATCCGAGGAGTTGCCAATATCGTCTACGGTGTGGTATAAGAAATCTAGAAAATCACAATCTAAATAAGGAGGAAGAACATTGACAGTACAAGAATTTATCGAGAGGCTTAGGCGCGACCACTCCCCGGAAATCGAGTCCACTGTTATATTCGCTCACGCGATCGGCGCTCTTAGACCGAATTCATCTGTCGAGATTCCGCGAGAACGAGTTCTTAACTTCTATCTCTGGGTTAAAGAACAGTTCCAGGTGTCGGTTGGATGTCGCCTCTCTAACGGAGAAGAGGAGCTTGACGAACTAATATGGGAGGAACTCACCAAGATCCTCGCTCTTATACGAGACGTACTTATAAAAGAATACGGCGTGGAGTTGCCTAAGGCTCGTGTTATCTCTCCGGTTTTGGAAGCTGTGGAAGCGGGAATATTTGTCGCTAAAAAAGGCAAAGATGGTCAGACGTATGTAAAACTCAACGAAGGGGAGCGATATGACATGACTATCAGGATTACGAAAGTCCCTACAGGTCCGGCTCCGGAACGCTTCCGCGAGCTATGGGTAGGCATAGAACTCCCGGCTCGGCGCGGAGTGACCTGCCTCGATGTCCCGCACAATACACCAGGGAAAGATACCTACGTGGTTCCCAAAATTCGCGCCGTAGCGCTTATGCGCGGGAAATCCGAAGAAGCCGCCACGTGGTTTGAGGAGAACTTCAGAGGAAAAGAACTTCTCTTTATTACTGATGAGGCCGAGATTGTGTCGTAAAATTGTTTTTGATACCTAGCCCCGAATCCCTGCCTACCGGCAGGCAGGCATCCGGGGCTTTTTGTTTGCAACAGGCTGTGATATAAAGAAATGAGAAGCTTAAAAAGAAAGGAGGACACCGTGACAGGCAATTTAGTGAAGATCATAAGTCCCGTACCGTACCGTCGCAGAAAGGCAAAGCTTAAACCCGGTATGGTTGCCCGTAATATACGCACTGGCAATATGGGTGAATTACGTGCAGACCCGGACAGGCCGAAGAAGCTGTACACTTGTTCAGATTACTTCGTTGCGGTGAGGAGACGGCTCACGCGTGGGAAGCATCCTGGGCAGTGGATATACACCTTCTGGAATCTGGATCACGTTAAATTTAAATAAAGGGAATAATCAAGCCCCGACTCGTTCGGGGCTTTTTTCTTATATAAGGTAGAATATTAACACTTTCTCACGCTCGTGAGAAAATGTTAATATTGACCAAACGGTTTTGTACCGTATACTTATAAAAATGCCTAAGGCCAAGCGACAATTTCAAATTATTATTGAGCGCGATGAGGACGGCTTTTTCGTTGCCTCCGTTCCTGCGCTCCCGGGCTGCCATACGCAGGCCAAAACGCTTTCCGACCTTAATAAACGCGTCAAAGAGGCAATTTCCTTGTGCCTCGACGTCGCCCGATCAAACCCCTCGTATTTTATTTGAGGAATTTGTAGGTTTTGAGATTTTTCGCCCCCTAATCCCTACCTACCGGCAGGCAGGGCAGGCATCCTGGGCTTTGTTTTTGTAAAAGCAGAATATTAACAATTTTTCACGATCGTGAAGAATTGTTAATATGTTTTTGACGCTGTGGAGTAGTGTGCTATACTTTTTCTTGATGAGCACCGTAACCATTCCCAAGGCAAAATATATTGAGCTTAAGAAAAAGGCGGAGGTTTACGAATATATTTCCCGCCTCGTTGAGGGCGACCTGTTTGGTCCACCGTCCACGAGGAGCGCGGCTAAAGTTTTGAACGAGTTCAAGAAGATGGGACGCTATAACACTCGTTTCTTAGCGAGTCTCAAGCGAGGCCTTGCGCGCTCTCCGTATTTCAAAAAGTAATCCTTGATGGAAGTTCTGCCGATCCACCCCGAGATTGAGGCATACCTCAAGCGGCACCGCCTCGAAAAGAAGTTTTCAAAACAAACCAGACTTCTCCGGCAGAACATTCATCACCCGAGCTTGGCGGTTGAACTCCTAGAACCGCGACACCTGCGGTTTTTTAGTTTTCGGGTGGATCGAAAATATCGGGCGATCTTTATTTTCCATAATCGAGGAACGATCGAGATTATCGATGTGAATAACCACTATCAATAGAGAAGACTTTAGACCCCCCGAATCCCATCCCCGCCTATTTTTGACCTACGGCGGGGCAGGCGCGGGGCTTTTTATTTCTCCGTGGGCGTGGTATAAAAGAGCTAGAAAATTAAAACATGAAAAAGGAGGATTTATGCCATCTTTTTGGGTGTGGTCGTGGGTTCTCGTCATCGTACTTGGTGTTTTGGTAGGTCTTGCCTGTGCCGGTTCTAAGAGAAAGGAGTCCGGCTTTATTGCTGGTCTTGCCTCTACTATGGTACTTGCGTTTTTTAACATTATGGCTCTGGCCAGTTATCGTGGACAGCCGCTTACGCTTGATGCGCTAGAAGATGGAGGTTTGTATAATGTTATTTCAGCTATTGACAGCAACAACGGAACATACCTCCTTATTCAAGGGTTTTGGGAAGAAAAACCTCAACTCATTCGACTTGGGCCAAATGATCCGAAGTTCAACAAGGATAAGGAGTTTTTCTGGTTCTATGACAGGATAGGATTTGTTTATGGATTTGATTATCCAGAGGAAAACGCCTTCCCGGCGCCAACGAATTCATCGGGGTACACGCCTATGTAAATCCCGTAGATCCTTCATAAGCATAAGTTTCCAACCCGCCCTGGATCTATCCGGGGCTTTGTTTTTGGTCCAGCGGTTTTTTTGCTATCATTTCTTACGATCGTAGAAAATGATAACAAAAGAATTTTGATTTGCTGTTTGTTGCTTCACTATGTAAAGTTGGTTATGCATGGAAGAAGGTAAAAAGTTCTACAAAAAGCTTCCAGGGACGCCGGGGGTGTATTTATTTAAAGACGCTAGGGGCGGGGTTCTTTATATCGGCAAGGCGGCAAACTTGCGAAAGCGGGTAGCGAGCTATTTTGAGCGGCCGCACGATTATCGCATAGAGCGGCTTGTCGGCGCGATTAAAAAAATTGATTATAAAAAAACCGATACAGCGCTTGAAGCACTGATCTTAGAATCAGAACTCATCAAAAAACATCAGCCGCCCTTTAATGTTAAAGAAAAGGACGATAAAAGTTTCTTATATCTTGAGATCACTCGAGACAAGTTTCCGAGGGTTCTTCTCGCGCGCGGTAAAGATAAGCCGGCAGGGGAGCGACTTGCCGCGAGCAAGCGTAAGCGCGTCGAGTGGTTTGGTCCGTTTACGTCGGCTGGAAGTGTCCGCGAGGCGTTACGGCTCGTTCGGAGGATTTTTCCGTTCAGCACTCACCCTTCGACGGAGCTCAGAGCAAGTCGGGCCGGCCGCCCCTGTTTCGATTATGAAATTGGTCTTTGCCCGGGAACGTGCATCGGCGCAATAAGTCACGGGGAGTACCTCAAAAACATTCGTAATATCAAACGTCTTTTTAAAGGTAAGAAAAAGCAGATTTTGATATCCCTCAAGCGCGAGATGAGGGCCGCAAGCAAGGCGCTCGAGTTCGAGAAGGCGGAAACGCTCCGTAGACAGATCTTTGCGCTCCAGCATATTCAAGACGTCGCCTTCATCAAAGACGACAACCTAAAACCTAACACCTATAACCTAAAACCTACATTTAGGATTGAAGGCTATGATATTTCCAATATTTCCGGTACGTCCGCAGTCGGTTCAATGGTAGTGTTTACGAACGGCAAGCCGGACAAGGATGAATACAGGAAGTTTCGCATCAAGACCGTTTATGGCTCGAACGACGTGGGAATGCTCAAAGAAGTTTTATATCGGCGTTTTAGGAATAACTGGCCGAAGCCTAATCTGATTTTAATTGATGGGGGGATGGGCCAGGTGAATGCGGCGAAACTTGTCTTGCATAAATTCAATTTCTTGATTTCCGTAGTCGGCATTGCGAAGGGCGCGAAGCGCAAGAAAAACGAGTTTGTAGGCAGGATTCCGCCGGGCACAGACGAGCAGACGCTTATTAAGGTTCGCGACGAAGCCCATCGGTTTGCCATAAGCTATCACAAAAAATTACGAGGAGCTAAAATGATGTTCTAATGGTATAATGGAGTAAATCTGACAAAGGTCGATTTATAGAACGCAGTGTACTTAAAAAATGACACCGAAATCGTTTTTGAAAATTGGCGGCATTGTGCTTGTCGTCGTCGGTATTCTCGGATTTTTCGTGATTGGGCCAACCCCGGATGCAAGTGTCTTCGGCAGCGCGTGGTGGTTCGATAACGGCGAGAACTGGGCCCATATTCTTTTCGGCGTAGTGGCTCTTGTAGCGATCACGGCCCTAAAAAACGAAGCAGTCCAGAAGAAGCTCGTGATGCTAGTTGGCATTCTCGCGCTTCTTGTCGGCGTCTACGGATTCTTCAACGCGAATTTCTTAGGCGCAAATCTTGAAAACCCGCTCGACAACCTTCTCCACCTAGCTGTCGGCGCCTGGGCGCTTATGTCAATCAAGGGCAAAAAAATGATGATGGCCGGAGAGATGCATGACGGAATGGCTAAGTAGCTTCCGAAAGATTTTAATAACAAAAATCTCCTTGCGGGGATTTTTGTTATTATTAAGTAACAGGGATGGACATCATTTCTCACGGACTCTGGGCAGCAGCGGCGGCGAAAACTGCGAATAAAACTAAAAAAATCCGGAAACCATTGAATCTCTGGCGAACCGGTTTATGGGGAATGTTTCCGGATCTCTTTGCTTTTACCGTTCCTTTTATTTGGCTAATCGGCGGACTTCTCTTAAAGGAAGTTAGTCTTTCAGATCTGCCAAAGCCGGACGAAACCGAGCCTGCGCCAACTGATCGGCTGCCGATTTTCCGGTTGGCCTCGATGCTCTATAGCGTGAGCCATAGTTTTATAATTTTCTTTCCGATTTTTATTTTGGTTTGGTTAATTTGGCGGCGGCCGGCTTGGGAAATGGGCGGTTGGTTCCTGCATATTTTATTTGACATCCCCACCCATTCTTATAGGTTCTATCCTACGCCTTTTCTCTGGCCTATTTCTGATTTGAGATTCGATGGTTTTTCCTGGGGCACGCCCTGGTTTATAATCTTGAACTACTCAACTTTAGCAGTGGTCTTTTTACTGCTTCGCCCCGCACCAAACAAGCACTTATAACGCTTCCAATTTTCCCAAAGATATTGAAGAAGAGCGTTGTAAAAAATGCAGTGCTTGTTATAAAATAAGTTATACTAAAAAAGTGAATTACAGCAGATATTCGAGGGGCGGTTTTACTTTGATTGAGCTTCTGATTGTGATTGGTGTTGTCGTAACCATCGCGGCAGTGGTTATCGTCGTTTTGAATCCCATACAGCTACTGCGGCAGGCCCGCGACGCAAACCGTTTTAGCGATCTCCATACACTTACGAAAACCTTTCAACTTGTCGAGGCGATCGGCGGGGGATTGACCGATTTCGACGGCCCTAATTATAGTGATTCTTGCCAAGGTCAAAGTGACCAAAAAATCTTCGTTTCAGTGCCGGCTGACAATGGGGAGGCAACTTCTAGTGCCCCGGGTGGCTGGCAATTTGTGCGCGTACCGGAGAACTCCCTCCGCAATATTGATGGGACAGGTTGGATTCCAGTCGATTTGCGGCAAGTGGCCACTAAGGTTGTGCCGCCGATCTCACACCTTCCTGTTGATCCCACAAACACTTTTTCTTCCGGTCTCTACTATAGCTATGTGTGCGGCTCGTATGAGTTCAACGCCGTCTTCGAATCCAAAAAACATGCATCGAAGGCAGCATATGATGGCGGCGATGATGATAATGTTTTTGAGAACGGGTCAAAGCTCACTCTGACTCCGCCGCGCCCGGCCACTTCGTCCACGCCCGCACCAACCGTTTCGAGTATCACCCCCTCGAGTGGTGTAAACACCGGATTGGTGAGCATTACAAGCATCACCGGCTCGAACTTCGCAACGAGCGGGGCTACGGTCGCTCTTACGAAATCCGGGCAAACGGACATTGCGGGTATTGGTTTCACCTTTGCCAATCCTTCAACCATCACGGGTGGCTCATTCAACTTGAGTGGTGTCGCAACGGGGACGTGGAATGTCGTGGTAACAAATCCAGGCCCTCAATCCGGAACACTTGTGAACGGATTCACGGTGAATAGTGTAGCAGCTCCAGCGCCAACGGTTACTAGTATTAGCCCGACCAGTACGACGAATGGGGGTCTCTCGACACTTACGAGTATTACGGGAACTGGCTTTCAGAGTGCACCAACGGTAAGCCTTACCAAAACAGGGCAGACGACCATTACGAATTCGAGCCTCTCCTTTATCAGCTCGACAACATTGAACACAATCGTCTTTAACCTTACGAATGCGACCACCGGCCTTTGGACCGTCATTGTTACAAATCCAGACAGCCAAACTGGAACCTATTCCGGCCTTACAATCAACCAAGCGCCGGCGCCAACGGTTTCAAGCTCTAGCCCCAATAGCGGAACAGTGGGGAGCACGACCACGGCGGTCGCCATCACTGGCTCAAATTTCAAAAATGGGTCTTTCACCGTAAAACTTGCCTCCACGAGCCAGTCTGATATTGTCGGAAGTGGTTTTGTGTTCCAAAATGCAGGGCTCCTAAACAGCGGAACATTCATGATTCCGGCAGGTGCTGCGACAGGAAAATGGAATGTAGTTATGGTAAATCCTGACGGCCAGACGGGGACGCTCTCCGGCGGCTTCACCGTGGCTGCTGCCGGTGACACCACGCCGCCTTCGGTTCCCACCGGTCTTACCGCAACTGCCATATCCACTTCCCAGATCGATCTTTCGTGGACCGCTTCCACTGACAACGTTGCGGTTACCGGTTATAAAGTTTACCGCTGCACAGGAGCGGCTTGCACTCCTACTGTTCTTTTTACCACCTTGGGCGTTGTCACCACCTATTCCGACACCGGTCTTCTTGCCAGCACCGCTTACGGATACAAGGTTTCGGCTATTGATGCGGCAGGAAACGAATCTGTCTTGTCGGCCACGGCGAGCGCTACTACATTATCCGGCGCCACTCCCAATGGCACAGGAGTTGACGGCTCTGTTACTATTGCCACCACTCAAAATATCAATACTGCCATTTTGGGTTCATTGCGCACTGTAAACCCCACAGGTGTAGTAACAGCCGTAACTGCCAACCCCACCAGTTCATCAATAACCGTTATTTCTACAACCGGCTTTGCGGCCAACGACGAAATTATTTTGATTAATTTGCAAGGCACAAACACTGACAACGCTGATGTCGGCAATTTTGAATTTATTAAAATCGCATCCGTTCCCAATAGCACCACACTCAACCTCTCCACTCCCGTTCAAAAGACTTATGGCGGCGTTACTTTTGCCAACCAAAAAATAATTGCGCAAAGAGTTGCTCAATGGACAACCGTTACCATCAATTCTAGCGGCACTTTAACGGCCAATGACTGGCTGGGAAGTTCCGGCGGCATAATTGCTTTCAGGGCAACAGGTCAGGTCACCATTAATGCTGGCGGAATAATAAGCGCAAGCGGGCTGGGTTATAGAGGAGGAACAAGCGGTGCCACTGTCGGTGGAACTAATGGAGAAAGTTATGATGGAATAGTCGGCAGCGGCGGAGACGACACTGTTTCTGGAGGTACCGGTGGACAATTTGGAACCAACGGCGGTGGGGCTAGTTCTAATGCCGGACTGTCAGGAGTTGTCCCTTGCGGAATTTGCGATCCTTCCCCGGCAGGAACGCGCGGAGGAGGGGGAGGGGGAGGAAATGCGGATGCATCAGCAACTGTTGATGGAGCAGGTGGCGGAGGAGGAGGCGGTTATGGGGGAGCCGGCGGTGGAGGCGGTGGAGGCGGTGATAATACCCTTGCTGGAGCTGGTGGTACCGGCGGAAGCACGGATGTTGGCGGTGGAGGCGGCGGAGGATCTTCAGGAGACAATGTTCCGGCTGGAGCTGGCGGAAATGCTGGAAGCGCCGGAGGAGGAAGTCCGACTGTTGCCTCAGCCGGTACTGGGACTCAAACCGGACAAGGTGGAAATGGCGGGTCAACGGGTTCAACCGGTGTTGGAGCCGGTGGCGGCGGTGGCGGAGGATTTTATGGAAATACAACTTTGACAAAGTTATACTTAGCTTCCGGCGGGGGCGGGGGCGGAGGCCATGATGCTATAACTGCTATAGCCGGTCAAATCGGAGGAGACGGAGGCGGTATAATCTTTATTGCCTGCGATATATTTTCCAATAACGGTGCGATCATATCTAACGGCAATAATGGAGTTGCTACGATTAACAGAAACGGGGCCAGCGGAGGCGGAGCAGGAGGAAGCATTTTGATTCAAGCTAATTCATTTACCAATAGCGCAACATTTACCGCAACCGGCGGAACTGGCGGAGCCGCTTCAACGGCTGCGGCGACTCCGGGCGGCGGAGGCGGGGGTGGGGGTGTGGGAAGAATTCGCCTAGAGGCAAATTCTATCACCCAAGGCACAATTAATCCTCTTCCCTCAACAGCGCCGCGACCGTAAAACCTTGAATTACGAATTGCAGTTATTTTCTAAGCTTGGGAAGTTGAGAATATATTCGTTTTGAGATGGCTCTATGCGAAAGACAGCACTGCTAGTGCTGGTAGTGATGTCGGCTGGATCGATGACGTAACAATAACGACGCCATAAAAAATAGGCACCACTAAGGGTGCCTTTTTTGTTTGTCCCGCTAAACGGGACAGGGGTATCAGCTAGGCGGTCAGAGTCGGAGGTGTTGGAGAAAGAGAGTTGCTTTTTCAAAGAGCAGAAGCAGGAAAGTCTCCAGTGACTGGAGGACGCGCGGGAGAAAAATCCCCAGAGCCACGATGACGGCGGCAAACCCAATTGCTCCTCCCATAATATATGGTGCACGGAGGGGTTTTGATTTGAGCAGTTCGACCTCAACTGCCGGCCCGCGATCGGGGCGCGTTTCCCTCCTGCACCAAGGCCAGTTGTTGTTCCGGGCTTGGAGCAAGAGGGAAATTAAGTTTTCAAACTGCTGACTTTACGCTTATATATTATAGCATATTAAGTAATTTAATATGAGTAAAGAAGGGGCTTTGTGCCCAGTAACATTACAAAGTAATGTTACTGGGTGTGGTAAAATTGGATAAAGGTCGTTTAGTTTACGTAAATAATGAAAGAAGAAACAGAATCGAAACACCATTTCATTTGTAAAGGCGGTTGCCACGGCGTCTCGGAAAAGCCCGGCGTCTGCGGCGCCAAAGGCTGTCCCAAAGAAGGCGAGCAGTTAGAAAAGTGCATGTGCCCGAACGGTGAGCACGGCGGCGCTTTTGAGGAAGTTGAGGAATCTGCCGAAGAATAATTTAAATAAATGCGGCATCTCTCGCGTCAGGTTTCGGCGAGTTACCTTAGGAATTTCATTTTCGGCGTTGAAGACAGTTTAGTCTCAACGGTTGGGCTTCTTTCCGGTATCGCGATCGTTGGTCTATCTAGGCGGAATATTTTCTTAACCGGCGTCATCTTAATTTTTGTAGAGTCTTTTTCTATGGCAGTCGGTAGCTTCCTTGCCGAACATTCGGCTGAAGATTATTTGGAGCAGAGGGAGGCGCCGCTTAAATCTTCTTTTACCCTAGGCCTTATAATGTTTTTCTCTTATTTTATAAGCGGTTTTATTCCAATTTTCCCCTACGTGATTTTCGAAGCCAAATCGGCTCTTTGGATTTCAATCATTGTTTCTCTTTTCGCGTTATTCGTATTAGGACTCTTAAGTGGTAGAGTTTCTCGTATTAATATTTTGAGAAATAGTATCCGTATGGTTTTAGTGGGCGGAGTCGCCATTGCCGTGGGCGTGGCTGTTGGCAAACTGGTAAACTTCGCATTTTAAATAAAAAATCCCCCGACAAACATTGCGTCGTTTGTAAGGGGATTTTGATTATTGTTGTCATCGGCTGCTTTGCCGAGCACGTGTTGCTCCGTGAGGGAGTAGCGGGGGATCTATATACGACCCGAGATTATTGTGTCGGAGCACCGAAGACTCCAAAGAGTGGCTGAAAAATTATAATTTTTCTAATAGGCAACTGTTACTGTCAGCCATTTTCAGTACTCGCAGTTGCCTGCGTGTGGGTCTTTCGTATAGATATGCTCCTCCTAGTTGAGGTTAACATCCTTTTACGCCTAAGTGGCATCCCGTGATTCCACTCTGGATTCCGATTTTCCTGGCTGGAGTTTTAAATTGTCAAAAGTTAGACTATTAAGACTAATGTTAGTATACCATAATTTACAGGGGGTGTCCAAGGGAGCTGTGGATAACTTATAATTTAGTAGGTTTTATGCCCGGTAACATTAAACTCAAACGGCGTGCAGGCGTGGTCGTACGTATCTTGAAAAAGCTCTTGCCGCACGCAAAAATTTCTCTTAAGTTCTCGAATAATTGGGAACTTCTGGTTGCCGTTGTACTCTCCGCGCAGTGCACCGATAAAAAGGTGAATGAGGTGACGGAGCGGCTTTTCAAAAAGTACTCGTCATTAGATGACTACGTGCATGCGAGCCAAAAAGAGTTCGAACAAGATATTCGTTCTACCGGTTTTTACCGAAATAAAGCGAAAAATATTCTTGCCGCGGCGAAACTAGTGAAAGAGAAATTCGGCGGGAAAATCCCCCGGACTATGAAAGAAATCTTGACCATCCCGGGAGTCGCGCGAAAAACCGCGAACGTCGTTTTGGGAAATGCTTACGGAGTGATTGAGGGAATTGCGGTGGATACGCACGTCCGGCGCCTTGCGAAACTTATGGGGCTTACAAGTCACACTGATCCGGAAAAAATTGAAAAAGACTTGATGACTATTTTACCCAAGAAAGAATGGTTTGAGTTTACGTACCGGATGATTGATTATGGACGTAAGTATTGTCCAGCGCGGCCGCATGACCACAAGAATTGTCCTTTAAGCAAAATAAAATAAAAAAGTGTGCCACGCCCCTCCTACCTCTCGGCACCGGCGGTTCATCTGCTCCAGCGGCAGATGCCCGCCTGCGCTCTCGGCGCGTTGCCGCTCGGCTAAGGGTATGGTAACGAGCGGACCAAGCCAACGCGCCTCCGAGAGCTGCCTCGAGATAAGAGGGGCGGGGGCATGAGAGGCTTTTGGTGTTATACTTAACCTATGTCCAACAAAGAATACGCCCTGATCACGATTGTGATTATTGTTGTGCTCGGGGCCTCTTTCCTGCTCCTAAAGAACTTTGTCTTTAATCCAAGTGAAACCGCGATAACTCCAGGAACAGGATCTGCCCCAGAAGAGCCGCTCACGACCAAAGATTCAATTCAGGGAGTTATTTTTGATTTAGCTTCGAGCGTAAAAGTCATCACCCTTCAAATTGGCGAGGAGGGGACAGTGAGCCTCACGGTTCTTCCGCAGACAAAATTCTTCGACGAGTCTGGTGGGGTAGTCGCTTTTTCTAGCTTGAAGAGGGGATTTACGATTTCCGCAAAAGGCAAGCTGATCTCTAAAGATTCATTCTTAGCCGCCGAAGTAAAAATAACAAAAGTTCCGAATATTATTGTCTTTTCGCCCGCTCCTAACGAAGAAATCAGTTCGCCGCTCACAATAAAAGGTGAAGCACGAGTATTTGAAAGTACTTTTGCCTACCGGCTCTACGACGGGGACGCAGGCCTTCTTTTCGAAGGGCACGCGATGGCCGCAAGTCCTGATGCCGGTCTTTTCGGCCAATTTGAGGTGATAAGGACATACCCATTGCCCAAGAGCCAAGGCGGGACGCTTGAGGTTTTTGAGTATTCGGCCAAAGACGGCTCGGAAATTAATAAGGTTGTGGTGCCGGTTAAATTCGCGAGAGCCGACACAATGAAAATAAATGCATTCTTTAGCAATAAAATATATGATCCGAATGCGTCGGATTGCGCAAAGGTTTATCCGGTCACAAGAACTATTAAGCAAACTCAAGCAGTGGCGCGAGTCGCTCTTGAGGAGTTGCTAAGGGGTCCGACCGCCTCGGAAGTAAGCGACGGATTTCTTACTAACATACCCAAAGGCGTGATAATCCAGAGCTTAACAATTGGAGACGGGATTTTGAGGGTTGATTTTAACGAAGCGCTTGAATTTCAAGTGGGCGGTTCCTGCCGCCTCACCGCCATTCGCTCGCAAATCAGAGAAACCGTGAAGCAATTCCCTAGCGTCCGTGATGTCGTGATTTCCATAAACGGCCGCACGGAAGATATTTTGCAGCCGTAAAAATTTGAATTCGCCCAAAAGCTCAAAAATTAAAGTAAGAAATTCGATATCAAAAATGAGGTTTAAGGAAAAAGTTTTAGAAGTTGTCCGCCGAATCCCGAAAGGAAGCGTAATGAGTTATAAGGAAGTGGCGGTAGCTGCCGGCAGTCCGCGTGCTTATCGGGCTGTGGGGAATATTATGAAGGCGAATCGCGACCGCGAGGTTCCTTGCCACCGGGTGATTCGCTCCGACGGCCGACCAGGCGGCTATAGCCGAGGGGGGAGCAGTAAAAAAATTGAGCGGCTCAAGAAGGAAGGCGTCGAGTTAAGATGAAGCCGCCAGCCATCCTTTCGGAACCGCGGTTCGCTTGCTCCAGCGGCAAGCGCCCGCTGCCTCTCCCCAGCCGTAGTCGCCTTTGGCGACACCGAGCTACGGCTGGGTCCGAGAGCTTCCTCAAGAATAGCTGACGGCTTCTTATTTTTTCCGATATTTAGTAGTATGAATGTATGTTGATGTACGAGGCGATTCGGGGTTTCGCGAAGCAGTTCGAGTTCGAGCCGAGGGTAGTGAACGATAAGAATTGGAAGAAGTTCAAGAAATTCATTGTCTCTGGGATGGGCGGGTCGCATTTGGCCGCTGATCTCCTTAAGGCTTGGCAGCCGACATTGAATCTTTATATTCATAAAGATTACGGCCTGCCGCCGCTTACAAGTGAAGATCTAAAAAATAGCCTCATAATTGCCAGTTCCTATTCCGGCGATACCGAAGAGGCGATATCTGTATATGACGCCGCCTTAAAAAATAATTTGCCGCTCGCGGCTATTGCTTCAGGCGGGAAGCTCTTGGATTTAGCTAAAAAGAACGGCATTCCTTACATAAAACTGCCGGATATCGGCATTGAGCCAAGAGTAGCTCTCGGGTTCAGCATAAAGGCAATCTTGAAACTCTTTGACGACGAGAATGGCTTAAAAGAAGCTCAAGATTTGGCCGTCTTGCTCCGGCCAATGGATTTGGAGAAAGAGGGTCAAAAATTGGCGAGCATGCTTAAAGGCAAAGTGCCGATTATTTATTCTTCAACAACCAATTTGGGCTTGGCTTATAATTGGAAAATTGCTTTTAATGAGACTGGAAAAATTCCGGCTTTTTACAATGTTTTTCCTGAACTGAACCATAACGAGATGACGAGTTTTGACGTGGCACCGCCCACAAAAGCCCTCTCGTCCTTTTACCATTTTCTTATCTTAAAAGACTCATCTGACGGCAGCCGGATTTTGAAGAGGATGGAGGTTATGGAAAGAATTTTCCGCGATCGAAAATTTCCGGTTACGGTTATTGAACTTAAGGGTGAATCCAAGCTTCACAAGATTTTCAATTCATTCGTCCTCGCCAACTGGTCAGCGCTCTACACCGCCAAAGAGTACGGCGTTGATCCGGAGGAGGTGCCCCTAGTTGAAGAATTCAAGAAACTAATATAAGATGAAGGAGCTCGCACTTGACGGGAGGAGCGCTCTTGTCATAGTTGCCCATCCGGACGACGAGACTATCTGGATGGGGGGAACGATCTTGAAGTGGGGGAACTTGAGCTGGACTATTTTTTCCTTGTGCCGCAAGGACGATTCCGACAGAGCCCCAAAATTTTTGCATGTCTCGAGATTTTACGGCGCAAAATCAATCATATCTGACCTAGAAGACGAAGGACTTATGAATTTAAGCGAGAGCATACCTCATATAAAAAAGCGAATTCTTAAAAGTTTGAGAGGTAAGAGCTTCGATTATCTCTTCACTCATGGATCGAACGGTGAATACGGCCACCTTCGGCACAAAGGGGTTTTTGAGGCCGTTAAAGAGCTTTTAAAGAGAAGGCTGGTTTCGGCTCGGGAAATTTTCACCTTTGCTTATGAGCTTGATGAAGAGAAGGGAATCGCCCGGCCATCCGGCAAGCCCGACTTCTCCCTTAAACTCCCCTTAAAAATATTCCGAACCAAAAAAAATATTATTGAGAAAATGTATGGTTTCAAGAAATCTTCTTTTGAATACGCAAGTTCCGGACTGGTTGAAACTTTTAACGAGCTAAAGGTCAGATGAGATCGGTTATTCTTTACGCTTATCCACCAGAGCCGGACGGTTTAAGTTTGCAGGGCGATTTGCTTTATCGTGGGATGAAGGAGAACGGCGAGGAAGTTTTGCCCTGCCATCAGGCGAGCGAATTTCAAAAAGAATGGATTTACAAGTACTTTAAGCCGGATGTCTCAATCGGCATCGGCTTCTGGGCGCATACGCCGGATATCGTAGAGCACCCGCAAAGTTTCGGCATCCCGGCCGTGCCTTGGCTCGTGGCTGACGGCTGGGTGGCCAATTATCAAAATACCTTAAGCTCTCTGCCCTTGGTACTAGTCACGAGCAGTTGGGTGAAGCATACCTACGAAAGGGATGGGGTTAATACCAAAAATTTCGAAGTCATGCCAGTGGGCTTTGACCCCCAAGAAGTAAAACCCATCGTGAGAGATGATCCCCGGATAAAACAGGTGCGCGAGATGTTGGGCGTTGAGGACGACGAAGTGATGATTTTGACTGCAGGCGGAGATGTGAGTTCTAAAGGCGCCCAAGAGGTCTTGAAGGCTCTGAAGATCGTTGACCAGAACTTCAAGAAGTGGAAATACATCTGCAAAGTTTGGGGCGGGCAAAGCGCGGATGATCACTACGAAGACGAGATGGCGCTGATCCAGGAGCTAGGCGAGTCGGAAAACAAAGTGAAGTATGTCGAAGGCCCGGTCTCTCACGATTTTATGCCCTATCTCTTGAATGCCTGCGACATCTACGCCGCGCCGAGCCGGCTTGAGGGGTTTGGATTGATTCAGGTCGAGGCCCAGGCCTGCGCTAAGCCTGTACTCTCAATTGACATGATGGGGCCCAAGGAGACGATTATTCACGGCGAGACCGGATATCTGGCCAAAGTTGCGGGGACAATTGATCTGGATCGGGAGTGGGTTTATACCAGCATGGGATTTGAAGAGCGGCACATGGTTATTTTTGATAAGCCCAAAACTTTTGCTTACCGGGCTGATCATGAAGATTTGGCTAATTATTTAATGAAGCTTTTGCCAGACAAAGAACTCCGAGAAAAGATGGGTGAGCGAGCAGCGAAACACGCTCTCGAAAATTTTGAGTATCGAAAAATCGCGAAGCGCATCGCGGATTTGGTCAAAGCGCGTTTAAATATCGCGTAAAAAATTACTATGATTATACCACAATTGTGGTATAATCATAGTAGAAATAAAAGGACGTTTCCGGAGTAATTCTTTAAAAGAAAAGCGCTTTTTTTCTTTTCACGCACTCGTAGGCAAAGATATAAGCGCCGGCTGACCAGGCTTGGTAAATTCCGCCTCTTGGTTTACCCTGGATGCCGTCCAGCCACTCGTTGAATTCCCAGACAAGTTTGCGTCCCTGCTTTACGGCTCCCGCGAGAAGTTCGAGTTCTTGTTCGGCTTTTTTGAATTGCTTGGCTTTGACTAAGGCTGCCACGTAAAAGCCGCCGATAAAAGGCCAGATGCCGCCGTTTAGATAATGATGCGGAGTCCGCGCGTCTGATTTTGAAAAATATGATTTCCAAAGTTTGCTTTTCGGATAGATCGGCGGATCCATGCATTTCACGGGATAGGGGCGGTTAATCCTATGCTTTTCAATATAGCGGAGAATTAACCTCGCTTTTGTTGGACCCGCGAGGCCGGAGACAATGGCAAGGAGATTTCCCAGCGAATCAAACCAGTGTTCTTCTTCGCGGTCGCCAGCGTGATCTTTCCAGGCCCAGGGCAGATAGAACCCCAATTTTTTTTCGTATAGAGCCAGGTGCGGCCTCGAAGGGCCGTTTACCAGTTTCTTAACCAGTGTTGCTTCTTTGTTCTTTCCCAAGAATCTTAAAGCCGCATAGTAAAGAGCTTCAGTGTTTATGGTTCTGCCGTATTTATGGGGAAAAGCGTCTTGCCAGTCGCCGGTCGGTTGTTGAGTTGGCAAATGTTCTTCGCTGAAATCCTGATAGCGAACCCATTTAAAAGCCTCTTTAATATGAATCGCATGTTTTTTAAGGAGACCCTTATCGTTATAGGCCTTTGCATAAACATGCTCGCCTAAGATGAACCACAGGCTCGAATCAATGGTGCTATAGGTCACATCCGATCTTAAAAGCGGATCATAGATGCCAACAGCATTCGGGATCTGGCCCAAGGCTGATTGGTTCTTAGCTAAGGTATTTAAGCTGTCCTCAAATGCCTTTTTAAATTCCTGACCCACAAGCGCGCCGCCAAGAAGAGAAATATTACTGTCGCGCGACCAGACCGAAGTATAACCCTCCTTAGTGCCAGAGGCGTAAAGGCCTTTAGGGGTAATACAGCGTTTTAAGGCCTTAACCGCGTTCAAGTAGCCTTCTTGAATAAGGCCCATGATCCTTATTTATTGGTTCCGAACTCCTCTAGTGCTAGACGGGCTAAAAGATAGGAAATCGTTGATTCCGCGCCTTGGTTCAAGTTTAAAGCTGACTTACCGACGCCGTCATAGCAGCCGCCAGTCACTTCGTCGTAAACCATCTGGCCCAGGTGATTTTTTCCCAAAAACCACTGGAAAGCCCTGAAAGCGTCTTCGAGATGTTTTTCTCTTCCGGTAACTTGATAGGCCACTGCTTTGGTTTGGACCATTGAGGCAGTGTCCTCTGGCTGCTGGTCAAAGAATGAGCGTTTTTTGTTGCGGAAATACCAGCCGTTCTGTCCGATAGGAGTATAGTGATTACTCTCAAAAGTTATCTGGCTCAAAAATTCCAAAGATTTTTCCGCCACTTCCAAATATTTTTTGTTTTTAGTCAAATCATAAGCGTAAAAAAGCGATTCGGGCATTTTGCTGTTTGAATAAGAAAAGTGATGTTCAAACCAAAGCCACTCTGGAACCGCCACCTCTCTATAGAGACGTACTTGTTCTTCAGAGAGTTTCTTGAAGAGGGTCATTAAATTTTTTCGGGGAAAATGTTTTAGGTAGGCATATAATCCCGAGATGGCAAAGGCTATCGCCCGCGGCGATTTCATTTCTTTGGCTCTCTTCACGGACTTCAAAAAGATTTGTTGAGCTTGACGCCTTATTTCTTGCGGCAGGATGTTTTCGGCCGACGTATAACCCAAAGCCCAGATAGCGCGACCCTGAACGTCGTCATCATTCGTTCCATCCCTTCTTCTTTTCGAACTCACGATATTTGCAAAATTTCCTGTAGGCCGTTGAACAAATCTGATGAATTTAAGGTAGGTTTTGATAAGTTCAAGGATTTCGGGCTCGGGATTTTTTCGATAGTGCATCACGGCAACAAGGAGCGCTCTGGCATTATCGTCAAGGCTGTAGCCAAATCGCTTTTCCGGTTTGCTGTACTTCGCAAAGTGGAAAATTCCGAGATCGTCGGTCAAGCGTTTCAAGTGGTCAAGTTTAATCGGCGGCAGCTTCTTCTCCTCTGCTCCGAGATTTGCAAGCTTCTTGTAAATACCGAAATAAGCCGTCGCCACGTTAGGCCAGATCATTTTTCTTGTTGTTTCATAAGCCTCGCCGGCCATCGCGGTCATCATTTTAGGATCGTCTAAAATTTCAATTACCGCTCTGGCTATTGAGTCTGAATTTTTGAATCCGACAAGTATTCCGGTATTTTTGTTAATCAGAAATTTTGCGTAATTCGTTTTGGTGCTCACAGCTGGCCGGCCGCAACCCATCGCATAAGAAAGAGTTCCGCTCACTGACTGCGACTCGGTCACAGAGGGTGAGACATAAACGTCAGTGGCTTTTAAGTAGCTCACAATTTCCTCAAGCGTGAGATATTTATTGTAAAACTTCACATGGTCGTTAAGGTTTAAATCTTCTACGAGTTCGTGGAGATAGTTCCGATATTCCTCGCCGCAGTCTCGGCGCACGTTCGGATGAGTCTCTCCGAGGACTAGGTAGACGGTATTAGGGAAACGGGCGAGGATCTTGGGAAGCGCCCTAATCGCGTACTGTATGCCTTTACCTGGACTTAAGAGGCCAAATGTGGAAATGACAATTTTGCCTTCGAATCCAAGTCCGGATTTATATTTCTCGCTTGGTTCAAAGGCCGTTCCTGGAATACCGTGAGGAATGAGATGGATCTTCGATCCTTGGGCCCCGTAGGTATTCACGAGTAAGTCTCTCGAGAACTCATTCATAACCACCACAGCTGCGGATTTGCTCGTAATAATCTTTACAACGTTCTTTAAATAATCATCAGGCTCTGGGAGCACTGAGTGAAAGGTGGTGACCACTGGCTTTTTTATGACTTGGAGAAAGGGGATGAGGTAGTCGCCCCAGGCGCCTCCGAAAATTCCGAACTCATGCTGTATGTTTACAACCCTGATTTCATCTCGGGCATTGATCTTTTCGGCGAGGGAAACGTAGTTTTCGATATCGCTTGCCGCGATTTGGTTCGAAACTTTTTGATTGTAGTTGTAGATAGTGGCCGAATCGTCGTTTATCGCCGTAATTTCTGACTTGGTTTGCGGATTGAACTTCAAGTCCATGGCGGTTGTAAGATCGTTCGTGAAAGTGGCAATTCCGCACTCACGTGGCGGAAAAGTGCCAAGATAAAGTATTTTATTGCTTGGCAGTTCTTCTTTCATCCCTCACTCTTCAGAGATTTGTCGCTTCGCGACCACGAAGCAAGGCATTATTTCTAGCCGTTCTAATGTTTTGGAAGTAAATTCTGGTTTCATACTGAATCTTGTTTCTATCTTTGAAGAGTGAGGGATTTCATGTAAGGGATTTCTTGTGATGGCCTTTAGGATTTTTGATTTCACGAATAAGGTCATTTATATCAACTGATGCCACTCCGATTCGTTTGTCTGCCGCGCCGTAATAGATGTAGAGCGTGTCACCGAAAAGAGCCGTACCAGTCGGGAAGACGACGTTCGAGACCACTCCGGATTTTTCCCAAGGCTTCGTCGGTGAGAAAAGCGGTTCATGGAGTCGGCCGATAAGTTTCTCCGGATTATTTTTATCGAGAAGAGCGGCCGAGGCGTGATAGACACGGCCGCGGTTAAGTTCTTCGACAGAGTGGAGTATGAGAAGCCAGCCGGCCTTGGTTTCGATGGGCGGGGCGCCGCCGCCGATGTTTCTCGACTCAAACCAGTGCTTACCTTCAAGGATGACATGCTTAGATAAATCTTTTAGATACTGTCGCCAGAAATTATTGGTGAGGTCAGAGAATTTTTTAAAAAAAACGATTTGCATATCAGGAAGAACGCGGTGAACCAAAGCAAACTGGCCGCGGATTTTTTTCGGGAAAAGAAGAAAATCTTTTTCCCAAAGAAGAACATCCTGGCCGGCAAACTGTTCATAAAACGAAGCAAAGAAAAAATAAGCATCCTTTAGTCTGGGATTCTTTTTGAAAATTCGTTCGGCTTCATGATAAGTGATTTGGGCGCTCACCACGCCGTGTTTTTTGAAGTGTTTAAGATCGTGACTTGTCGCGTAGGCAGTCAAGGCGTTTTTGCCATCGTGAGCCACATAAAGTAGGTAAAAAATATTCCCGATTTTCACAATCCGCGGATCTTCCACCCCTTTCTTTTCGTAATTGAAATTTCGGCGGACTATCGGTCTCCTTGAACGCTCAACAACTTTAGTCGGTCCATCAAGTTTGGCATAGCCAATACACGAGTGATTTCTTTTATCGATGGCCCGATAAAAAAGATGAACGAACTTTCCCTCTTGATAAGTGCCTGGGTTCAAGACCGCTTGGCTCTCGAAAGGAATTTTGGTTGGCTCAAGAATCACTCCCAGTTTTTTGACTTTTATCATTCGCTTTGACCTCTCATTATATTCTAGCAGACGGTGGGCCTGTGGCAACGCCCAAATAGTGGAAAACTCCGCCTCGAAGGTGGTCGAGCGATTGGGGCGAGTGAGCTCTCGGTCTCCGGCTAGGTAGCGACCGACCAAAGGCGGCGTGAAACAAAAACCCCAGCTTTACGGGGGTTTTTGGATTAGTCTAGGACTACTATGAGTGTCGCTCGGCTCACGCCGAAGCTTATCGCGGCAGTCTTTGTGGCTATCCAGCCCACTTTTAAAGAAAAAGCCCCAATTTTTGGAATTGGGGCTTACGTCACCGGAACTAGTCGTTCCTTTGCCTTGTCTCTAGGCACAACGCTTACCGACATCTCTACATATTTCCACCCTACATAGCCGTGGGATGTGTTGAATTTCTGCTGGATGAACCTCTCGGCTTGAAATATGGAGAAGGCGTGCGTGAAAAAGATTTCCTCCGGGGCGCCGTAGGGACAAAGCTCTGTCACTATCCCACGGTAAAGTTTTTTCTCCTGGCCATTTCTGGTTGATCGCAAATTACCTCCCTTCTCGAGACAGAACTTTAATATCCAAACCTCAATTTTCTGCTTCTAATTATACTCGGCTTTCGGGAAAAGTCAACCCCGTCACCGGTGCGGGGTCAAATCAGCTTGCGAAAAGCGTTAAAAATGTTATTCTTACTTTTAATCTGAGGAAAGTCTTTAGTGGATTTGAGGAAAATAAAATAGAAGCCGAATCACAGTCA
>JACOXZ010000022.1 GCA_016182105.1 Candidatus Liptonbacteria bacterium | reverse complement strand
TTTCGGAGCGATTGGCAGAGGGCTGTAAACCCAACCGCCCTCATAAAAAGCGTCTGGTCAATTGATTTCCGAGTGGTGGATAACAGCGGCAATGCTTCGGAGAAAACTCTCTACGACTGGAGAGCATTTTTGCGATATTTCCTTCCTTTTGCGGTCGGGATTTTTATCCTGGTTCTTGTGGTTGCCCTAAAAATAGTTAAAAAAGGACGGAAAAGTTATAATAAAATCAATTCATGAAATTTCCGAATTTAGGCTGGCTCAAGGTTTTTTTCTTATCTTTTTTTGCTTTTATAACAATTTTTCCAAAGCCAACTTTGGCTCTTGGGCAGGCTTCGATTTATATAGGGCCGCCAAGCGGGACCTTTACGGTGGGGAACACTTTCACCGTTTCGGTTTATTTAAACACCGGCGGTCAGTTTGTAAACGCTATTGAAGCCAATTTAAGTTTTCCGCCGGACAAACTGCAAGTCGTTTCGCCGACGGCGGGCAAGTCGATCATCCAGCTCTGGGTTGATCAGCCAACTTATTCCAATCTCGAAGGCACCATAAAATTCCAGGGAGCGATTCCCACGCCCGGCATCAATACCCAAGCCGGCGTGATTTCGACCGTAACTTTCCGTGTGCGAAGCACCGGTACAGCGACGATAAAGGTCCTCGACACTTCTCGCGTTTTACTAAATGACGGAAAAGGTACGGATATTCTCGGCCAGACCTCGCACGGCGTCTACGCTCTGATTCTCCCGCCGCCAGCCGGCCCAACTATTTCTTCCCCCACCCACCCCGATCAGGAAAAGTGGTACGCGGTAAAGAACGCAGTCTTTCGTTGGGAAGTGGCGCCGGACGCTCAAGGTTCCAGTTATGTCTTGAATGATTTTCCGGTTGACGATCCGGACGATATTTCAGAAGGATCAAGGGGCACTGCCCGTTACGAGAATCTCTCTGACGGCATCCATTATTTCCACATCAAGTCTCTCCGGGCCGGCGTTTGGGGCGGGGTGACGCATTACGGGGTGAAGGTTGACGCGACTCCGCCAGCGGCCTTCAATATCGAGATTTCGCCGAGAGACTATACTTCTAACCGACGCCCGATTATCGCTTTTGAAACCACTGACACCGTCTCATCAATTGATCACTATGAATTAAAACTTATCCCCATCGACGGGAGAGAGTTCCAGCCAAATACCAATTTAAACAAAGCTGATGCGGCCACACCTTTCTTTATCGAAGCCGTCTCGCCTTATTCGCGCGAGTTCTCCATTGGCCGATACGATGTGATTGTTCGCGCTTTTGACGAGGCCGGGAATTTTTATCAGGCCTCGCATAAGCTCACCATCGCCAATCCGATTTTCGAGGTCGTAAGAGGCCGGGGACTCCGGCTTGGCGGCGCTTT
The DNA here is from genome assembly GCA_016182105.1 of Candidatus Liptonbacteria bacterium. GTDB lineage: Bacteria > Patescibacteriota > Minisyncoccia > UBA6257 > 2-01-FULL-56-20 > JACOXZ01. The sequence continues at coordinate 5,867 of JACOXZ010000022.1, read as the reverse complement.
TACTATTCCCTGGATTTATGTTTGGGTGATCCTCGCAATTCTCCTTGCCCTTTTGGGTTATCTCGGCCGGTCAGCCTGGACCTTGCACCGACATATTGAGAAGCGGCTTGCGGCCGGTTCGTCAAGACACCCGACGATTATTGAACGACTGAAGAAGCTTAGGGAAAAGCAGAAAGAGTACGGGAGCGGCGGAGGCCCCAAGAATTTAATTATTTTAGCCCTAGTTCTCATAACAAGTTTTGGCATTTTATTTAGCCACGCCCAAGCTCAAAACGGAGGCAGTCTTAAGAATCTTCCTATTGAACCGCCGGTTGTGACCCTATTCCCTAAATCAATTTCAAATGACGAGATTTTCTACATCGGCGGCCGGGCCCAAGCGCCAGAATCCAAAGTTATTATTTATCTTCAAGAAGTTCAAAACGGAAGCACCTTGAGCCATGAAGCCGCAACCGATAAAACAGGGGCCTGGTTCTACTCTTTGCCGCAGTTTTTGAACGCCGGTAAGTACTTAGTCTGGACCCAACTTAAGGTCGGCGAAGAGGCAAGTCCGCCAAGCTCGCGGCTTGAAATTGAGGTCGCGCCAACGGCAATTCAAGTAGGGCAGAACCGTATTAGTTTTCAAAATCTTTACCTTACGCTTCTCGTCATATTTGTCATTGCCTTTTTGGGACTTTTAGTCTTCACTTTCTATCACAGCTATCACTCCTGGAGGAAGCGAGAGAAACTCATAAAAGAACTTAAGGAGGCCGAGGAATCAATCCGTCGTGGCTTCCTCATCTTGCGCCGAGATATTCAAGCCGAGCTTGCCTTGGTAAGGAAAGCCAAGCTAAGGAAGGAAATTTTGGCTGAAGAGAAACTGCGAGAAGAAAAACTCTTAAAAGACTTAGAATTTGTAAATAACTATATTTCCAAAGAAATCTGGGACGTGGAGAAAGAGCTTTAGCCTGGTTACCATCTCCGCTCTACTATGATTATACCGCAATTGCGGTATAATCATAGTGATGGACAAATCGGTTTACGGCCCTCTATTTGGATTTTCTTTAAAATCAGTTTATCCTCTCTTAATTCGGCTTCCAATAGTTTCACTCGCTTCTCTCGCTTCTCTGCTTCGGGGTTCGCTAAGGCTATCGCATACGTCCAAACGCCTGGTTCAGGATTTAAGGCTCGGATCTTTCTTTCGATTAATTTTGCTTGTTCACGATTTTCGCCGGCGAGAGCCGCTTCGAGAATCTCCGGCTTCACGAAGCCGTCTTGGCTCGTAAATTTTTTAGTGTAAGTAGTCACTGCCTCGTCCTGTTTTTCGGGCGTGAGGCGGCCAGCTATAAATTCGGGGATGGTTTCTAGAAGCAAATCTGCCCCTAGTTCCGCGAGTTTCCTCATCAGTTTTTCGTAAGTTTCGTTTCCGTCAAGTTTATAAGAAGCAGCGGCTATTATTTCTCCGTGATCGACTTTTTCATCAAGAAGATAGAGAGTAACTCCTGTTTCTTTTTCACCATTTAAAATAGCATTTTGAATCGGGGTTGGACCGCGGTATTTAGGAAGGAGCGAGGGGTGGACGCCGATCACGTGAAGACGCGGGATTTGGAGGATTTCTTTGGGCAATATTTTGGCGTAAGCGGCTAGTATGAAAAATTCGGCCTCAAGAGCCGAGAGCCTAGGGCTTATGGTTTTCAAATCTTCTGGTTGTAGTACTTCGATTGGCAATTGGCAATTAGCAATTAGCTGCTTTACCGGAGGCGGGGTTATTATTTTCTTGCGGCCAAACGGTCGGTCGGGATTGGTTATAACAAGCGAGGGGGGAATTTTAGCCTCGATTAGTTTTCTTAAAACAATGGCGGCAAACTCCGGTGTCCCGAAGAAGACATAGTTCATCCCGTTAGAGATAGGAAACGCTTTAACCTGTTTTTGAGATAACGTTTGCCCATGCCAGATTTTAGATATTTTTCTCTCGACTTTGCATCTTCTTCGTTTAGACAAGCTTCATAGTAAATTAATGTGTATGGTCCACGATATTGGGTATATTTTGATTTCTTGGTGTTGTGTTGGTTAAAGCGTTTCCGTAGATCTGCAGTACAGCCTGTATACCATCGCTTATTCTTGTTTTGCAATACATATACATAAAACATAGATGGTTAATCTCTAACGGGATTCATCCCTTCTCGGCTTTGTAAATTTGTTTTGTTCGGTCGATGAAAAGCTTGCCGTCCAGATGATCAATTTCATGCTGAAATACGCGAGCCAAAATCCCCCAGGCTTTGATCTTCAAGGGTCTCCCATTTTTATCAAAGCCGGTTAAAAGCACCCTTCCAGGCCTGTCCACAAGACCGTAAGTGTCGGGAACGCTCAAGCATCCTTCTTCCAAAGCCACCTTTTCCTTGCTAATCTTCTGGAGTTTGGGGTTAAAGACCGCGTAAAATTTCAAACTCCCTCCTGAATCCGGCACTTCTGCCACAAACAGGCGGAGGCCGAGGCCGATTTGATTAGCTGAAAGGCCAATGCCACGCGCGAGCCGCATTGTTTTCCGCATTCGGAGAATAATAGAGGAGAGCTCGCTTCGTTTGACTTTTTTAAAGTCAACTCCCTCTGTTTCCTTCCTTAAAAATTTTTCCTCTTTTTTATTATTTATAGTCAGGATTTTTTCTGCCATTTTTTTTGAGGCCCGCCTTTGGGTTTGGTAAACATGACATAAAATAGGCGCCTTTATTTTTGATGTTTTTCTTCTCGGCTATTCCTCTGGCTAACCGCATAAGCTCATCCGGATTATGAGTTTTACTTAGTTTAATATAGAGCGATTTATGTTTTTCATCCTCAAGAATTTGGGCGATCTCCAGTCCAAAAAGCTGATGCTTTTTATAGACCCGCGATTCTTTAGCTCTTTTTTTTAGTTCGCTAAGGTATTCATCCCCTGGCACTGGTTTATTGTACGTCATTATTAATTTCATGCCAATTAGGTTATAATCGATAGAATGTTTAGAAAGAGGATTTTTTTGATTTCTTTGATATCGGTAATCTCATTCGTTTTGCTTGGCGGAACTTTCTTCTCGGGTTTTATTTTGGGAACCAAAAACCTCCAAGTCCTAATCATAAAAGGAGTAAGCAATATTGAGCCGGAAAAGCCGGTAGGTGCCGACTTCAATACTTTTTGGCAAACTTGGCAGATTATTGACGAGAGTTATCTGCGGAGCAAAGAGGTAAGTCCCCAAGACAAAGTTTATGGGGCAATAGGCGGTTTGGTTAAATCCTTGGGAGACCCCTATTCGGCATTTTTTTCCCCCAATAACAGCAAAAAATTTCAGGAAGACATTCGGGGCAGTTTTGGCGGCATCGGGGTGGAGATAGGCATTAAAAAGGATAAGCTCGTAGTGATCGCCCCCTTGAAGAACACGCCGGCATATGATGCCGGACTTCTGCCCGGCGATCAAATTCTCACGATCAATTCAACTTCTACGGAGGATTTAACAATAGAACAGGCCGTGAGTTTCATAAGGGGACCGGAAAATACCCAAGTAACCCTTTCAATTTTAAGGGATACGTGGGAGTCTTCGCGGGATTTCAAAATCACGAGAACGCGCATTAGTTTGCCTACGCTTGATTTCGAAATGAAGGATGACAAAATCGCCTATATCCAGATTCACAGTTTTAATGAGAATGTCGAGAGGCTTTTTGCGAATGCCGTAAGCGAGGCCCTCTCAAAAGATGTGAAAGGCATAGTCTTGGATTTGAGGAATAATCCCGGCGGCTTTTTGGGCGTGGCCATAAATATGGCTGGCTGGTTTTTGCCGAGAGGGAGCTTGGTCGTGAGCGAGGCATATCCCGGCGGCCTCAAAGATGATTTTAAGGCCAGCGGCAACTCTCTTTTAGCCAAACTCCCGGTAGTGGTTTTAGAGAACGGAGGCACAGCCTCGGCTTCAGAAATTTTGGCCGGCGCTTTAAGATTCCACCGGAAGATCAAGATAGTTGGCGAGAAAAGTTTCGGCAAAGGAACCATTCAGGAAATTAAACAACTAAGAGACGGTTCATCTCTTAAAATTACGGTGGCTCACTGGGTTTTGCCCGGAGGAGAAGTTCTTGAGGGCTCGGGACTTAAGCCTGATATAGAGGCGAAGCTTACCGAAGAGGATGCAAAAAACAAGCGCGATCCACAACTTGATAAGGCGTTAGAGATTCTTAAGACCGAAATAGCACGCGGAGAGTGAGGAATGAATCCCGTTAGAAGCCGCGATCGCTTGTGATATATCACAAAAATTTGATTTATGGCCAATTATCTTTACAGGTTAAAAATCTTCAATGTCGCCGATCGCGATCTGCTTCTAACGGGATGAAGGTGATTTTGCTCGAGGATATCAAGGGATTGGGTGCTAAATATGAAGTTAAAGAAGTGAACGATGGTTATGCGAGAAATTTTCTTTTTCCGAAGGTTTTGGCCAAGCCAGCGACACCGAGGGCTTTAAAAGAACTTTCGGCAGTTAAGGCGAGCAAGGAGCTTGAAGAAGCGGGAACTAAAAAACATTTAGAAACTATTGCCAAAGAGCTCACGAGCCGCACTTTAATATTTCCCTTGAAGGTTGATGAAGGAGGAAAAGTTTTCGGATCCGTAACCAAAGAAGCGATCTTAAAGGCCATCCGTTCAAGCGGACTCATAACCAAAGAACGGGTAGAAATAAAATTAAGTCACCCCTTAAAGGAGCTTGGCGAACACGAAATAGAAGCCGATCTAAAGAAGGGGATTAAGGCAATTCTTAGAGTCAGACTACAGAGACAATAGTAGCGGACCTACGGCGGCCATCAAAACGACTTCTTGTTTTACTGAAGAATTTTACCTTGCCGCCTCTAGTGGCATAAATGGTGTCATCGCCGCCTCGCTCCACATTTTTGCCTGTCAGGTACTTAGTTCCTCGCTGACGGATAATAATCTGGCCAGTCGTGATTCTTTGGCCGTCCTGCGCTTTTACGCCGAGTCGTTTTGACCGCGAATCTCTTCCTAATTTAGTTGAGCCTAGTGCCTTAGTATGTGCCATCCCCCACTCTTCAAGAATTGCGAAGCAAGCCGCAATTCTTGGCTTTTTCTCGACTATTTGTTTTGCCTGAAAACATTGTTTTATTGCTATTAATTTGGCTTCGAAAAAAATTGCTTATTCTTGAAGAGTGGGGGATGAGCACCCCGCCGAAGCTTTAGCGAAGGCGGGGTAGCCACGCTTCGCTGATTGCTGATAATCTTATGCTATAATCTAGCCGATGTCAACTTAACCCATGGACGGCGCTCGTGGCAAAAAGCTTATCTTTGACATTGAAACCATCGGCGAGGATTTTGACGCGCTCGATACTGGAACGCAGGAAAACCTCACCCGTTGGATTCGGCGTGAGTCGGCAGACGACGAAGAGTATAAACGCGCCCTCGAGGACCTTAAAACCGGCCTCGGCTTCTCCCCCTTGACGGGCGAGATTGTCGCGATCGGGATCTTAGACTGTGATAAAAATGAAGGCGCGGTGTATTTCCAGGCGCCCGGCGCAGACCTCAAGGAAACAAAGGAAAATGCTGTCATATTGAAACCAATGGACGAGGCCGAGATGCTCAAACGCTTTTGGGAAGCGGCGCGGCACTACCAGGTTTTTATCACTTTCAACGGTCGGTCATTTGACGCGCCATTTTTGGCGGTCCGTTCCGCAGTCCACGGCATCCGCCCGACCAAAGACCTTATGCGCGGCCGCTATCTCTATCAGCACAACCCCGACGCGCTCCATATCGATCTTTTGGAACAGTTCACCTTCTACGGCGCAAGCCGGAGAAAAGGCAGTTTGCATTTATGGACGCGCGCCTTCGGCATTCCGAGTCCCAAAGCCGGCGGCGTTACCGGCGACGACGTCAC
>JACOXZ010000021.1 GCA_016182105.1 Candidatus Liptonbacteria bacterium | reverse complement strand
CCGGCTATCGTGGAAGGCTCGGTATTTTTGAAGTTCTTGACGCTACCGAGAAAATTAGAAAGTTGATAATCGATCCCAATTTTAGCCTTGACGGCTTAAGGGTTGCTACCCGCGAAGACGGGATGAAGACAATGTTTGAAGACGGGCTAGACAAGGTCGAGCTCGCCCTAACCACGATTGACGAAGTTTTAAGGGCCATTAGGGAATGAATCGGCATGCTTTACCATTATTTAGCCGCTGACAAATCTGGGAAGATCCTAGAAGATGACTTTGAGGCAGATAACCTAAGCCAGCTTCTTCAGTATTTGGCCGGTAAAGAGCTAAGGCCGGTTTCGGTGAAGACCCTAAAAACCACGAGAGCCGGCGGCCGAATTTCCGCAGGGAAAATTACGATTAGCGATAAAGTATTCCTCACCAAATATTTGGCTTTAATGCTTAGAGTTGGAACCGATCTTCTTTCCGCTATTGATATCTTAATTGCCGATTTCGATAAACCAGCCATGAAGAACTTCCTTTTGGAAGTTCGGGACAACTTAAGTCATGGCCAGCCTTTTTACCAGGCTTTCGCCCGCTATCCGCGGGTGTTTTCGCCTGTTTTTATTAGTTTGGTTAAAGCCGCCGAAGCTTCGGGAACACTACAGAAAACTTTTGAAAACCTGAGTGTTTCTTTAATTAGGGAAGCAGATCTAAGAAGCAATATTCGCTCTTCTTTGATTTATCCAATAATTCTTCTGATTCTTTCTTTCGTCATATTTACTTTTCTCTCCACCTTCGCTCTGCCGAAGATTGCTAAGGTCTTTACAGACGCCGCGATCGAGCCGCCGTTTTTCTCCAGGGTGGTTTTCGGGGTGGGTCTTTTCTTTGGCAATAACATTCTTATCATCATGCCCACCATCCTTCTTCTTGGCGGTTTCCTCGCTTATTTCTTTTTGAAGAATCGAGTCGGCCGTCATATGGCCCAAGGATTTTTTAGTCGGCTTCCTTTAGTAAAGAAGGTTTACCGCGAATTGGCCCTTCAGCGTTTTGCTTCAACCATGAGTTCTTTAATGAAAGCAGGTCTTCCTATTGTCCAGACCATTAAAATAACCGCTGAAGCTGTTGGCCAGGAATCTTTTCGGATAAGTCTCCTCCGAATAGGCGAAGAGGGTTTGTCGAAGGGCCTCACGATCGGCGAGGCTTTTCGACGAGAGACCATTTTTCCAAAAGTTGTGACCAACCTAATGGCTATCTCGGAAAAAGCCGGACATCTTGAAGATGTTTTGGCAACTTTGGCCGAATTTTATGCCTCGGGAGTAGAGGCGAGGATTAGGGCCTTGGTTTCTGTCTTGGAGCCGATGCTTCTCCTCTTAATGGGTGGGCTTGTGGCCGTGATCGCCCTCTCAATTATTGTTCCCATTTATCAATTAACGACCCAATTCTAGAATGACTTCACGCGGCCAATCATTAATTGAGGTTTTAATTGCGGTTACGGTTGGCGTTCTTATGATAGGGGTGGTTATAACCTTTATTGCGCCGGTGCTTCGGAGCGATACCCACACTAGTCGGGCTCAGACAGCCGCCTCTTTGAGTAAAGAGCTTTTAGATAATGTCCGCGTTATCTCGGAAGCTAATTGGCACAATATTGATGGCTTAACCTTTGGTTCAAGCTCGCGGTATTATATCGCAACAACCACTCCCTTTTCGGTTGTAATCGGTACGGAAAGCGTAAGCGTGGGCACGACTACCTATAAGAGGTATTTTTATATAGACAACGTCTGCCGAGATTCAAGCGACCGAGTTACGGTTGTTCAAAGCTGTATTTCTCCAAACAAAAATGATCCGTCAACTAAAAAAGTTACCGTGGTTTATACCTGGCCGCCAGCGAGCACGAGCAGTATCTCCCAGTATCTCACCCGTTCGCAAAATAGATTCTTTATCCAAACCGATTGGTCAGGCGGCCCGGGTAGCGAGGGGCCGGTCACCTCTACCGGGAGCAGGTTTTCCACTTCCTCTTTATCACCGAGAATTGATTATACCTCGAGTACCGGGTCGATTATTATTCAGGGATTCTAAAGATGAGAAGTAAAAACAGATTCATTATTATACTTTTGGGTCTTCTCCTCACCGGATTTTCAGGATTTTTGTTTTTCTTTTCTGACTTTATTGTTCAAGCCACTCATAATCCCAGCGGTTCAAATATTAACTCTTTTGTCGATGAACACTGGGCCTGGAACGATGCGATCGGCTGGATTGATTTTCATAGTACTGACAATGTGATAGTTAAATCCCAACTTATCGAGGGCTACGCTAGCTCTTCAGCTAAAGAACTTTCTTTGGATTGTTCTACAGCTCCCGATGGAAGCGGCGGCGAAACAAGCGTCTGCCCCCCTTCTCCAGTTTATAAAGTAATAAACGACGGCTGCGGCAGTCTTTCTGGCTGGGCTTGGAATGAAGTTTATGGTTGGACAAGTTTTAATTGTTCAAACCACGGTGGTTGCGGCACGGGCCCTGGTTCTTCAACCTATAGCGTGTTTATCGGTGGCAGCGGCGAATTCTTTGGCTATGCTTGGAGTGATGTTATTGGCTGGATAAGTTTTAACTGCTTTGACCCTAACACTGGCGGGAGTTATTGCGCTACTTCCCAGCATTCAGTAGTAACAACCTGGATTCCTTCATCAACCAGCGCCTATCTTGACTCGAGCACTTTTGATACCGGCGTCCAAGGCGGAGCTCAGCTTAATTCCATTATGTGGCTCGGCGGTTTTACATCGGCAACGAGCACCTGCGCCGGCCCAGCTGCTTGGGTTGGCTTCCAAATTGCGGCAACGAGCACGCCTAACGGCCCATGGAATTTTGTCGGCCCAGACAATACTCCAAATACTTTTTATTCAGCCTTTCCTGCGTCTCAATCAGGCGTTTCAATTCCCCTTGACTATACTCTCCATAATAATCAGCGTTATTTCCGTTACCGAGTGCTTCTTTTTAGTGATCAGAGTCAGAGCCAAAGTCCGAGAGTTGATGACGTTATTATCAACTGGAGTCCCTAGTCGAGGTTTTAGGTGTTAGTTGTTAGGTTTTAGTTTTAAGTTAAAATTAAAAATATATAGTAATTATGGGTGCTCTAAAACCTAAAACCTATAACCTAAGACCTAAGTCGGGGCAGGCCGCTCTTTCCCTAGTATTCCTCACAGGCGGAATCATTGTCTTGATCGGTCTAAGCTTGGCATTTTTGGCTATAAGTTTTATTAACTCGAGCTTCGGTTTTCAATCAGCCAATAAGGCGCTCGCTGTTGCTTCGGCAGGAGTTAACGATGCCTTGATTCAGCTTGCCCGGAATAAGAGTTTCTCCGGTTCTTATTGCGTGCCTTCGCCATGCGGCCCAGGTAACTCATCAACAACTGTTTCTCAAAATACTCCTTCGCCGGGCCTCGTCACGATTGAGTCGCAGGCCAGTTCTTTTACGAGCCGGCGGAGGATCAAGGCTATTGTTTCTATAAGTTCAACCACCACCCAAGTGAATCTTATTTCTTGGGATCTCGTGCCAATCCCGCAGGGTGGCGGAGGGTGCCCTCCAGACTGTCCAGGGATCTAATCTCTCTAATTCAATGCCCCTTAACAATTTTTTTAAAAAAACCCTTATTCTCCTTCGAGCCAAATCCGTCATTGCCGGTCTTGAGGTTTCGGATTCGGCTTTGCGCTTGGCCTATTTTCACGGTGAGCGTTTAGAGCTCGTGAGTTTCCGTCTGCCGCCCGGGATTCTCGAAGCGGGCAAAATCAAGAACCGAGAAGAGTTCTCTCAAATATTAAAAAAATTTAAAGATCAGGTTTCAGTAAAAATCGGCGTTCGCGGAAAAATCAACGTTATTGTTTGCCTAAGTTCAGTGAACATCTACACCCAGGTTTTTGATCTGCCTTTTATTCAGGGCGAGAATTTTGAAAAAGCGGTGGATTTGAATCTCAAGATGGTCTCGCCAGAGAAGTCCGAAGAGATCTATTCCGGTTGGCAGGTGATCAGCGAAGATAAAAATAATTTAAAGATGGAAGTTCTAAGCGCTTTTCTTAGCCGCGCGCTTGTTGATGAAATGACGAGTGTCTTGAGCCAAGCCGAGTTTTTTGTTTTGGCTATTGAATCGCGTTCCTTTGCCCTTTCTCGGCTTATCCGGAAACTGGCGATCGGCTTTGATTCCTTGAAGCCCTATGCCGTTATCAGCTTAGACAATAACGCCTTGGATTTTATCGTTCTACGGCGTGCTCCATCGGGTCTTAAATTTTTACGTCCAGCATTGGCCAGAGCCGGTCACAGAGCTTTTCTTGATTACCTTGGGGCTTAAAGACGAGGTGATAAAAATCGTCAGGGACAATTTTCCGCTGCAGGTTAAAGACCTGAAGCTAAACATCGAACAGGCGGTGGATACCGAGTGGTTTATGGCAGTAGGAAGCAGTTTACGGGGTCTTGTTTCAAGAAGAGAGGATAAGGACGTAAGTCTCACGAAGGTCGGGACCCAGGAAGAGTTTCGAAGGGAGCAGATCATAGGTTTTCTCCGATTCTGGAGAGCAGCCTCTCTGGTGGTTTTAGGAATTTTAATTATTGTTCTCGGCGGCGTTAATCTTTTTCTCATAGAAATTCAAGGGTCTCTTGAGAGCCAGCCTAAATTCCAATTAAGCGAAGAGCAATCAAAAGAATTCAAAGATTTAACCGATCGCGCCTCGGACTTTAATCGATCAATTGTCTTAATCAAGAATATTCAAAGCCAGGTAAAGTCCAAGGGTAAGTTTCTAGATAAGCTCAAAAAACTTTTAGAGGCAAACAGTATCAATTTAACTCAGTTTAGCTTTTCCTCTTTTGGCAGTCCGCTTACCTTGACTGGCGAGGCGGCCGCAACCGATAAAATTTTGAACTTCAAAACGAGTCTTAAAGAAGACTCTCAATTTGAGAATGTAGACCTCCCAATTACTAACATCAAAACCAGTCTTCAGGGTTTCTCATTCACCGCGAGCTTCTCCATTGCCGCGCCCAAGACCGAATAAAGGATTTTCCGGTCGAGCGGGCTGATTTTTTTTAAGATAAATCTTAGAGCCGGCATTCTTATACTTTTACTTTCTTTATGCCTCACGCCGATTCGAAGCCTCACGAAGCTTTTAGAGCCGATTTCTTTAATAATTGACTCCACCCCGCGGTGACCGGCTGAACCCCGGTTAAAAGAGAATCTATAGTCGCCGAGATTAAGGTCGCTTTCGTCATGAATCACAAGCATTTTTTCTTTCGGGATTTTAAAAAATTTTAAGGCCGTTTTGACCGCCTGTCCTACCTCGTTCATAAAGGTAAGCGGTTTCAGGAATATAATTCCACAAGCCTTAGCGTGGCTGAATTTTTTTGATTTTGAAGTTTTAAATTTTAAGTCAAAACCTGTTTCTTTTTTAATTTTTAGAGCTAGGTACTCGAGGGCCAAAAATCCGAGGTTATGATAGGTGTATTTGTAGGCGTCTCCAGGATTGCCTAAACCGACCACAATTTCTATTTTTCTTGAGATGACATCTTTCATTCACAAATTAGATTTTTAAAAGGAGAAACCGTGTTTTGGCGAAAAGCGTTGTGAAAAACGAAATCTTTCTAAGGTGACGGGGCTTGATTATTATAAACTATCCACCTATAATGGGCTCTAGTTTCCATGTTGCGCCGGTTTTTTGCTTCAGTTCTCGATGTTTTGGAGGTCGCGGTCGTTGCCGTCGCCGCTGTTTTTTTGATAAGGAACTTCTTGATTCAGCCGTTCCTTGTAAGCGGAGAGAGCATGGTTCCGAACTTCACTGACGGAGACTATCTTCTAATTGATGAAATTACTTATCGCTTCCGGTCGCCTGAAAGGGGCGAGGTGGCGGTTTTTCACTACCCCAACAATGAGTCAACTTATTTTATTAAACGGATCATCGGGCTCCCAGGCGAAAAAATAGGAATTAAAGACGGCAGCGTAAAGATCACGAATCAAGATAATCCGGAAGGTTTTCTTCTAGATGAAGATTATCTGCCGACGAATGTGAAAACCGCCGGCGATATTCAATTAACCTTGGCAGAAAATCAGTATTTTGTCCTAGGCGATAACCGGCTCTATAGTTTCGACTCTAGAAGCTGGGGTTTTTTGAGCTCCAAGGAAATTGTCGGTCTTGTTAGGTTAAGACTCTGGCCGATTACGAAGGTCCAGGCTTTTACCGCGCCAGCCTACTAATTCTAGACTTCTCATGATCCCGTTAGAAAATTAATAATCACGATGTATCAATACCAAACGATCAATTTCACCAGTGATCGCTTGAGTGGTCGCAAAGCGCGGGTTTTAATTTTCTAACGGGATGAAAGTTAAAACTCAAGATTCGTCAAGGTTTCTTAAAGCGCCCTCTGGGATGCGCGATATACTGCCCTCCGATCAACATTGTCTTCAAAGGATTGAAAAAGTCATAAGCGATCTCGCTGATTTTTATAATTTCAACCGTATCGATACTTCGGTAATTGAACCGACAGCGCTTTTTGAGCGAGCCGCCGGAGGAGAGGCGGGAGATTTTCAAAAAGAGATCTATTTTTTAAAAACCAAAAGTGGTGGTTCTTTAAATCTCCGGCCCGAAGGCCGGCTCTCGGTCGCGAGAGCCTACCTTGAGCACAATTTGGGGAGAACAAGTCAACCCCAAAAACTTTTCTATCAAGGCCCGGTCTTTAAAGATGTGAGCAGGCGCGGGAAGCGTTACCGACAAAACTTAGAAGCCGGTTTTGAAATTATCGGCGGCCCGAGCGATCCCATCTATGACGCTCAGATAATTTTGCTTTGCGATCGGATTCTCCAAAATTTAAAAATCAAAGACCTCGTTTTAAAAATCAACTCGGCTGGCTGCCGAATTTGCCGGCCGATTTACAAGCGTCAGCTCAAAAATTATTATAAGCGCTACGAGAAAGATCTCTGCGGCGCCTGTATCGGGCATCTTGAGACGAACCCCTTGAAGGTTCTATTCTGCGACGACAAAGAGTGCGAGAAGCTAAACAATGAGTCGCCCAATTTCTTGGATAAACTTTGCGTGACCTGCGTCGCCCACCTAAAGTCAGTCCTCGAATATCTTGATGAGCTAGAAATCCCTTATACAATAGAGAACCGGCTCATGCTAGATCACGAATTCTCCAACCGGACTATTTTTGAGTTTTCTTTGGAGAAGAATGAAGGAAACCCTGCGGCCTCTCCGCTCAGTCTCTCCTCCGGCGGACGCTATGACTATCTGTTTGAACTCTTGGGCGGTCGCATCACGCCGGCAGTGGGTGCCGCCCTAAGTTTCGAGCCGATCCTCGAGGTTATGAAGGTCCAGGAGGTTAAGCTCTCAATGAGAAACTCCAAAAAAGTTTTTTTGATCCATGTCGGGGACTTTGCCAAAAAAAAATCCTTGAAACTTATCGAACAGCTTAGAGTCGCCGGTGTCCCGGTTTACGAAGCCTTGGGCAAAGAATCAATGGAGTCGCAGCTTAAAATCGCCGATAAACAGGGCATGAAGCTCGCCCTGATTTTCGGTCAAAAAGAAATTTATGAAGGGAGCGTCATTATCCGCGACCTTAAGACCGGCTTGCAAGAAACAGTTGTTTTCTCTAAGATGGTAGCCGAGATTCAAAAGCGCTCACGCTAAGCTCAGGATGTGTCTCTTTTGTTCTATAACGAGTAAAGAGATTTCAGCCTGGATTATCTATGAAGATGAGAGAACCCTCGCTTTTCTAGATATTCACCCTCGAGCGCCTGGCCACACGATAGTTATTCCTAAATCGCACTCCGCAAGCCTCTTGGATCTAGAAGAAAAAGACTTCGGGCCGCTCCTTGGAGCAGTGAAAGCAGTAGAGAAACGGATTCTAGAAGTCCTTCATCCAGAGGGTTTTACCGTAGGCGTGAACCAGGGTCGCGCAGCTGGTCAAGAAGTTGATCATCTTCACGTCCACATCTTGCCCCGCTTTTCTAGTGACGGCGGCAAAGCGGTCCAGGGGCTCGTGAATAACCCGCCCAGCGAGTCTTTAAAAGAGATGGCCGAAAAATTAAGTATTAAAAAATAAAATGGTTGGCGTAAGAAAAAATGAGGGAGAATCCCCGGGTCTTCTGCTTTTCCGGTTTTCGCGGAAGATAAAGCAAAGCGGGATTTTAAAAGAGGCCAAAAAGCGGCGCTTTCGAGACCGCGCCGTAAACAAGAGAAAAAAGAGACTCTCCGCGATTCATAGGGCGAATAAAAAAACTGAAATCGAGCGCCTAAGAAAGCTCGGTTTAATTTAAATTTAATGCCGTCTCTGCATGCAAGGCTCCAAGATGACCTCAAGTCAGCCCTTAAAGCTGGAGAAAAGACCAAGACCGACGTTTTGCGTTTCCTTCTCGCCCAGATCCATAATCGCGAAATTGAAAAAAGAAGCCAGGGCAAAGATTTGCCCTTGACCGAGGAAGAAGTTCTTGAGGTTTTAAGTAAAGAGGCTAAAAAGAGAAAAGAAGCCATTGGACTCTTTAAAAAAGGCAATAGGAGAGATTTGGTTCAAAAAGAAGAAACCGAGATCGTAATCGTGAGCAATTACTTGCCCGAAGAGCTGCCACGCGAAACAATCGAAAAAGAAGTAGAAGAGATAATAGCCTCGGGACAAGTACAAAAAGATTTTGGCTCTGTGATGAAGGAGGCGATGAAGAAAATGAAAGGCCGGGTCGAGAGCCGAATGGTTAGCGAGATTATTAAAGAAAAGCTGGGTTCGTCCGGGGAATGAGGAAAAGCCAGGGTCAAAAGGTTCAAAGATATAGACTCCAAAAAATTGGTGAACTGGCCTTACGGGCCTTTTTTAATTCTTTTCCGTCTCGCCGAAGAAGAAATTTAAAAAAACCAATTTTCGAGGTGATTCTCGCAAGCGGGAAAGAAATGGCCGCCCTATCGGGGCGCCGCCCCCCTGGGGACGAGCCTCGCCCACTGGCGGGAGCCTTGCCTAAAGGCCGGGCCTCGCTTAAAGAAAATAAAGATAAAAAGTTTGATGTCCTGGCTTTTAGAGAACCGGAAGATTTCCCCCTGCCACCTTCTTTAAAAATAAAAAACAGCCTCGGCGAGATTTATTTGAATTGGGACCTTAAACCCCGCGATTTCGAGCGGCTCACCTTTTTGTTTCTCCACGGCCTTCACCATCTTTTGGGCTTTAGTCATGAAAAAGAACGTGATATGATAGAGATGGAAAAAATAGAGAAAAAGATATGGCGTCAAATTTGCTTCTGGGCTTAGATATTGGCACCTCTTGGGTTAAAGTGGTTTTGGCTGAGAATAGGGGAGGCAGGCCGGCTTTGCGCCTTATTTTTAAGCAACCCTCCTTGGGTTTAAGACGGGGCGCGATCGTGGACTTGAGGGAGGCATCACAAGTTGTTGGCCGCGCCCTTTTTGAGGTAAAAAAGCTTTATAAATCAGCCCTTAAAAACATCTATGTAAGTATTGGGAGCACCCAGGTTAAAGCCCAGAGTTCACGCGGGATTGTCGCAGTTTCCCGTGCTGATAATGAAATCTATCAAGATGATATAGATAGGGCGATCAGAGCGAGCCAAGCCGTGAATTTGGTCGCTAACCGCACGATTATCCACAACGTCACCCGTGAATTCATTATTGATGGCATTGGCGATGTTATCGACCCCTTAGGTCTCTCCGGGAGCCGCCTAGAGGTAGTAAGTCTCATCATTGACGCCTTTAGTCCCCATATTAAAAACTTGACGAGAGTAATTGAACTTTCAGGCGGCCGCTTGGCTGGGATGTTTTTCGGGCCCATTGTCGCGAGCCGCGCGGTTTTGAGCAAAAAACAAAAAGATTTAGGAGTGGCTCTGATTGATATCGGCGCTGGCACGACCGGCCTTAGCGTTTATGAAGAGAACAAACTGATTGGCGTTGCCAAATTTCCGTTTGGCGCGGGGAATGTTTCTAATGATTTAGCCATTGCCTTAAAAATTCCTGTGAGTGCCGCTGAAGATCTGAAACTAGATGTCGGCTGCGCAGTCGCAAGAGAAATAAGTTCAAAGGAATTGGTTGACCTCAGGAAATTCTCTCCGGAAGTCAAAGGGACGCCCCAGAGGCGATACATTGCCGAGATCATTGAAATCAGACTTGCGGAAATTTTTGAGTTTGTTAATAATGAGCTTAAGACCCTAGGCAAGGCTGGGCAGTTGGCCGGAGGCGCAGTACTAGTTGGCGGAGGAGCGAAGATGCCAGGGATTACAGACCTTGCCATGCAGAAATTGAAACTTTCAAGCCAGATCGGTTCGCCACTAAGAGAGGAGTGGGTGATCGAGTCTCCCAAGCTCTCCGAATCATTTGAAGATCCGGAATTCGCCGGAGCCTTGGGCTTGGCTCTTGGCGGATCTGACGAGGAGAGATGGAAGCCCGCCGTTCCCTCGTCCGGATTTAAACTGAGGAACCTTCTACGCTACTTTAATCCTTAAAATATGATGAATCCCGTTAGAGATAACCCATCTATGTATGAAATTTACATCCATGAAAACATCAATAAACGAGGCGCACTAGTCATGCGTGCAATTAACGGAAACGCGCAGCGTTTCCTATCTCTAACGGGATGAAAAAAAGAAAAAGAAACAATCGCGATAAACTACCCTCCGCCAATATTAAGGTGGTGGGTATCGGCGGAGGCGGCGGGAACGCCGTGACAAGAATGATTAAAGATTTTTCGAGAGGCGTTGATTTTGTGGCGATTAACACCGATCATCAGGACCTGGACCAATGCGTGGCCCGCCGGAAAATCTATATCGGCCGGAATCTTACTCGCGGACTCGGCACTGGCATGAACCCTGATTTGGGCAGGCAAGCAGCCGAGGAAAACCGTTCGGACATTGCAGAAGCCCTTGAGGGCGCTGACCTCGTTTTTATCGCGGCGGGCTTGGGCGGAGGCACTGGCACAGGCGCCGCGCCGATCGTAGCCGAGGTGGCTAAGCAAATCGGCGCTTTAGCTCTGGCTTTTGTGACCAAACCCTTTACTTTTGAGGGCAGCCAGAGGAGCCGCATTGCCCAAGAAGGCCTTCTTAAACTCAAGGATAAAGTTGACGCCTTGGTCGTGATCCCCAATGACCGAATTTTCAGCATTATAAGCAAAGAAACGCCTATAATTGAAGCTTTTGAGGCTATTGACGATGTGTTGAAGAACGCCCTGCGGGGCATTGTGGAGCTTATTGTGACTCCAGGGCTCATCAACGTTGATTTTGCGGATGTGCGAAGCGTGGTTCAGGATGCGGGCTCGGCTATTGTGGGCTTGGGCATTGGGAGCGGCGAAGGCAGGGCCGCAAATGCCGTAAATCAGGCCTTGAACTCACCACTCCTTGAAACGAGCGTTGAAGGCGCAAGAGGCATACTTCTCGGGATCTCGGGCAGCCGCAAATTGGGAATGAATGATATTAATGAAGTGGCAAAGATGGTGGCCCAAATCGCAGACCCGAGCGCGCGAATCATCTTCGGAGCCTACTATGACCGGCACCTTCGCGCGAATCAGCTTAAAGTCACTTTGATCGCTACGGGTTTTGAGGGCGGTGTGCCAACAAGCTCGCTTTTCGGATCAAGCTTTAGGGAAAGAGAAAGCAGTAAGCAGGGTTTTTTGGGGAGTTCTCCGATTATGAGTCAGCCGCGGCTTGAAGAAGCAGGAGCAGGCAAAGGCAACCCATCAAAGACGCCCCCAGCGGAAAGAAAACAAAACAAAAAATCAGAACAGGCAGAAGCCAAAAAG
>JACOXZ010000009.1 GCA_016182105.1 Candidatus Liptonbacteria bacterium | reverse complement strand
GGCCGCGAGTGATATTCTTATAACCCATCCGAATGTGGTGAATGCCGCCGACTTCAATGAAATGACAGATAATACTGCGTACGTGGAAGGAGGCATACTATCGAAGTTTTTGCTTGGAAAAGTTGGATTGCAAAGAGTGCGGTCAAACAGAGTGTTGATGTTAATGGACAAACATCAAGAACGCTTTTTTAATGAACAGATTATTAATGCAGTTTCATCGGCTAGAATTACCTTGGGCATGGATTGCGATGTATATGAGATGGAAAATTTGATTGAAAGCACTTCCCGATATTCGGAATCGGGGAGGGCCATAGGAGAAGTAGACGGGCTCGAGAAACTTTTTACGGCAATTGAAAGATTTAAAAATGATTATGACGCAATCGCATTATCTACTTTTATAAAAGTCCCTGACGATTTTCACAAAGAATATTTTTCTACCGATAGCGATAGTATGGTAAACCCATGGGGCGGGATAGAAGCAATGATAACACATAGTATTTCAGAAACATTTAATATCCCTTGCGCCCATGCCCCAATGATGACTTCGAGTGAAATTATGGACATAAAACTCGGAATTGTTGACCCAAGAAAGGCCCCCGAATCCGACTCAACTACAAGTCTTCATTGCGTTTTAAAGGGACTGCATCGTTCCCCTCGAATAGTCGAGCCAACCAAGGGCATCACTCTTGAGGATGTATCTTGCGTTATTATCCCGGACGGTTGTATTGGTTTGCCCACGCTCGCATGTCTGGAAAATAATATCCCATTGATTGCCGTAAAAGGAAACAAAAATCTGATGCAAAATGACTTACAAAAATTACCTTTCAAAAGTAATAAATTATTTCTTGTTGATAATTATTTAGAGGCTGTGGGTGTTATGACCGCACTAAAGGCCGGCGTATCGCCAGATATCACTAAGCGCCCAGTAAGAGGTACCACCAAGCTTTAACTCCGAGACAAATGCGGCCCAGCCCGGTTTGGCAAGATTTGTAAGCATTTTTGGAGATATGGTACACTTATACCTAAGTCAAGGTCGAAAAATAAAGTTCTTGCTGACTAACTAAATTTATGTTTTCAAACTCTCGCGTGAAGATGGCAGGTCTCGTAGCGCTCGTAGCGGTTGTTGCGATTGGGGCGGTCACGTACGCGAGCCACTCGTGGGGTCCATACCACTGGGCGCGGACGTCGAATCCGTTTACGGTCAAGCTCGGCGACAACGTCTCTGCTACGTGGGATTCGCATCTCGCGACTGCCTCGACCGATTGGAGCGTGTCTTCAGTGTTAGACACCACGGTCGTCGCTGGGCAATCGAAAGGGAACTGTCGGCCGACGGCCGGACGAGTGGAGGTCTGTAACAAGACATACGGTTACAACGGCTGGCTCGGGTTAGCGCAGATCTGGATTGATTCGAACAATCACATTGCGCAGGGTGTTTCGAAAATGAACGACACGTACTTTAACTCTGCGCCGTACAACACACCGTCATGGCGGCAGTTTGTGATGTGCCAGGAGGTGGGCCACACCTTCGGCCTCAACCACCAGGACGTGAACTTCTCGAATGCGAACCTCGGTACCTGCATGGACTACACGTCGAATCCAGATGGACCGCCGTCTAACTTGCATCCGAACCAGCACGACTATGACCAACTCGGGATTATCTACGCGCATCTAGACAGCTACACTACGCTCCTTGCCTCAGCTCCGACGGGCCCGGGCAAGAGCGGTCGTCTTGCGCCAGGCGCGGATGTCTCTGACCAGAGTGAGTGGGGCCAGGTATTGAAACGCGATGGCAGGGGCCGTCCGTCCCTCTACGGGCGCGACCTCGGCAAAGGAGAGAAGGTGTTCACCTTCGTCTACTGGGCCGAATAACGACTATACCGAGAGAATCGAACACAACCCTCGCTCTGCGGGGGTTGTTGCATTATACGGGCGTTTCCGTATCTTTAACGGTATGAATACCAAAACATTTCTTATCGTCGGGGTCATCATTGCGGTCATTGCCGGAGTAGCGCTTTTCTTTGGGGGCGGTGGGAGACAACCTGACACTAACGGCGACTCATCCGGCCTCATTATAGGCAAGAATGCGATTTATGTTGCGGAGCAAGCGCCGTCCAAAACCTTCTCGGTTGCGGTCGCGCGCCTCGAGAAACCCGGCTTTGTGGTGATCCACGAAGATGTCTTGGGCGCGCCCGGAAAGATTTTGGGCGCAAGCGGCCTCGTTCCGGCAGGAGAAACGAAGAACCTCGCGCCGATTGCTCTCCTGCGCGCGACCTCTGACGGCGAGACGCTCTACGCCATGCTCCACCTCGACGACGGAGACGGCGCCTTTGACAGGGCGTTGGACAAGCCAGCGAAGGACTCTGTGGGCGGCGAACCTGTGATGATGATCGTTACCGTAAGCGCGGACGTGACCGAACCAGGCGCAGTGAACCTGTAGCCGCCATCCTCGCGCGGTGAAACTGGAGGAACAATGTTTAATATTAAGAAAAGGTCGGGGTAATAAAAATATTCTAATTTTTTAAAAAACATGATGATGGACGAAAAAATGAAAGGCGGGATGACGTGCAAGTGCCCGCACCATAAAGTGATTCCCCTACTCGTTCTCCTCTTCGGGCTTGATTTCCTTTTTGGGAACTTGGGCTGGGTCTCGATGGGATTCGTCGCGACCACCTGGCCGATATTGGTTGCGGCTGTGGGCGCAATGATGCTTATGGAAGGCGCGTGTAAGTGCTGCACAGCGCGATAAATCCGCAATAAACCAAAAAACTGGTCGCCTGAGGCGACCAGTTTTTGTTTTCTGGTATAATTCAAAGATCCAATGAAAAAAGTAATCATTGTCGTTTTGATTGTTATAGCTATTGTCGCCGTAATCGCGGTCACTTCCCGCAAACCAACGCCGAATGAGAAGATTTATGTGGCAGTGGAAGGGGAGGGTAAGATCGCGGTCGTTGACGCGGAAAAACGAGCAGTTATAAAAACCATTGACCTCGGCGTCACGCACGAAGGCGGACTTTTGGCTTTTATGCCGCACAATGTTCAAGTCGCGCCTGACGGCAAGACCGTCTGGGTAACTGCAAATGCGGGGATGCACCAGGACCACGGGGCTTTTCTTATAAACCGCGCAAGAGCCAACGGTGGAGAAGGCGCGGAGCCGGATCAAGTGATAGTGATTGACCCAGGGACTGATTTTATCATTAACCGCATAGAACTCTCTCCCGGCCTCCACCTCGCCCATGTGGCCTTGACGCCTGACAGCGCCACTGCCTATGTGACAGCCCAAACGGAAGGCGCAATCTATAAAATTGACGCGAAGACCTACAAGGTGCTGAAGAAAATCGAGGCGCCCAAAGGCAGCGAGCCCCACGGCCTAAGAATCGATCCCAGAGGCCAAACTGCCTATATCGCGCTCCTCAAGGGTAAAGGTATCGGATTTTTGGACACCATATTTGATACCCTAGCAGTCGGGAATCTCAAGGGCCAAGCTGTGCAGGTAGGTGTGACGCCGAACGGCGCTTTTACTTTTGCATCCTTATACGACACCAAGGAACTCGCGCTTTTCAGCGCGGAGAGCAAGCTCGTGAAATATATAGAATTAGGAGAGAGCGCTAAGGGACCGATACAGATGTATCCCACGCCTGATTCTAAATTTATCTACCTCGCTGACCAGGGCTACTATTTTGGAAAACCCGCAGGCAGCTTGGTCTATAAAATAGACCTTGATGCAGTCTCTGTAGTAAAAGAAATTAAGGCAGGACAAGGGCCACATGGCGTCGTCGTCTCCAAAGACGGCAAGTTTGTTTATGTGACGAATCTCCTCTCTGGAGATCTTTCTATAATCGATACTTCAACTGACATGGAAATCGCGAAGATCCCTGTGGGCATTGAGCCGAATGGAGTGAGCATCTGGTCAAAGACAAACGGCGGGACCCCATAAAGGTCGGAAAACAAAACTTTATTGTAAAAATATGGCGATGGCACCAGAAATAGTGAAGCAAAAAATGGGGGTATTAATGAACCCTTGCCCCTGCGGTTCAGGTAAGATGTTTTATATGTGCTGCGGTGGCGAGCAGGCCGGCGAAATTGCCGATGAAAAATGCGCCTGCGGCTCCGGAAAGATGGTCAAAGACTGCTGCATGAAAAGCCCTGACACGCACCAGAAAATGGTTTAATAAATATTTTATAAAAAACCGCCAGTTCGATCATTCAACAGGCTCATGATGGTGAGCATTGTCGAACCATAAACTCGGGGCGGTTTTTTATTTTGCGATTTCCCGATGTATAATAAACTAACTTCGTAATGACTAAAGATGAATTCGGGCCCGAATATGCCATAGAAGTCTACGACCCCAAGCTTAAGATGGAAGGATTTTTAGTGATTGACAATACTATTTTAGGGCCAGGCAAGGGCGGACTTAGGATGACACCTAATGTCTCCTTGGGAGAAGTTTTTCGCCTCGCCCGAACCATGACCTGGAAAAACGCTTTGGCTGGTATTCCTTTTGGCGGAGCCAAAGCCGGAATCCGGTGGGGAGGCGGCTCCGAGGAATTAAAAAAACAATATGTCCAAAGTTTTGCCCGCCTCCTCAAACCCCTGATCCCAAAAAAATATATAGCCGGACCGGATGTCCAGACCGGCGAGCGCGAGATGCGGTGGTTTGTGGAGGCTACAGGCGACTCACGCTCTGCAACCGGGAAACCGGCTGATTTCTGTCTTGAGTCCAAGTCCGGCAAAAAATGCGGCTTGCCTCATGAGCTCGGAAGCACTGGCTTTGGCGTAGCCAAGTCCACTGAGGTGGCTCTCCGCCTCTTGGGCCTCAATATCCAAGGCGCGACTTGCGCTATCCACGGTTTTGGCAATGTGGCGACTTTTACCTTTAAATTCTTGACCGAGATGGGTGCTAAAGTTGTGGCCCTAGCTGATAGTAAAAACGCGATCTTTGACAAAAATGGTTTGGATGGGGAGTTTATTCAAAAATTAATCAGCGAAAAAAAACGATTAAGCGAATATCCGCAAGCAAACCAGATTGAGACCCACGATTTCTGGGGTCTTGAAGTTGATATTCTTATCCCCTCTTCTGTGACTGATATTATTAATCAAAGCAACAAAGACAAAATCTCGGCTAAAATCATTGTTGAGGCTGCAAATATCCCGATGCGCGAGGAAATTGAACAAGAACTCCACGCGAAAGGCATACTGATCGTGCCTGATTTCGTGGCCAATGCCGGAGGCGTGATTTCCTCTTATGCCGAGTATCGGGGAATGACGGCGGAAGAAATGTTTAAGCTAGTGGAGAGTAAAATCCGGAAGGCCACAGAGACGGTTATCAAAAAAGCTCTTAAAACCAAAGAAAACCCCAGAAAAATTGCACTGGAGTTAGCCCAAGCAAAGGTCGAGTTCAAGATGAAAAAGTAAAAAATTATGAAAGGCGCAACTAAAATTTTGCTCGTCTTCATCATAGTTGTCGTAGTGGTGCTCGTCGGCTACGCCCTTTTCCAATCCCAAACAGAGGCCCCGACAATAAATTACGGGGCACCGACGACCGAACCAGCTGCAACGCCGCCAGAGCCAACTCCGCCGACGCCGCCGTCGACAATGCCAACCCCTAAAACCGAGACCGTAAATTACAACGGTCAGGGATTCTCGCCGCAAACCGTAACCATCAAAAAAGGCGACTCAGTGACATTCGCAAACCAGTCCTCAAAAGAAATGTGGCCGGCCTCAGCTCTGCATCCGACGCACAAGGTCTACCCCACAACTGGCGGCTGTATTGGGAGCACCTTTGACGCCTGCGCGGGGATCAAGCCGGGCGAGTCCTGGTCGTTTGCCCTCGACATAAACGGCTCCTGGAAATACCACGACCATTTGAACCCTACTGCCTTCGGCACTATCGTCGTCGAGTAACTCGTCACTATGATTATACCGCAATTGCGGTATAATCATAGTAGAATAATCATAAGTGAAAAACTACGCGAAAATCGGAAATCGAAAAGGGCGTCCGGCTTATCGGACGCCTTCTCGTTTCCGATACCGAAAATTTATTGAGATTTCGAAGAAAAAATCCTCACTCAAGAAGCCTTGACCTTGCTCTGGGTTCTTCGATTTCCTTAAATTCCTCACCGGTTTTAATAACGCGCTGTACACGATCTGTTAATAAACTTAAGCGATGGTCAAATTCTCCGTAGGTCTTACCGGCATCCCCAAGATGTTTACCCAGCTTCTTAAATTCCCCCTGCAGTCTAATAGCATCCTTCTTTATCCCTTCTAAACGGCTTATCATCTCCCCGATATCCTTCCTAACGGCCATTTCGCCAAACCAGTGTTGCAAAGTCGAAAGCACAATATA
Organism: Candidatus Liptonbacteria bacterium; assembly: GCA_016182105.1. Lineage (GTDB taxonomy): Bacteria > Patescibacteriota > Minisyncoccia > UBA6257 > 2-01-FULL-56-20 > JACOXZ01. The sequence continues at coordinate 1,191 of JACOXZ010000009.1, read as the reverse complement.
AAGAGTGTTCGGCGAAGCCAAGACAACTTTCCTGCGCCAAGCATGAGTGGTTAAATCTTCGTCTTTTAAAGCATTAACGATCTCATAGTAAACGCTCTCTGCCGAGATAAACATTATAGCCAAATCGGTTGTTCCTTCGTGAGGATTAATGTATTTAGTTGCGATTTTTTCTATTTCTTCTTTAACTGCCCGGACAAAATCTCTTGTAAACCCCTCTCTCTCTTCGCCAGAGGAACTAACCATCTTTTCAAAACTAACAAAGTTAAGCTTAGAGTCTATCGGTAAAAACTTTTTATTGGGAAGCTTTACTACTGCATCAACCGCTTCTCCATTGGAAAAGTAATGTTGGGCTTCCCAAATCTCGCGCGGAAAGTACTCCCCTAATAAATGGTTAAGTTGGGCCTCACCCCACTTGCCAGTTGTCTTCGGAGTTTTGAATAAATCCTGAAAAGAGGTGACCTTATCGACTTTTTCGTGAAGCTGTTTAAATTTTTCTTCGAGTGAAGTTATGCCTTTTGAAAAATCAGCCACATGGCCGTAGGCGCGCTCAGAGACCTTGGAAGTGGTTTCGCTTGTCTCCTTTATTCGCTCGTCAATCGCCTTCTGCATGGCCTCAAGACGCCTGTCGAGGTCGCCGATCATCTTCTCCGCGAATTCTAAAACCTGCGTCTTCTCTTTGGGCCGGCGGAGAAAGATTACAACAAATATGCCGACAATGATAAGAAGAGATATTAATAAGATAGAGAAATTAATGAACATTATTTATACATTACCACATTTTTAAGTAAATCAAAAAAATAAAAAGTCCCCTTAGGCGGTTGCCGCCGAATCTTTCTGTAAAACAGTTAAATGAAACTTGGGAAGTAAGCCTTGATAACGCTTGTTGTTACCAACATCTTTATTCCTTTTGCCTCATAACTTAATACAGAAAAACTGAAGTCCCGTGCGCCATGGGTAGGCCGGTAATCTTCAGGCTTCGGCGGCAACTCTAAAGGGACTACCATAATTATGGGGTATACAAAAAATAAAGCAAGGCTATATTGTGGAAAACTTTCCTACTTTCTCTTCTTCCTCAAAAACGTCGGGATGTCCCAGATGTCGCTTTCTTTCTTTTTGGCTTCTGCCTGTTCTGATTTTTTGAGTGGTTGGCTTTCCGCTGGGGTCGTCTTTGATGGGTTGCCTTTGCCTGCT
>JACOXZ010000008.1 GCA_016182105.1 Candidatus Liptonbacteria bacterium | reverse complement strand
AGAGTTCCTGTGCGGGCAACTTCGAGAATCTGGACATATTTAAGCATTTTCCTTTGGTTAAGATCGTTTAAGAATTCTTCGGGGATTTTCTTTTTCCCGACCCATACGCTTTTCTGGAGCATAGTGAATCCTAAATTTTTAAGCGCCGCGCGGAGCCAGTCCCTCTTTTTATTTCCTTCGTTAACTGGAATATCATAGACAATTATTTTGAAATTAGAATCGCTTTTTCCTTCTTCATATTGAGCGTTCTCCTTTGAGTATAAGTTCCTCTCTTTTAATAAATCTAATTTCTCCCGCCCCTTAGCTGTAATTTTCCAGACCGACTTTTTTTCTCGTTTTTTACTTTCTACAAACCCCTGTTTTTTTAAATAATTCAGAAGGTTGTAAAATTTTTGCCGGTCACGCGATATCTTTCGCCGTGACTCCCCGTAGCCCGAGGTCATGACATCAAAAATTTCTACTGTCGCCTCTGCGCCGCCCTGAAGAATTTCTAAAACCTTTTCAATTACCCTAGATGTTTTCATTATTTTATATTTTTATTTTACTACGATTATAACACAATTGCGGTATAATCTTAGTGAAGGTATGGTCAGTGCGTAATTTATTCCAAGTGGATCGTTTTTTGGAATTTATTGAGTTTTGCCTTGAGCAGGGGATAATTTTTTAGAACTGGGTCCTTCCGGATTAGTTGGATAGCCGCCTCCCGGCTCTCCTTCACGAGCTCCATGTTTTTTAATCCCTCCATCGCGAGGTCGGGCATGCCGGACTGGCTCTCGCCTAAAAATTGCCCTGGGCCGCGGATCGCGAGGTCATTCTCCGCGAGCTCAAATCCATTCTTCGCCTCGAGGATTGCCTTGAGGCGTTTTTTTGTGGCATCGCCTGTAGAATCTGTAAAGAGAAAACAGTATGACTGGTGCTCGCCGCGTCCCACGCGGCCGCGGAATTGATAGAGTTGGGCCAAGCCGAATCGTTCGCTTCCCTCGATCATCATTATTACGGCGTTAGGCACATCCACGCCGACTTCTATTACAGAGGTAGATACCAGGATATCAATTTTGCGGTCGCGGAAATCAGCCATCACCTTTTCTTTTTCCTTTGGCTTCATTTGACCGTGGAGCATCGTCACTTTTAAATCAGGAAAGATTTTTTTTGATAACTTTTCGTACTCCTCGGTAACATTTTTAAGTTCCAACTTAACGACGTCGGACGTCGTTAGATTGCTATTTTCGGGGGCGGCGATGCGCGGGCAAATTACGAAAACCTGCCGTCCTTTAAGTACTTCTTCGCGGATGAAACTATAAGCATTATTTCGCTCGGCTGGCAGCACGACTTTGGTGATTATTTTTTTTCGGCCAGAGGGCAACTCGGTGATCGTTGAAATATCTAGATCACCGAAGATAGTGAGCATCAAAGTGCGGGGGATAGGAGTGGCGCTCATTGATAGAAGGTGAGGAACGATTCCCGCCGAGCTTCGGCCAAGGGCCGCGCGCTGCTCCACGCCAAATCTATGTTGTTCGTCAACTATTACTAGGCCGAGATTTTGAAAAGTTATTGATTTCTGTATTAGGGCTTGAGTTCCGATCGCAATTTTAATTTCACCGCTTGCTATCTTTCTTTGGAGTTCCGCCTTTTTAACTTCAGTCTCCACATCGGTTTCATAGAAGATTTTATTGCTATTCGCCGTTAAGAGGGCGGTTACAGGCTCTTCGTTTCTTTCTATTCGGTTAAATATTTTCTTCAAGGTCTCAAAATGCTGACGCGCCAAGACCTCGGTCGGTGCCATAAAAGCAGTCTGATAACCCGCAGAGCTTGTAATCTGCGCGGCAAGCGTTGCTACCACAGTCTTGCCGGATCCCACATCGCCCTGAAGCAGGCGATTCATCGGTGATGACTTCCCCAGGTCTTTGATAATTTCCCAGAGAGATTTTTTTTGAGAAAGCGTGAGTTCAAAAGGCAGGGTTGTCAGAGTGTTCTTGAGTTTTTCGATTTCGGTTTGGATCACGGGTGACCTCTCTTTTGCTAGGCGTAATTTCTGCTCGAGGTTCGAGAGTTGAAGTAAAAAAAGATCTTCAAAAACAAATCTTTTTTTAGCGGCTTCGGCGTCCCTCACCTCTTCCGGAAAGTGAATATTTTTGATTGCCCTATTTATTTCCGGCAGGCGTTCGTTTTTAAGGACCTCTTGTGGCAGGAACTCCGGGATTTTTTCCAAATTTTTTAAAATCGGCTGGATCAAAAACCGCAGGCCTTTTGAGGTGAGGCCAGCGGTCTCTGGGTAGATCGGCACAAGCCTTCCAGTGTGCTTTGTCTCTTGATTCCCTACGTTATTTACCATTTCGTAGGTGGGGTGGGAAAGATAAATTTCATCTTCGTCGAGCGCCACCTTACCCGCCAAATTTACGAGTCGTCCAGGCCTAAGAATATTTCTGATATATGGCTGATTGAACCAGACGGCGCGGATAGAGCCGCTGTCATCACTTATCAGGGCTTCGGTCACGATCATCCGGCGGCGCCAGCTTCGGCGAAAGTTTATTTCTTTTATTACTCCCTGAATTGTAGCCTGTGACCCGGGTTCAAGCTCGCTGATTTTATATATTTGCGAAAAGTCCTCGTAGCGGAAAGGGAAGTGACTAATGAGATCTTTAACAGTAAAGATATTGAGTTTACTTAAACGATTCACGAACCGAGGTCCTATACTTAAGAGGCTGGTTAAGGATGTCTCGAGTTTTATAGCAGCCATTTAGCCGCCATATTATACAAATTTTTTAGACTTCTTTCAATTTTTATTAACAAAATTTTGATTCTGTTGTAAACTGGCTCTAGATTGAGGCCGCCCATAGCTCAATTGGCAGAGCAGCTCCCTCTTAAGGAGACGGTTCCAGGTTCGATTCCTGGTGGGCGGACAAGAAACGGGCGTGTGGATAACTTTTTCAAAATCGAGACAGCAATGTTTTATAATATAATTAATGAATAAAAAGCTAATTTTGCCGATCGCGATTGGTCTGATCCTCGTAATTTTTTTGATTTGGTACCTCGGTTTTTATAAGAAGTCAGTGGCTCCGACCTCAACTGGCGGCGCGCCAATCGGTCCTGGGGGGGCCTCTCCGCCCGCTAACTCACAAAGTCTTGGCAGTGAGCTTTACGAGAAATCTAAAAACCCGATCGGCGATAAACTGCCCGAAGCCAATCCGGTTCCTAATCCAATTGAAGGCGTTTATAAAAATCCTTTTGCCGAGTAGCGCTTTTTAAAATGTCCAGGGATGTAGATTTTAAGATCGCCATAGTTTTATCGGTCATTGCCTTTTTAGGCGTTCTTTTGGTTTATTTTGCTTTTGCCCAAGCCGCGCCAGCCGATGAATTTGCTTCTGTGGAGGCGCAAGCGGAGTCAGCCGGCATCACGTTCCCGGTTCCAGAACTCGGTAATTGCATTGATGAAAAAACCTGCCGAGCTTATTGTGATGAGCCGACTAATATGCCGGCCTGCATCAAATTCGCCGAGGAGCACGGGCTTATGAATAAGACCGAAGCTGAGCGGGCCAAGAAATTTTCGCGGGTGCTTCAAGTAGGCGGACCTGGCGGCTGCAATACTCCAGAAGGCTGCAAGTCCTTCTGCAGTGAAATTAATAACTTAGAAGCCTGTCTCAAGTGGGCCGATCAAAATAATTTTGAGGACGAGCACTTCAAAGAAGCGAAAAAAATTCAATCCTATCTTGCGTCCGGCGGCAAGATGCCCGGCAGCTGTAATTCCAAGGAGTCCTGTATATCTTACTGCGGAGATTTTAGTCACGCCGAAGAGTGTTTCAACTTTGCGAAAACCGCAGGCTTGACTCAAGGGCCGCCCTCGGAGATTCCAAGACCGGGCGAAGTTCGCCGATTTGAAGACAGGATTCCCAGCGAAGAACAATTTAAGAAGCTCAAGGAGCTCTCGGATCGCGGTGAGACTCCTGGCGGATGTAAATCCAAAGAAGCCTGCGAAGCTTACTGCGGAGAGTCCGGGCACTTTGAAGAATGTTTGGCCTTTGGAGAGAAGGTTGGTTTTATTAAATCCGATGAGGCTCAAAAAATTCGTGAGTTCGGCGGCAAGGGCCCTGGCGGCTGCAGCTCGCCCCGCGCCTGCGAATCATACTGTAATGATCCGTCTCATCAAGAAGAGTGTTTCAAGTTTGGAGAGGAACACGGTTTGATTCCCAAAGAAGAACTCGAGCGAGCCAAGCAGGGATTTGTGCGTTTGCGGGCCGGCCTTGAGCAGGCGCCGCCTGAAGTTACAGAGTGTCTTAAAACCAGTTTGGGGCCGAATATTATTGAAGATATCCAGTCAGGAAAACTCGTGCCTGGGCCGCAGATTGGCGAGCGGGTAAGGGAATGTTTCGAGAGGTTCGGCCGGCGTCACGATCCTCAAGAGGTATTCAAAAACGCGCCGCCCCAGGTGATTTCCTGTCTAAAAGAGAAACTGGGTGACGATTTTGAAAAAGCAAGAAGCGGCAAACTGGAGCCAACGCCCCAAATGGCTGATACTTTCCGGGTTTGCTTTGAAAGTTTGCGTATTCAAGGCGGATTTGTGGGGCCTGGCGGCCCGCCGCCCCAAGCCATACAGGGTTTTATCCGTTCAGCGCCGCCTGGCGTTTCAGAGTGCCTCAAAGCCAAACTAGGCGATGATTTTCAAAAGATTGAAATAGGTGAACTTCAGCTGACTCCAGAGATTGGCGAAAAAATGAAGGCTTGTTTTCAAGAGTTTAGGCCGGGAGAGCAGATGATGCGGCCCGAGGTGGGGCCACAACTTGAGGGATTAAGGATTCTTGAGAATGCGCCGCCCGAGGTTCTCGCGTGTCTTAAAAATAGCTTAGGCGAGGATATCTTAGAGAAAGCGAGAAGCGGTGTATTGCCGGGTTCTGAAATAGCCGAAAAAATGAAAGCCTGTTTCGGTACTCAAAACGTTCCTCAAGGCGGAACTCAGCCGTCTTTTCCGAGCGGAGTCGCGCCTTCACTTAGTCCAAACTTTCCGCCGCTCGTAAGTGAGTGTTTGAAGGCGCGTTTAACCGAGGAACAAGTAAAAGCTTTATCTTTTGGTTCCCAACCTTCGCCAGAAGTTCAAGTGGTGATAAAAGAGTGCTTCAGCAGGGTCACCTCGCCTCCTCAATTTTCTCCAATTTCTCCGACCGAGCCGCTTCCGATTCAGCCGCCGCCAACCGATACTTTTTCGCCTATTGAAGGCGGGTGTTTTGACGTAACTTCCTGCACTAAGGTTTGTAGTGACGCGAATAGTCCCTACTATACGACCGATAAATGCGTTCAATTTCGCTCTTTCCAAAGTCAGCCGCCGCCCGGGGCTTCGCTTCTCGAAACCTTACTTGCGCCATTTCTTAACTTTTTAGGACGTTGAGTTGATGTGAATTTCCTTTTCCCAGCCGAATCGTTTGCTTCGCTGGAGTAGAATTTGGCGCGGGTAAACAATAGTTAAAAAAAGGCACGACCGAAGTCGTGCCAATGGCTTGAGATTTTAGCTAAGTAGAAAATCGAGGCTATCCCTCGGCGTGTAGTCCTGAGGATCTTGTCTCTTCCGGAAAAGTCGTGCCCAGCTTGTATCGCCAACGAGGGAAGCAGTTTTCCCCTCAACACACAAGACAGAACCCTCACTCATGGCCAGTATCGGCCGATCGTTCATTTCGTGGTACTCTTTCAAACGATCCTCTCTTGTTTCGCCTGCATAAGGAACCAATATTCCGTCTACCATATAGTGAGCGGTGCCTGAGACAAAATGCGGATTGATCTGAAAAGGAACTAGATCAAGAGCGCGTAGATCCTGAGGCCACACGATCGGCATGTCGTTCGTGGTGGCGATGGTCGGACAAACGATGTTGGTTCCAGCGCTCACACCTATATAGGGCAGGCCATCTTGTGTTCTCGCCTTGATGGTTGACATGAGTTGTTTTTCCTGCAGTGTGTGCAGGAGTCGGAACGTGTTTCCGCCGCCAACGTAGATGGCTTGTGCCTCTGTCACCGCATCCAACGGATTCTCGCTCAAATGAATCCCCTCAAGGTGATACCCGGCATCCAAGCCGAGCTCTCGGATTATCTCAAGGTATCTGTCGTAGTTCTCGAGAGCGTATGGAATGAAGAGCACCTGATCCACGATTTTTCCAAGAAAAGCCTTCGTCGCTTCAATAAACACAGTTCTTCTTGGTTCGGGTGCGTGTCCTCCGCCTCCAAGCAATAAGCGCAGCATGATTTTCTCTCCTTCCTTTCTTTTTGAATAGCTGCGAAAAGACTACAATCTTGCAACGAGACTGTCAATCTTTCTATATCCCCTCAATTTCCTCAATGGTGCCCTCGCCAGGAATTGAACCCGGAACCTGTGGTTCGAAGCCACATGTGATGTCCATTTCACCACGAGGGCAAGTTTGGCGTGCGGGGACAAGATTCATCATCATCTTATTTTATAGTAGGATTATTGTAAATGGATTCAATCCTTATTTTAATTTTTCAGCTGATAGTTCTTATTTTTTCGGTGATGGTGCATGAGGTCTCTCACGGCTATGTGGCAGAACGTCTTGGCGATCCAACAGCCCGTTTGGCTGGGAGGCTTACCTTGAATCCCTTGAGGCACCTCGATCCTTTTGGCTCCTTTCTTTTGCCGCTTGGGCTTTATATTTTAACCAGAGGTTCCTTTGTTTTTGGTTGGGCTAAGCCCGTGCCCTATAATCCTTTAAACTTAAAAAACCCTAGAACAGGCGCCGCTACAATCGCCGCTGCCGGCCCCCTAAGCAATCTTATTTTAGCCGGAGTTTTCGGGATTCTTCTTAGGATTTTCGCGCCGACCGATTTCGCGCCTTCGGCCATCAGTCTTTTTTTTAGCTTGATCATTTATTTAAACATCCTGCTCGCTGTTTTTAATCTCGTTCCTATCCCGCCCTTAGACGGCTCAAAAGTTCTTTTCGCTTTCTTAGGAAGAGGCGAAGGCAGCCATCAGTTTATGAGCTTTTTGGAGCGTTATGGTTTTCTCTTTCTTCTAATTTTTATTTTTTATGGGTTTAGACTTATCATTCCCATCATAAACACCATCTACTTTTTCCTCGCCGGAGAGCCGTTCGGGTAGGATTAATTAGCCTTCTCTGCTTGTCTTGAGGCAGTCCCGCCACTCTCCGAGGTATTCCGAGGGTAGAGTGGCGGGACTGCCTGTTGCAGGCAGGGATCTCGTTTCTGGCAAATGTTGATTTCAAGATATGTCACAGGGAGACCACGGGATCGCGCCAACTGCAACCCTTATACCAAATCCGTCTCCTTCTCAATTATTACGCCATGGCTAGATAATTGTGGTGTATTACACTATTGAGTACATACGCTTTCGCTCAAGGGCAGTTGCGGGACTATCGGAGGCGTCAAAAGCTTGGTGTCGCCGAAGAAGGCGACTCGGAACGCCGAGAGTGCAGGCGGGCTCCGATCGCTGGAATCGGAGAACCGCCGGTGCCGAAAGACAGATGGGGGCGGGTGCACTTTTGACACTCTCTTTTATTCTGTTAAGATATCTTCACCCCGTTACTCCCAATAAGTCCAGGCTTTCAGGCTGGGGAGTAATGGAAAAAAATCAGACCAGAGACAATCCCACCTCTATTATGTATGGTGGGAGTAGCGGGGTTCACTGCGCAAAAATGCCCACGATTCATCAATTAATCAAAAAAGGCAGAAGCCGAGTCATGGCTAAAACCAAATCGCCGGCTTTGTCTTATTATTTCAATACCCTAAAGAACAAGCCGGTCTACTCAAGCTCGCCTTTAAAGAGAGGTGTCTGCCTCAAGGTTTTTACAACCACTCCCAAGAAGCCGAACTCCGCCCTTCGGAAAGTCTGCCGAGTCAGGCTCACAAACGGTATGGAGGTGACGGCCTACATTCCAGGAGAAGGCCACAATCTTCAAGAACATTCCATCGTTATCCTTCGCGGCGGCCGGGTTAAAGACCTACCTGGCGTCCGTTACCACGTCGTTCGCGGCATTTTGGACACTGGAGGCGTGGAAGATCGGAAACAGCAGCGTTCCAAATACGGAGCAAAGAAACCAAAAGAGAAAGA
>JACOXZ010000011.1 GCA_016182105.1 Candidatus Liptonbacteria bacterium | reverse complement strand
GGAACAGATTCCGGAGCTGTAGGTGACGATTCGGGAGCTGGGGACGGCGGTTCGGGAACCGGCGGAGAAGATTCGGGAGGCGGAGGCGGCGTTGGAGGATTTTCCTCTTGGGCAAAAGCAGAAACAAAGATTTTCTCCCGCAACCGCTCTAATAACGACGAGGTAGAAGTTGGCAGTTCCGGTTCCGGGGGCGCTTCGGGCAACGGAGGCGCCTCGATTGGCACTATTTTTTCTTTCACATCTCCAACTTGGAGCACGAGTGTGATACCTACCTGTTTAATAGTTCCTGCCGCTTCGTACTCACCCGGTATGAACCCGCCGCAGAAGATTTGGCTCTCGCCTCCGGCATAGGCCGCGGAGTTCGAGGCCGAAAATACCCTTGCTGTTATATCAACCTTAAAAGTTGCTGGCTCACCTTGAGCATTTTGAGGGTCTTGCCAGGTGCCAAGACAGTTTGAGGGATAAAAATCCACTACCTCGGCGCGGGTAAATATCTTTTGGAAAGAAAAAAGTAGGATGCCGATCGTAAGAAATACCACGAGTATCCTAAACTCCGGCTGCCTCCAAGCATTCTGGCGAAGATCAAGAATTTCCTCACTCCCCAAGAACCCAGAGACCACCTGCCGCAGGCTATAAAATATCTTCTTCGGCTGATGCAAAGGCCTAAAATGGACGTCTAAAATCCTCCGTTTTAGTTTTCTCCTCCGAAAGAACGGCATTACTATAATTTTAACACACGCTAAACGCAAAAAAACGTCCCGGCTGTGAATTCCGGGGCGACCCGAGGCACATCGGAGGCGTCTATGAAACTATTTTTTCACAATTTTATTGTAATTTTCTTCAATTCGTCGCCAATTAACGACGTTCCACCAGGTCTTAATATACTCTGCCCTATTCCATAAAAATTTAACATAGTACGCATGTTCCCACACATCGATACCCAAAACCGGAACTTTTCCTTCCATTAAAGGGTTGTCTTGATTCGGCGTGCTGTAAACTTCTAACTTGCCGTTACTCGCCACGAGCCAGGCCCAGCCGGAGCCAAACCTATTAAGACCAGCGCTAGTGAATTTTTCTTTGAATTTTTCAAAACTGCCGAAAGCATTATTTATTGCTTCAGCTAAGACGCTGCTCGGTTCGCCTCCGGCATTTGGAGCCATTACCAACCAAAAAAAAGAATGGTTCCAGTGCCCTCCGCCGTGGTTCCTGACTGCGGTTCTTATATCTTCTGGAACCGCCTCGAGATTCTTCAAAAGTCCTTCCAGTATTTCGAACTCGGGCTTGCCCGCCGAAGCGTGAGCGACGGCGGGGTGTTTTTCCAGGGCCTCGTTCAGCTTCGCCACGTATGTCGCGTGATGCTTGGTGTGGTGAATCTCCATGGTCCGAGCGTCAATAAATGGCTCTAGTGCGTCGTATGGATACGGGAGCGCTGGTAATTCAAATTTCATCCCTCACCTTTCAGAGATCATACGCTTCTTTCTGAAGCACGGTCTCAAGTCTAAGGCGACCTTGAAAACAAATGCTTTGTGTCCAAACTTCGTTTTGATGACGGGGAGAAATCTCCGAAAGGTGGGGGATCATTTTCTTTTATTAAACCTTACTACGATTATACCGCAATTGTGGTATAATAATAGTAACTCTTTTCATTTACCTACGACTTTTTTGTATTCTATCACGATTTGCTGCTTGTCTTTGAAAATCAGGTTTTCAAATTCGTCGCTGGGCTTGCCGTCCACGGTCATCACAATTTCATACTCAAGGTTAGGCGAATAGTCTAAAATTTGGCCTCTCGAAAACGGTTTTTGCCAAACGCTGAAAAAATCACCGAGGGTAAAATCTTGGAAAGAAGGATGTTCGATATGGATCTCCCCGGTGACATCGTGAGTGTGCACCGGACGCATACACATGATTGACATTCCGACATTCCCTGAAATTGTTTGCCGCTCGCCATCAATCACAATTGTCAGGTGCGGATGGATATGCATGCCCCCTCTCAAATGCTGGATGCAGCGCGAGAGCGGGTCTTCGTCGGAACTATTCGAAGAACCAGCTGGCCTGAAAATATTATTGAAGCCCAGAAGGCCAACTGCCACCACGACCAAAATGAAAATGACGAGAAAAGATTTTTTGCCTTTTTTCATGTTTGGGATATTATAACAGTTAACTTGCGGGGTCGTCTAACGGTAGGACACGGGACTTTGAATCCCGGTATGAAGGTCCGACTCCTTCCCCCGCAGCACTTATTATTTGCGCGGTAAATTTTGCGGGATTACAATAACACTGCAATTTAGTATTTTATGCCTAAGGCACAAAAATCAAGGAGAAAATTTTTGATACTCGCAAATAGCTACCCCGCAAGCCCTAACTCTCCCCCCTTCTTTTTCATTCCGGTAAGAGGAATTGTGAAATAAAAAGTCGTGCCATGCCTACCGGCAGGCAGGCCTTTTTCCGGCTCGGACTCGAACCAAATCTTGCCTCCGGAAGTTTCGATAACCATTTTAGCGATATAAAGGCCTAAGCCGGTTCCTTCAGCCACTACTCTTATGGCATTGTCAGCCCGGAAAAACTTCTCAAAAATCCTTGCCTGAACCTCCCTCGGAATCCCAATGCCACTGTCTTTGATTGTAATCAAATAATCCTTGCCATCCCTTTTTTCCAAAGTTAAAGCAGTGTCACACAACTTCGGCTCTGAATAGCGGATCGAATTCGTGACTAGGTTTTGAATCACCTGCCGGAGCAAACTTTGATCAATGTCCACTTTAGGAAGCCTGGTTTTTGGTTTTTTGAAAAGCAACTCGCAATTTTTTTCTTTAGCGACTGGCCTAAGCTCTGATAAAACATTATCGATAAAATCTTCAAGCTGGGTCGGCGTAGGTTCGATCTTGAGGCGGCCGCTATCAAGTCGCGAAACATTTAAAAGGTCGTTGATTAACCTGACCATTCGTTTACTCGCGTCATAAATCTCTTGGAGATAATCCTTTTGGGCTCCCGCGATTCTCCCGGCATCTCCGGAGAAAAGCATTTCTATATACCAATTAATGGCAGTAAGCGGTGTTCGGAGCTGGTGCGAAGCCACTGAGACGAATTCGGTTTTCAAACGATCAACTTCTTTAATGTGGGTTATATCATGGAAAATAACAGCGCCGTGAGAGGTTCTACCCCGATAATCCTTGACTGGAGTTATAAAAACTTCGAAAACTTTATTTTTTATAGAGACTTCCTCGAATTTTATAGGCTTGGCCGCGGCTACTCCTTCCTCAATTTTTAAGGCCACATCTTTGGCTTCCTCGAGAAGCGCGATGCCAGCCAAGACATCCCTTAAAAGCCGTCCCCTCATCTCTTTCTCGCTGTGGCCGACCATCTCCGAGGCAGCGCGGTTCACGGAAGTAACGACCCCGTCTTCAGTCAAAACGAAAAGCGGCTCGGGCAGGGTCTCTAGTATTGCCTTGGTCTCTTCGCTTAAATTAATCAGTCGCTCGGCCATGGCGTTAAAGCTCTTGGTAAGCTCGCCCACTTCGTCGGTGGAGGTAACTTTCGCCCGTAAACTGGTGTCCCCGCCGGCGATAGCCTTCGCGGTTCTCGTGAGAACCGTAATCGGCCTCACCACGAAGACAACAACGAATAAAATCACCACACTCGTCGCTAGGAAGAAAATGGGTATCAAAAGAAAAACCAAATTCAAAGCCGTGTCTCTCGCGGGCGAGGTAACAATCGTTGAAGAACCGTCCGGAGAAGGAACGATGATATTCTGGATGCCGATTGTTTCTTGAAGCGCCGAGCGGGTGAAAGAAAACACCAAAAAACCGGCCGCGACAGCGCCGATGGTCGCGCCGGAGAAAATAATAAGGGCGATTTTAGTTGGTAGTTTCATCCCGTTAGAAGCCGCGATCGCGTTGCTAAAAATCCAACATCTATCAGTGTATAGTCATTACAGTGAATAAAATTGAACTGCAGACTTACCCAGATCGCGATCTGCTTCTAACGGGACTCCTCTCAACGGATTACGCTCACAGTGGCTCCTTGTTCAGCGTTTGGCGCGCAAACCTCCACTCGGCCGTTCACCGTCTTTCTTACGAAATAACCAGTGCCGGTTGAGGCACTCGAAATCGAGGGATCAATAGGAATAGAAACAAGATATTTCTCGTTTTGAGTCAAAACCGAAAGGTCAACAAAGCCTGTGCAGCTCGAGGTTGCAACTGAAGTCTTACAGATATTATTGGTGGCTGTCGAACAAGTTGAAGTCGAAAGCCCGGACGGCAGGTTGCCGTTATTGTCAAGAGAATACTGATAAACGCCGTTAATAATGGTGTTCACGTCAACCTTCCTCGCAGCATTTCTTGTGTCGCCAAGCTGTTTTCCGGGATTGATCGCCAAAATGACAATGCCAGCCAGGATTCCCAGGGCAGCCACTACAAGCAGGATTTCCAAAAGCGTAAAACCGCGTCTCGAAGAAAAATTACTTATCATTTTAGAATCTGAAATTCTCGCGACCTTTCCCCCACACTAATATGTTCTATCAACCTGCGGTTAAGATTATTCGTATAACCTATATTATATAATTTCTTGTCTTTCATGCTACGCAACACATACACATAGAACATAACTCAAAGTCCTGATTAGTGTGGGGGTCTGGCTTATAAAAATTATATCATAACTCACTGATTTTTCTCTGTGGATTAAAAATCAGAAACTTCTTGCCAGGAAGTAAGGTTAATCTTAGGCGTGATTTGATTTAGGGTTATTTTGATTTTTCTTACGACCTCATCCACCGTGCCTGAAGCGTTAATTAAACGACTCTGGCCGCCTAAGTTTAAAACCTGATAGCTGCAGCTGCCACGGCCGAAAGTTAATCCAGCGCTTCCGGAGAAGGCAGATGAATTTCTTATTTGATCAAGTGCTGCCTCCGCGCAGGCATTCGACAAGGCCTTGGCTTGATTCGACTTCTCAAACGATAAGCTGCTTCGAGATGAACCGACGCCTAAAAGAAGAAGAGAGACGCCGGTTGCGACGCCTATCGCGCCCACAATAATAACCATTAAAAGCGTGATGTAACCACCCTTAGCTTTTAGCTTATAGCTTTTAGCTTTTAGGCCGCTAGTCAGCATGACCATTTCCTTCAAACTTTTTGATTATGGTTATTAACATTTTTTGGATCTCCTCTAGTAATGATACTGTCTTAGAAAAGTCTAATTTTGGAAATAATTCTTTTGCAATAATAATTTGGGTCTCTAGCTCAGCGGCGGAACCATCGGCTATTCTTAGAAATTGCAGAAAATCTTTCTTCGTTTTCCTTTTTTTGCCCTCGGCAATATTTGAAGGAATTGATATTGCCGCTCTTCTCATCTGACTTACTAAGCCGTACATCTCCGAGGCAGGAAATTTGTCTGTCACCCTATAAATTTCTTTCACTAATTGGATCGATTTTTGCCAAACTGTCAATTGTTTAAATGATTCGATATACATAATTACTAGCTTTTAGGTTACAGCTTTTAGCTTTTAGTTATTTTACTTCTAAAAGCTATCAGCTAAAAGCTATCTAACTGTTGCTGAACCATAAAAATTTTTTACGTAATCATATTCGTTTCGACTGCCGGGATTTTGGTGAGTTAAAGTAAATTGAATTCTTATGGTGCCGGAGGTGTTGGTTCGGGATAGATTTTGAAACAAAAGACTTGAAGCTAAAAGCCGGGAAGAGGTAAGCGGCACTGGCTGATAGGCGCCCTCTGTAATTCGAATCGTGCTGCTTTGAACATCAAAAATAGTAGGGTTTTTGGTACTGGATTGATTAGCCAGGGACAAAACACTGCTCGAGCCGCCGGGAAGGGGTGAATTAATTCGAAGAGAGTTTCTCGCGGTTTGGGTGATAAGATTCAGCACATGGCTCCCAACCTGCTCAACTTCGGCAACGGTTTGGCTTTTAACGCGAGCTTGAATAATGATAACTATGAGCCCGGCTGCCGCAAGCGCCACTAATGCGGACACGCTTACATAAAGAATAAGCTCGACCAGAGTAAAACCTCTCCTGTTTCTAGTATCCTTTCTACGCATAAATGTTACGGGGTGATGCCGCTTACCGTCTTGGTGGACCCGTCAGCCATAGTGAAGGTAATACTTAAAGTTATTCCGGTGATTCTCCGGTTGAAGTCGAGATTATTGAGTTGATAAATTCCAGCACCCGCAGTCAAAGTGAAATCGGTAATATCAAGAAGCGTACCGGAGTTAGAATTACCAGAGAAAACCTGGGTGCCGCCGATCGTGATGCCGTTCAATCTTGTCCCGCCTGATACACCGCTCCAGGAAACTGTCATTTGGGTAATGGTGATATTCGAGGTTCCAGTATTCTCAAGGGTTATACCGATCACCTGGGTATTATCACTTGGATTAATATTGACAGCCGAAGTATCCACCAAAAGACTATCGGCTTGAGCAGGTGTTAACGTTGTGACGCTCGGTATATTCGAGAGACTTGAGATATTTGGTACTTCATCGGCGGTTCGAATAGCAAAGTAATAAGTCGTAGACGGCGATAGGCTTGTGACGGTCATGGATTGAGCTGTCCCTGCGGGAGCGGGGGCGGGTTCTCCGGTCACCTGGGTGGCTGATGACCAGGTGGCATCAGTAATCGGAGCGGTAGAATAGCGAACGTCGTAGGAGGTAGCGGTGCCGGTGTTATCATCGTCTCCCGGAGCGGTCCAAGAAAGGTCGGTGGAATTGGAGGTCACATTCGAGACGGCGAGATTGGTAATCGCTGCCGGCGGGGTGGTGTCCGGCGGCACGGCACCCGGACTAAAGGTCACTTCCTTGGTTGAACCATCAGCCATGGTAAAGACAACTGTCAAGGTACTATTGGTCATATTCCTATTGAAATCAAAAAAATTGATGGGATAACTCCCCGCCCCCGCAGTCAAAGTAAAATCAGCAATATCAAGAAGTGTGCCTGAGTTAGAATTACCGGAGAAAACCTGGGTGCCGTTGATCGTGATGCCGTTCAGCCTTGTCGCGCCGGAGACACCGCTCCAAGAAACTGTCATGTGGGTGATGGTGATATCGGTGACACCAAGGTTATCGATAGTGACGCCGATGACATGCGTATTGTCTGTAGAATCCACATCGGCAGCTGAAGTATTCACAGAAAGACTATCAGCCTGAAAACCGGCTATAATCTTCCAGTTTGTCAATCGTGTCCCCAAAGATACAGATCCCTGGCGCTGGGGATTCTGCTGCCAGGTTACAGTTGAAGTGATTTGTTTGGTCGTTGAATCAATCGTCCCGATTTGAATTTGCCTCGTAAAAATATCGGTCACGTCCTCTACTCCCGAAAAGACCCACTGACTACCAGAGGTTACAAGACCATGCGGACCGTCGGTTAGATTAGTAAAGCTTTCATCGCGCATATTGCGAAGAGCCTCAAGCCCCTCATCGGCCAAAAAGATCGCCCTCGCCCTACTCCCGGAAACTTGAGTCCCCTCTCTTCCGTAAACCAAGGCGCCCACAATGGCTGTCACGATCAAAGCCAGGATAGAACCCGCTAAAATCACCTCAACCGGACTGAAGCCACGACGAGTGAGTAGTGAGTAGTGAGTAGTCGGTAGTTTCATCGCTAATAAGTAACGACTCCCTTACTATTAACGCTAACGGACTTTGTCTCATTAGCTGAAGAAGTTAGGGTTAGTGTTCCAGTAGCTTGCGGTTCACCGGAGAATTTCAAAAAAATAAACTCCCGAAGCCCTCCCGGAGAAATGGTGGATGGCAAATCAAAAACTTCATCTGAAGAGGTAACCCGGCTTGAAAAACTTGGGCCCCGAAAAAGGGTGATGCTACTTGAACCCACAAAAACGCCCCAAGCGGTATCGCTCGCGACTGACTCCGCAAAAATTTGGGCCCGCCGCAAAGTCTGCGACACGGTATTTACCGCAAGCTCGAGATCGTTTTTTACCTGAAACGACTGATAAATAGGGATAGTGATCACGGCCAAGACCGCAATCAAAACTACTGAAAGCAGGACCTCTAGTAACATAAAGCCGCGCATCTCACTTATTAAACCCTCCGATCAAACTGTAAATCGGCAAAATGACAGCTAAGGCCACAGCCACAACCCCCAACCAGACAATTACAAGAAGAATCGGCTCCAAAATAACCGTGAGATTCTTTGTCGTAATATCGGTTTTACTCTCAAATATTTCGGCGATTTTAAGAAAACTCTCCGAGAGACGGCCGGATTTCTCGCCTGTAACGATAAGTTCCTCAATCGGCGTTGGGATAAATGAATTTATCTTTGGAAAAAAACGAAAGCTCTTTTGGAATGAATCCCCTGCCTCAACATGGTCCTTCAAAAAAGCGTATAGGTTGCGGTAGGTAAAAGAAGTTGAGGCCTCGGATAGCGACCCTAAAGATTCTGGAGCAGTAAGCCCGGCCTTGAGGAGCGTCCCTAAAATATAACCCATTCTCGCTAGTTCCACTTCTTTAATTAGTTTCCCGACGCCCGGGATCTTAAAAAGAATAAATTGGCCGATAAACTTGGTGCGCCGGAAAATAAAAAGAAAGTAAATTAGGGCAACAGCCGCAAGAAGAATAAGAGGGATCACGATAGCGCCATACTCTCCTAAAAATTTGCCGAGAGCGATCAAGGCCCTCGTCACAAGGGGCAGTTTGATATCAAGCTCGCTGAAGACCGAGGCCAAACGCGGCAGGATAAACCAGGCAATGCCGACGCCGATTATTACAGTCAGGGTAAAGACGAAAACCGGATACATCATGGCCGAACGTATTTTCGAGCGAAATACCCTATCCTTCTGCTCTTCCTCGGCAATGACCTTTAGATTTTCGGGAAGACGGCCAGCCTCCTCGCCGATCTTCACGAGTGAGACCACATGCGGCGCGAAAAGCCGGCTCCCTTGAAGCGCCTTCCAGAGCGGCACGCCGCTCTCTACGTCTTCCTCAAGCGCAGTCACTATCCCCTTGATCCTTTGAGATCTAACCTCAACTTTAATGGCCTCAAGCGCCGAGGTGATAGTAATCCCGGAAGCGAGAAGTAGAGATAAATTTTCGATTAAATAATCTTTTTCTTGGCCAAGGCCGAAGTTGCGTAAAAAAGGGATCATCGCTTACTCCAGGCCGCCTAAAGTCATCTCTGGCGGATTAGCCACTCGGAAAAGTTCTTCTAAAGTAGTGATGCCGGCTTTAACTTTCTCTAAACCGTCCTCAAAAAGCGAGCGAGACCCCTGACGCCTCGCCAGCTTCCAAATCTCGGAGGTCGGCGGGTTTTTCAAAATCAAGTCTTCCATCTCCGGCGTAATCCGGATGATCTCAAAAATGGCTATTCTCCCTTTATAACCTGTCTTGCCGCAAGTATTACAGCCCTTGCCTTTGTAAAGGTTAAAACTCTTCCCGGGGAAATATCGACTTATGGCGGGATGGAGATGCAAGAGCTCCTCGGAACTCATTGAGACGCTCTTACGGCAGGCTACGCAAATTCGGCGAGTGAGCCGTTGGGCGATCACGACCTCAAGCGTTGAAGCGAGAAGAAATGGCTCAACGCCCATGTCTAAGAGCCGAGGGATAGCGGTTGCGGCGTCATTGGCGTGGAAAGTGGAAAGGAGAAGGTGACCGGTTAAGGCGGCATTTACGGAAATTTCAGCGGTTTCGCGGTCGCGGACCTCTCCAACCAAGATGATATTGGGGTCCTGCCTCACAATCGAACGAAGACCTTCGGCAAAAGTGAGATTAGTCGCAGGGTTCACTCTGATTTGGTTTACCCCAACTATCTTATATTCCACTGGGTCTTCAATGGTTGTGATATTTACCTCTGGACGGTTCAGAATCTTAATCAGGGCGTAAAGAGTGGTGGTTTTTCCCGACCCAGTTGGGCCGGTGACTAAAATCATTCCAAAAGGCAATTTTCCCGCCTCCAAAATACCTTCCTGATCCGAGTGTGAGAACCCCAAATCGCCAAGGGAAAAACTCTGAATGTACTGAGCAAGTATACGGATCGCGACTTTTTCGCCGTCAAGAGTTGGCACTACGGAGACACGTAAGTCAACAGCTCCTCCAGACCTCTCGTATCTCATCGCGCCGTCTTGAGCGGAGAGGTGCTCGTCAATCCGAAGATGTGACTGGACCTTTATCCTGTTTAAAATGTTTTCATAGTGTTCTTTTGGAATCCGGCCGGCCTCGTGAAGAACACCGTCAATCCTGAAGCGGATAAGCACTTCCTTTTCCTGCGGTTCGAAATGGACGTCAGAAGCACGGAAGGCAATGGCGTCTTCCAAAATTTCTTCAATGATCTCGGGCGCGACCCGTTTCTTGGCTTCGATGATTTTAGTGAATCTTGTCTCTAGGGGCTTCCGGTAATAAATAAAAACCGACTCAATGTCCTCGGGCAGAGAATAAGCAACCGTTGTCCTTTTGACTTTTTCAAAAACATTAAAGGGATTGAAAATGTTATCGAGCGCCTCTTTTAGCCCTTCCTGCTCTGGATCATCGGTTGCAACTACGACTTCGAGCTCGCTTTCTTTGAAAAGGACGATGTGAAATTTTTTGGCAGTCTCCTCGGGGATTTTTAAAACTTGCTCCTTAGACGGCGCGTTGGAATTCAAATCGGCGTAAGGCACCCCAAAAGATTCGGCAATGGCCTGACCCAAAAGATCTTTGGTTATGAGTCCCTCGGTTAATAGATACTCAATCGGCGATGTATTGCGGGATTTCCCAAACTCCTCGGCCTTTTTGATCTCATCGGAGGTGACATAATTTTCCCGCAAAAGGATGGATTCTATTTTTCCGGTGTCAATCATTAGTTCAAAACTTTTTTCACGTGCTCGACGATATCCGCAATCGGCGTATCGGATTTCACAAAATAATCTATAGCGCCCAAATCTTTGGCTCTTTTGGCGTCTTCTTCCTGACTCAAACTACTTGTCACGATGACCGGTGTTTTTATATTCCTGTTTTTTAGCTCAGCCAAGAACTCAAAGCCATCCATCCGCGGCATCACAAGGTCAAGAAGGATAAGGTCGAAGTTTTTTTTGGCTAATATCGCGAGCGCGTCTACGCCGTCAAAAGCAACTTCGGATTCAAAGCCAGCGCGGCCTAGTTTAAGCCCAAAGGCCTTAGCCGCTGGCTTTTCATCCTCAACAATCAAGATTTTCTTCGTGGGCCTCACGTTAGGCATTTATATCTCTATTTTACCCCGCACCTTAGAAAGATAGCAACGTCCCGTTAGAAACAGATCGCGATCAGTGATATGTGGACTATAGCGATGTATAACAATGACTATCCATACGGCAAACAACTATGCATTACCCAAAGCGATCGCGGCTTCTAACGGGACAACGCTCAGTTGCCTAAAACCATCTCGCGATATCACGGATGGTAAGAATGGCCATAAGAAAGATAAGAAAAGCGAAGCCCAGGCCATTCACTAAGGCCTCAACTCGTCTTGGTATCGGCGAGCCTTTGATTTTCTCGATTAAAATCATCAAAAATCGGCCGCCGTCCAAAGCCGGGAAAGGAATGAGGTTGACAACCGCGAGGTTTAAAGAGATCAAACTCATCAGCTGGAGCAAATAGATAAAACCGATCTCTCCGGCCTGCTGAGCTACCCCGAAAATTCCAACCGGCCCCACTATCCCGGAAATCAGAGATCCGTGAAGAATGAGATTTTTTAGAAGTTCATAAAGGGCGGAGATCGTGAGCCCAACAATCACAACTGACTGTTTTAGACCGGTGTAGATGGCATTAAAAAAACCTTGCCGAGGTACGCCTCCTTCAGCCAAAAAAACTCCGAGAGCTCCCTGTTTAGGGTCAACTTCGGCTCGGGGCGTGACTTTAAAGACCAAATCTTTTTTGCCGCGCTCAACTTGAACCTCGATTTCTTTGCCTCGATTTCCGCTCACGAACTTAATAAAGGAATCAGCCGCAGTGTAATTTTTAATCACGTCGCCTTGAAGTATGCCAGCCTCCTCCGCCGGCGAACCGGCTTGGACTTCGCTTACAATCAAAACCGGAGGCGTGCCGATCATAAGCACTGAGGAAATCAAAAACCAACCGATAATGAAATTCATCGTGACCCCAGCCAAAATTATAAGACTTCTCCGTGAAACTGATTGAAAAACAAAAAGCTGTTCTTTTTCTTCCTCGGAAATTTCTTCGAGTTTCTGCGTGTCGCTCTTTATCTCGGCATTTTCACCAGCAATCTTCACAAAACCGCCGAAAGGCAGCCAGTTCACACTATACTCAGTTTCACTTTTTTTGGCTTTTGGCCTCCAGGCAAAAATCCGAGGCGGAAAACCAAAACCGAACTCATCAACTTTTAACTTAAAGTACTTGGCCGCCAAAAAATGCCCGGCCTCGTGGCCTAAAATTAAAAGTGAAAGTCCAATAATGACGAATAAAGCAATTAGCATCTTGATATCTTTGAAGGGTGGAGATTATTCGCTTAGTTCTTTGATTTTATTCTGAACAATGGTTTCGATTTGGTTATTCGCATTATCAACTAATTCTTGGATTTTTTCTTTAGACTTAAAAACCTGATCTTCGCTAATCTCTTTTTTGTCGCTTGCTGACTTGATTTTTTTTATCGCCTCGTCCCTACGGCTCCTAACTTGGATACGGCTCAACTCGGATATTTTTTTAACGAGTTTTCCAAGCTCCTCGCGGCGCTCTTTGGTTAAAACCGGAAGAAAGGTTCTAATTAAGTCCCCTTCACTTTGAACTGTGAGCCCGCTTTTAGAATCTTCCAAAGCTTTTAAGATAAGCGGTGCCGCAGTTTTATCCCAGACTTTAATATCAATTTCGCGTGGCGGTACGACCGTAAGGGTCCCAAGCTCTTTTATTGTAAGCCATTCATCATAATAATTAACCTTAATATTTTCCACAGGTTCGGTCGAAAGACGGCTGCCGCGGAGGACTCTCACCTCTTCACGGAATCTTTGAACCACCGACTTCAATTCAGCTTCGAGTTCCTTAATAAATCTTCCCGCTACCTCAGCTGTCATGCCAATTTTGTTCGAGCGAAGCGAGATGATAAAATTGAGCACCCAGCACATAAATTTAACCAGGTGACCTTCAGTATTAAGCTGTTTTGTGTGGCAGTTATTGATTTGTTGTTTGTGAACGTCATCATAAATTTATGTGCTGGGTGAAGGTTTTGTTTATCCCGTGAGATAGTTATCTAACGGGATACAAAAGCCTCCAAAAGATTCTCAAGCTGGAGACGCGGATTCAAATTGAAATAGGTCATTTTCCTCTTGAGTTCTAAAATTTTGTGCCAGAGGTGAAAATTATCCACTTTTTTTGGCTCCAGATTTATGACTAAAGCATCTAAAAAGGCAGGGAAATTAAAGTTTTTGGATTCGAGAAGTTTTTTTAAAAAAAGGCGGCGATCTCTTTTGGGGACTTTAGAGAATTTTTCCGCCGTTCGCGTGAGCGCCTCAAAGTTTTTATCCTTAAGCATGCTGTAAGCGAGCCCGGGCTTCCCGCGGGAAATCTTAGCAACTTCTTCGGCTTTTTTAACTGAAATCTTTAACTCTTTCTCTAACCAGACTTTCACGATCGAGGTTTGAACCGTCCCAAAATAAATTTTTTGAAAACGCGAGGTAAGCGTAGGCGTGAGCGACTCCGGATCCCGTAAAACTAAGATTAAAAGAGAAGAAGGCGGCGGCTCTTCAGTTAAGCGGAGAAGAGCGTTTTGGGCCTCTGGGGTCAAAAATTCAGCATCATTTATAATCACCAGACGGTATGGACTCACATTCGGTTTTTGGGACAAGTAATTCTTTAGCTCCCGGACGACATTAATGCCGATTGTTTTCTCCGGGCTCGGCTCAATTTGCCGGGTGTCGTTCAGGGGTCTCCCGCCTCCATGGAGGCGAGGCTCGCCCCCAGCGGAGGGCGGCTCGCCTGGCCCGCCTAGACTCGAGCTAGTCGAGGCTGGCGGGTCAAAAATTCCTTTTTCAAAATAATTTGCTAATCCTAAAGCCACTCTCCTTTTACCTACTTGCTCTGTTCCGAAAAATAGATAGGCGTGACTGAAGTCGCGACTCTTCGCTAGATATTCTAAGTCCTTAATGATCCGCTCGTGGCCTATCAACATTACTGTTTATTCGAAAGCGTCCTTTTGTAAGTGTCGAGGTGGCTCAAGATGAGACCCGTGCCTTTGGCCACGCAAAAAAGAGGATCTTCGGCCACGTAAGCCTGAACACCTAAGGTCCGCTCAAAAAATTCTGGAAGTGAGTGGAGTTGGGCGCTGCCTCCGGATAAAACCATCCCTTTCTCCATAATATCGGCCACAAGCTCTGGCGGGGTCACGTTAAAAACATTCTGCACTGAACCGGCGATTTCTATGAGGTATGGGTTCAGGGCTTCGGCAATTTCATTCGAGGTCAAGGCCACATCCTTAGGCAGACCCGAAACCAAGTCTCGGCCGCGAATTTCGTATTCCATCTTTTCTTTGGTGGGCATTGCCGATCCTATCTCAATCTTCACCGCCTCGGCAGTCTGCTCGCCGATCGCGAGGGCGTACTTTTTCTTCACATAATCACGAATGGCCTGATCAAAGCGGTTGCCAGCGACCCTCAAACTTGTCCATGAAACAATGCTTCCCAAAGCAATCACAGCCACCTCGGATGTGCCGCCTCCGATATTCACCACCATATTGCCAGAGCGGGCATTAATGGGGATGCCTGCGCCTAGGGCCGCGAGTACCGGCTCGCGGACAACATAGGCCCGCCTCGCCCCTGCCTCCCGAGCGGCATTCACGACGGCACGGCGCTCGGTCTGGGTTATGCCGGCCGGCACCGAGATCACCACCTCCGGCTTAAACAAATTAAACCAGCTCACGGCTTTGGAGATGAAATAAGTGAGCATGGCCTTCGTGATATAGTAATCGGCAATCACGCCGTCTTTTAAGGGACGGTAGGCCAAGATGTTCTCGGAAGTTCGGCCTATCATCTCTTTGGCCTCAACGCCTACAGCGAGGATAGAGTTCTCGGGTTTATTCATTGCCACAATCGTCGGCTCGTTAATAATGAATCCCTTTCCCGGAACAAAAACAATCGTATTCGCCGTGCCCAAATCAATGCCGATTTTCCGAGTAAACATTACATTAATTTAAATTCAAAAATACTAATAAGTCAATCTAATTTAATAGAGTTTCATATCCGTTTAATCTCGGCTCCTAACTTCCGCAGCCGTTCGTCTATGCGCTCGTAGCCGCGGTCGATTTCTTCGACGCCTTCGATCAACGACTCCCCCTCTGCAACAAGCGCGGCGATCACGTCTACCATCCCCGAGCGGAGGTCGCGAACAGCGAGTTTGCCGCCGCGAAGTTTCGAGGGGCCTGAAATCTTTGCAACGTGCTTAGAGTGCCCGCCCGAAAATCTGCAGCTGCGGCCGGAGGGGCACATGTCCGATATCTCGATCGAGGCGCCCATCGCGTTTAAGTCCGCCACGTAACCGAAGCGATCCTCGTAGATCGTTTCATGAATGGTCGAGGCACCGTCCGCTTGCGTTAAGAGCACCGCAAACGGCTGCTGCCAGTCGGTCATAAAGCCAGGATGGGTTGCGGTTTCAATGTCGGTCACTCGTAAATTATTCATGCGCCGGAAACGAATGCCCTCGGGCAAAACTTCGTAGTCGGCGCCGATTCGCCGGAGTGTGTTTAAAAACGTGATGAGGTGTTCCTGAACGGCGCCGCGGATTAAAATATCGCCTCCCGTCGCAATCGCTAAGCACGCAAATGAAACGGCCTCGTTACGGTCGGGCAAAATCCGATGCCTCGTGCCGCGGAGACGGGATACGCCCTCTATCGTAATAGTACGCGGCGGGGCAAGCTCAATTATCGCACCCATCTTCTGAAGCATCTTTATAAGTCCTATAATTTCCGGCCCAAGTGCGGCATTTTTCAAGACTGTTTTGCCTTTAGCAAGCACTGCGGCAAGGATTGTGTTTTCTGTCGCACCAACACTTGGAAAACCAAGTTCTATTAAAGCTCCTCGAAGGCCTTTGGGTGCCTTTGCCCTGAAACTTGAAGCGGTTATTTCAATCTCTGCGCCCAAAGCGCGGAGCGCTTGGAGATGGAGGTCAACTGGCCTCGGCCCAATCTTATCCCCCCCCAAAATCGGCACTTCCGCCTCGCCAGTACGGGCGAGGAGCGGGCCCAGGGCAAGTATTGGGATTCGATTTCGTCGGCTTAGCTCCAAAACGCGGCTGTTTTTTAGAGAAGGAGTCGTGAGCGTCGCAGATCCGTTTTTTACTGAAAACTTGCTTCCTATACGTTCGCAGAGTTCACGGGTGATGTCCGTGTCGCCGATCTTAGGGAAATTATCGAGCCGCACCGGCTCATCGGTTAAGAGCGAAGCGATCATAAGCTTCGGCGCTTCAGCCTTCGCGCCAGCAAGCCTAATTTCGCCGTGAAGTTCTTTACCGCCCTTTACTATAAACTTTGTCATGCAGAAAACTTTCTAGCTTCTCTATTTTAATTCTTTCCTGCCCCATAGAGTCGCGATCTCGGACAGTCACCTCGTCATTTTCCAGACTCTCAAAATCAACCGTAAGGCAGAATGGCGTGCCGATCTCGTCTTGGGCAAAGTAACGTTTGCCTATATTGCCCCTATCGTCCCAGGCGACAAAAAAATTTCCTCTCAGATCCTCATAAACTTTTCTCGCTAATTTTATAAGCTTGTCTTTGTTCGCCAGAAGCGGAAAAACTGCGGCCTTGTAAGGCGCGAGCTGCGGCAAAAGACGAAGAACAGTTCTCTTTTCTTTGCCTTTACTTTCTTCCTCGTAAGAATCGAGAAGAATGGCTAAGACCGATCGGTCAACTCCCCAAGTTGGTTCAATCACGTGCGGCAAAAATTCCTCCCCTGTGTCCGGATCTCTATACTTGAGACTTGTGCCTGAATACTTTTCGTGATTCTTGAGGTCAAAATCGCCTCGGTAAGCCAAACCGTAAAGCTCGGCCTGACCAAAAGGAAACTCGTATTCGAAATCTACAGAGCGCTTGGAATAGTGGGCTCTTTCTCTTTCCTTGACCTCGACAAGGTGGACTCTTTTTTTGTTTATCCCGACGGACTCAATCCATTTCAAAATCTCCTCCTGCCAGTAATCAAAATATTTCTGCCACTCTTTTTCTCGTATGAAATATTCAATCTCCATTTGTTCAAATTCGCGAGTGCGGAAAATGAAGTTCCCCGGCGTAATTTCATTCCGAAAAGCCTTGCCAACCTGCGCAATGCCAAAAGGAATCTTCACGCTCGCAGAGTCCAAGATGGCTTTGAAATCGACGAACATAGCTTGGGCTGTCTCCGGCCGCAGATAGACAAGGGCTTTCTTGTCGAGCACCGGCCCCAAATGGGTCTGGAACATCAAATTGAAATCCTTGACCTCCATATTAAACCCGCTCTTATGGCCACAGGCTGGGCAGGTATCGTTACGGGTGTCGCTTGCTTTAAACCTCTTTTTGCAATTCTTGCACTCGGCAAGTTTATCCTTAAACTCCTTAAGGTGTCCGCTCGCCTCCCAAACTTTGGGGTTCATTATAATAGAGGAATCAATTCCCAAAATATCGTCCCTACGATGGACAAACCTTTCCCACCAGAGTTTTTTAACGTTATTTTTGAGTTCCACGCCCAAAGGGCCGTAATCCCAAGAATTGGCGAGCCCGCCGTAGATCTCGGAGCCGGGAAAAATAAAACCTCGGCGCTTGGCTAAACTCACAATTTTTTCCATCATATTTTCCATCATATTTTTCTAAAACCTATAATCTGACACCCCTGCCTGCGGCAGGCAGGTAAAACCTGATTAGGGCTGAACTCGACGGTCGCCTTGAATAGTAGGGTCATCAGGCAAAGAAGTGTTTAAAGCGCCATCCGACGACTCTAAAGTTAAATTAGTGAAGCTGTCCAAGGCTTGAATCCTAGTTTCGCTAAGTAGCGGGAGTTCCTGGCCAACCTGATTTACTGCAGGAGTTGTCTCGATTTGAAAGATGGCCTCGGCCGGTTCCCCAACGATTCCTTTGGTCGCTGGAATGCTTCGGACCTGCCACAAAACCCGGCCGCTATTCTGATCGAAGACCGGCGGCTGGCCCTCAAGATTGGATTTAAATTTTCCGGTGAAGCGGCTCCCGGACTGAAGGTATGCCGAAACCTGGATATTCACGACATCCGTAGAGTAATTAGTTATTAGCCAGTGAATTGTGTACTGTGTCGCTACGTTCACTTTGGGGGGATATGGACCCGAGTTCAAAAATCCGGAAGCCGCGTCTCGGAAAAAAGCCCGTGAATCAATCGCTATTTGACCCGCCACTTTGGTCTCGAGACTCGTGACTGAAAGAGTTTTTTCGGCTGTGGTGTTTTGGGGAACAGTTGGCGACTGAATCTCGGCTTGGGCCTTCAAAGTATAGTTTTTGTCGCTCAAGCGTCGGATGGGAAAAGCGTGAAGGAGTCTAATCTCCAAATTCACCGTTCCTTCCTGACCCGGCGCTAAACTCAAAAGCTCGGGGGTGTTCGCCGCTCCCCAGGAAAAAGTATTGGTCAGTGAATTCAAAGATGCCTCGCTCCTTGCGGTTTGGAAGTCAAGAAGCTCGCCGGTTAGCTTAGTTTGGATTACCACATTTTGAAGAGCGGTGTCGGAATTATTTCTGTACCTCAAAACATAACGCAGGGTGTCGCCGACCTTCGCGATGTAATCCATGCTTTCGTTCACGCTAATTGACAAAGAAAGCGGAGCAACAGAGATCGCCACGCTCGCCGTCTGGGTGCCTAAAGTGTAGTTTTGACCTAGAAAATCAGCTGTGAGGGTGGCGTCCACATTAAAAAAAGACTGCTCTGGGCCTACGACGCTCCCTGTAATAGTAAATGAGCCGTCCGAGCCGCGGGTGAGGGCCCCCAGCCGCCAAAAATTATTGCCGGAGGTGGGGTCCAAGGTGCTTTTCTGATATCGAAAGATGGACGGGTAGTCGATTTTGAGGCCGAGATTTTTGAAATCTTCGTTGGTGTTGTTTTGATAGCTCACCTTAACCGCGAAACTCTCTCCGCTAAAGACGTTCGCTGGCGTTCCTAAATTCAAGCTGATCGCCGGCTGACCAACTGGAATATCGGCATTGGCAATGCTCACAAACTGGACTTTAAGATTTTCTTCGGTCGCATAGATTAGTTTGGCCATAAGCCGCTTTAAACTCTGGCTGCCGGATGTGACAATCAAACTAAAGGTCTGCTGACTTAAACTCCCAACGCCCAGGTCGCCCACTGTTTGTTCCATGACTTTCTGGTCCGGCGACTGCCCTAGGAAGGAAACGCCTTCCGGCAATGCTAACGACAACTTCGTATTCTTGAGGACGCTTTCCGAATAGTTTGAGAAGGAAACAGTGACGCTAAACGGCTGGCCTAAGAGCACCTGGTCAGGTTTCGAGAATTCTAAACTTACATTGGGACTGCCCCCGCCTCGCAAGAGAAAATAAACGCCCCCAGCTATAATCAGCACCACTAAAAAAATAATCCCGACAAGCGACGCTCCTCTCATTTATCTTAAGTATACTACCTCACTTTTCGGTATTCGGGAAGAAGCGCTACAGCGCTCACAGACAAAATCCAGCTTTTTAAGATGAAAAAACTCAGGGGCACCCCTCACGCAAACTTCGCAGCGCCCGAGACTCGGATCCCAACCTAAGATCCTTAAAATCGCCTGCCAGTCGAATTTCTTTCCCACTAAAGCTTCCCAAAGAAGAAAATCCGGTTCGGCTTCAGGGATGAGCTGGTTTAAGAAATAGAGGTCCGGCAAGGTAACTTCAAGACGGGTTTGCTTTCAAGCGTCAGTAATTTGAAAACCATTTTTCTCGACCAGCCGCACCTGGCTCAAATTCCCTGGTTCAAGGTGTGAAGCAAGCTTGGAGGTGATTTTCCTAACACTCTTCACTTTGGCGCGGAGCTTCCCGAATTTTTTAGTAAAGATGAGTAGAACGACATCCAGGTCGCCGTTTTCCTCCCGATCCAAAACAACAGCATCGCTTACGTATTCGAGCATCTAAAACATCATATCCCATATAAGTCATAACGAAAACCCCCGAACTTTCGGGGGTTCTCGCTTAGAAAGTTCGTTCTTCTACAAACCGGTCGTGAACTGCTGGCTCGAAGTCGCGGAAGTGGCGGTATTGGCGTTTGCGTCCGCTGACTGAACGGTATAGTAGTAAGTCGTGCTCGCATTCAAACCCGTAAGCGGAATCGAGTGGCTTGTGACTAGCGCGGCAGAGCTAACAAAGGCGGCTGTAGCGGTGTCTATTGGGAAAACCGTTCCGTAAAATACCTTACTTGTTGAAGGTTCGTCAGTCGTCCAAACGATAGTGGCCGAAGAGCTATTGACGCCGGTCGCGGTAACCGCCGAGATTACCGGCGCGGTTGTATCAGGAAGAGCTAGGGTCGTGAACTGCCCGGTCGCTGTCCCGAGATTCAAAGCCGCGTCCCTAGAACGAATCTGGAAGTAATAGGTAGTGCTAGCCGTAAGTCCCGTTAGTGTTTGGGAATGACTTGTCAAGAGCGGGGTTTCAAGCGGCGTCGCGAGGCCGTAGCTAGTCGAGGTGTCGTAGAAAACCTGCGAATCAGCCGTTTCATTCGTCACCCAGGAAATGATAGCTGACGAGGTCGCCGGAACAACTGAATAGGATGTGATGCTCGGCGCTGTTACGTCAGCCTGCGCCGTAGTGGTAAAAGACCGTTCCGTGGAGGTGGCTGTGTTTCCGGCCGCATCTTTGGATTCGACTACGTAGTAATAAGTGGTGGTCGCGGCAAGACCGCTCAAGCCAATCGCGTGGCTAGTAATGAGGGTGTTGTCCGTAACCATGCTCGCCGTGCCGAGGCTGAGCGGAGTGGAAGTCCCGTAATAGACCTTGCTCGTCGCAAGCTCATTGGTCGCCCAGGCGACTGTCGCAGTATTCACTGTCACATTTTGCGTAGCAATGCCGGAAATCACGGGCGCCGTTGTGTCGGGAGTCGTGGTCGCCTGACCGAGCTTCGTCAATATGCCCGGCGGGAGCACTTGGCAGGGAGGCACGACCGGCGGCGCATTCTTTTTGAGCCATCCAGGGGCGATCAAATGCCCGGGTGGCACAATCGCGCAGGGCCGTCTTTCCCCAGTTGAACTCGAAACCTCGATAGCAACCGGATTTTTCTGGAGGACCTCATTCAACTTCTTTAGCGTCTTCGGCCCAACCACGCCCACAGCCTCAATGCTGTGCTTCGTCTGGAAGCGTTTCACGGCAGCGGCAGTAAGTCTCCCGTAGTAGCCCGACATCAGGCCCTCTGGATAGATATCCGAATCAGCCGCAAGAAGGGCTTGAAGGGTCTTCACGTTTTCTCCTGAATCACCCTGCTTCAGCGATTTAACGAGGTTTGAGACCTGTGTCGCGGCCTCCAGCTTCTGTACTTGGAGCTGGTTTATCTGATTCTGCAGGTCCTGAACCCTCTTCAGGAGCGCTTGGATTTGGTCAAGGAGCGCCTGGGTATTTTGGCTGGTCTGTGCCAAGACTCCAAAGGGGAAGATGGATAGTCCAAGAAAACCAGCAAGCACTACACTTAACAATACTTTTTTCATATCTCTCGTGTTATGTCTGGTTGGATTTAACGACCTTTGAAAGATTTATTTAAATATACGATAGAATAGTATGTTTTGTTACAAACCGCTTCAGTTACGGCAGTGCTTTTGCTACTTATACAGTATTCTTAAAGTAATCCGAACCCCAGTAGTAAAGCAAAGCTTACTACGGGGCACAGCGCATTTCGCTCCGACGTAACGTCGGAGCGAGGAAAGCCCCCCGCGAAAATCCGAAAATGCGGCGGCCTGCCCCGTAGCTCCGCCGAAGGCGGATGGTATCGGGGAGCCGCACCGCTGACAATTTCAAGTTTTTCTTTGGCGGCAAATTCTTTTATGAAAACTTTTAAATCAAAAATTAAAAAAGAAACGGGGACCGCGTTGCGCGAATCCCCGTTATGGCACGAAGAAAGGTCTGCTTACTTCTCGTCGCGAGCGGCGACAGCCGACACGAGAGAGAGCAGGGCGAAGATGATGCCATACCCGACCCATGCCAACGCCTTCTCTGAACTGTCCGCATTCATGGCAAAGAAAGGGGCGGGAATGGCCATTCCTCCGAACAACGGCCGTGTGATATTGTACATCGTCTTTCTCCTTTCAAGGTACGATTTGATTCCATTTAAGCACTATGCCCAGATTTCACCTAAAGATAGCATATTACGTCACAAAAGTCAAGAGGCGGCTTGCCACCTCTTGGGAGTGTTTGAAAAATTTTTCTTTTCTGCTTTTAATGGAATCGGGAATTTCTTTTTGCCCCGAAAAATCCTTACGATTTGGTCGCCGAGCGGCGCGTTCCGCGCCGCGAGGCATTGACTTTTCCAACGTGGTGCGCAGGGTGAGAGTCGAACTCACGGGGCCCAGATGGGCAATGGTTTTACAGACCACTCCCGCCCCCTACGGGACTACCTGCGCGCTTTATTCTTCAGTCTTATTTTCTTCGTTTATGCCCTTAAAGTCAATTTTAGTCTTGGAACTACCGCCATTAACCGAAATTTTCTTCAGCCTTTCGCTCACAAAATTGTCAATTTTCATAAGGAAAATTTTGAGCCGTCTCAAGAACTTTGCCAAAAAACTATTGAGGACCACGTCTACCTTTTCCGGTATCTCGGAATTAGCCAAGCGATCCAGAATATTCTCCTTTCCCGAGGGCTCGCCGTCAATCCTTGGCAAGGTTCTCGCCACAAGATAAAGGATCGTTCCCAAAGAAATCATTAAGATGTTGGTTAAAATGAATTGAAGCATGTTACTAGGTTTTAGGTGATAGGTTTTAGGTTTTAGAGTTCTAAACGATAGAACTTATTAACTCGGATGTTTTCGCCAACCAGGGCAATCACTTCTTTTATTAAATCCTCGACAGTCCTAGATTCATCTTTAATATACGGCTGTTTCAATAATTCCTCAAGATTTTGAGGCGCGAGAGCCGCAATCTGCATGGCAAGCTCGTGGGAGAGCCGGCGAAAAGGCTCGGAACGGACAACAAAATCAGTCTCAGCCCGCAAATCCAAGAGAACGCCAATCCTATCATTATGAACGTAGGATTCAATAAGTCCGGCTCCGGTTTCCCGTGCCTTGCGCTTTTGAACCTTAAGAAGCCCCCTTTTGTGAATCAAACTTACTGCTCGGTCAAAATCACCTTCCGCATCTTCTATGGCTTTTTTGCACTCCATGAC
Source organism: Candidatus Liptonbacteria bacterium (assembly GCA_016182105.1). GTDB lineage: Bacteria > Patescibacteriota > Minisyncoccia > UBA6257 > 2-01-FULL-56-20 > JACOXZ01. Next base: position 42,524 of record JACOXZ010000011.1, on the reverse strand, counting down.
TCCAGCTCCGGTTGCCTCCCGCAGCCTCTGGATATCGCCTAACTTATCCATCTTTAGCGAATTCCAAAATATTCTTCTCGTCTTCTTTAGTTTCGTGAAGAGTCGGGTCAATATCTGCTGCTGAGGGCGCGCTTGTGAGTCTCGCCTGCTCGCCTTCCTTGAGGGCCTCTCTCACTTTTCCTAGAAACCAATTGACGCTTTTCCTAGAGTTTGTGTTCCCTGGTACAAGGTAATCAACTTGATCTGGGTCGCTGTCAATATTCGAGAAAGCCACGATCGGGATCCGAAGCCGTCTTGCCTCTCTTACGGCTGTTTTGTGAGGGTAAAAGTCAACTATTAAAACAAGATCCGGCCGCCGGCTCATGTTCTCAAGTCCGCCAATTAGTTCCTCAAGCTTCTTTATTTCGGCCTCAACGCGGGCTCTCTCTTTTTTAGTGTATTCTTGAAAAGCGCCTGAGGCGAGATCGCTTTTAAGTCTCTTAAAGTGCTCGACTTGTAGGGAGATAATTTTAAAATTAGTGAGGGTGCCTCCGATCCAACGCTTCACAACATATGGAAAGTTGAATTCAATGGCTAAATTTTTAATTTCCTCGGCATGCGGCTGGGTGGCAACGAGAAGTATCATGGCGTTCTCTTTGGCTTTTTCGCGAAGGAAAGTCATAGCTCGGTCCAAGTCTTGAACAGTCTTCGTTAAATTGATGATCTCAATGCCTCCGCGGTTGGTTAAAATGTATGGCCACATCTTGGGATTCACCCGACTCTTTTTTCGGCCATAAAAAACTCCGGCTTCGACCATCTCACGGAAGGCCTCATCCGGAAAAAGTTCTTTAGTTTTCGCTATAATTGACTCTTCGGACATAGGTAAAAGTGTATAAGACCCTCTTCAATTTGTCTAACCGCCCTTCTTACTACGATTATACCGCAATTGCGGTATAATCATAGTAGAAATTTTGCTCAGTTTTTGGCGGCAGGGTTGGTTCTAAAATTCTGAAAAGATCTTCGCGAGCTTGCCGTCATTAAAAGGATGCTTCACTTCTTTCATTTCAGTCACAAGATGAGCGTGATCAAGAAATTCTTGGGGCGCAGCGCGGCCGGTTAAAATCACAATTTTGTCTTGAGGAACGAGCTTCAAAATAGACAAAACATTTTCTTTTTTAAGAAGCCCCAGGGAAGTGGCTACGTTAATCTCGTCCAAGACAATCAGATCCCAGGCTTTGCCCTGGCCTCGAAAAAGCTCTTCTCGAAAATGCTCTAGGGCGTTTTCCGCGGCTTTCATATGATCTTCCCGGGGCAATTTGTCACCCAAAATCCCCACAAAACCTAAGCCCATTTTGCGGATTTCGAAGTCGTGGATATTTTCGACGCCGTCCAAGAGCGAGGCGTCCTTGGCTCTGATTCTTGCTTTTTGATTTCTGATTTTTGTTACAAACTCATCCTCGCCGCTTCTCCACGGACCCTTAATGAATTGGATCACTAGCGCCCGCTTACCGCGCCCCAAAACCCGCATAGCCTGTCCCAGAGCCGCGGTAGTCTTACCTTTACCATTACCTGTAAACACTATGATCATGTGATTATCCCCCCGCCAAACATCTCACCGTCCTTTAGATAGAACACGGCTGACTGGCCGGGGGTGACGAATTTGACAGGCCGGCCAAATTCGAGGTGATAGGTGTTAGGTGATAGGTTATAGAGTTTCGCGAGAGCAAGCGGCTGGCGGTAGCGAACTCTAGCTAAAACCTCAATTCCCTTATTCGCGCGAATTAGAGATGGTAAATCCGACCGGATGAAATTTACATCAGTAAGCTCGATTTCCTTTCGATAGAGCGACTCGTGAGTTTCACTCGGGGCAACAACGAGCGTATTTGTCGCCACATCCTTTTCCGCCACGTAGTAGGGCGTGCCGCCGCCAATCCCAATCCCGCGGCGCTGGCCGATCGTATAAAAATGAGAGCCCTGGTGCTCGCCGAGCCGCTCGCCAGTCACGCTTAAAACCGGCCCCCTCTCCTCGGGAATATACTCTCGCAGAAAATCCCCGAGCGTCACTTTCCCTAAAAAACAAATCCCCTGCGAATCTTTTTTATCAGCCGTCGGGAGCCCGGCCTTACGTGCAATTTCACGCACCTCGGACTTTAAATAACTTCCTATCGGAAAAAGGCAATGCTTCAACTGTTTTTGGGTCAAAGTCCAAAGGAAATAGGACTGGTCCTTATTTTTATCTTTAGCAACAGAAAGCGAATAAACTGGTGAGGCTGATTGCTTCGAAGGAGCTCTCGCAGGCTGGGACTCGCCGCTGGAGCGAGTCAACAGCCGGTCCCGAGAAACAGTCAGCCGAACATAGTGCCCCGTGGCCACGTGAGTCCCTCCCATCTTAAGCGCCTTCTCTAAAAAGAGCCCAAACTTGATTTCCTTATTGCACATCACGTCCGGATTCGGGGTAATCCCTTGGGCGTATCCCTGAACCATGTAGTCCACCACCCGTTGCTTATACTCCTCCTCAAAATCCCAGACGTAAAAAGGAATCCCAAGGTGACCAGCCACCCGTCTGGCGTCCTCGGCATCTCGCTCGGCACACCCGTCTAAATTGAAACAGCGCATAAAAACCCCGATTACTTCGTATCCTTTTTCTTTTCTCGCTTCGCGAGATCTGGCGTAGCCAGATAAAATCAGGGCTGCGACCGAGCTATCCACCCCTCCGCTTAGTCCCACGAAAACCACTTTTTTAGCCTTTACGCCATTCATTCTTCATATATAATAGATGTAGAGTTTAAATTCTACAATGAACACTCGAGACCTCCAGATCTATTTTTTTCTAGCCCTCTTGATCGGTATTCTGGCGCTCGTCTTTTTTATTTTTCTTCCCTACTTAAGCGTCTTTGTCTTAGCAGCCACCTTTGCCGTAATTTTCCAGCCGCTTCATCAAAAGATCCTCCGACTCATGCGGCAAAACGATGGCTTGGCTGCTTTTCTTTCAACTATGATTGTTATTATTGTCATTCTTGTACCTTTATTTCTTTTCAGTTTTCAACTTATTCAGGAAGCTCGAGGGCTCTATACCGATCTTACGACCGGCAAAAACACCGCGCTTCCTAAGGAGATTGCGGTTTTAATAAAAGATCGACTCCAAAGATTCGTCCCCGGCATCTCTTTCAATTTTGACCAGTATCTCCGCCAAATCTTGGAATCGCTCGTCCAAAACTTCGGCTCGGTTTTTTCCACCTTCTCCAAATTTTTCATAAATTTCGTTCTAAGTTTCTTTGCTCTTTATTATTTTTTCAAAGACGGCAATAGCTTTAAAAACTCCTTGATTTCCTTAAGCCCGCTTACTGACGAACACAACCGTATGATCATTAAAAAACTCCGAGTAACCGTAAGTTCGGTCATTAAGGGGACCCTGATCGTCTCCTTGATCCAAGGGGCACTTGCAGGTCTTGGTTTCTTTATCTTCGGCCTTCCTAACCCGGCGCTCTGGGGCTCTGTGACCGTGATCGCGGCGCTCCTCCCAGCTATTGGGACGGCACTTATCACAATTCCGGCCGGATTTTATCTCCTCCTCTCCGGTCACCTGCCTCAAGGAATTGGGATGATCGCCTGGGGAATTGCTATTGTGGGAACAGTTGATAATTTCCTCCGGCCAAAACTAATTCAGCGCAAGATCCACATCCATCCTTTCTTTATTCTTCTTAGCGTAATCGGCGGCATTGCCTTTTTTGGCCCGATCGGCTTTTTGATCGGCCCCCTGGTTTTAAGTTTACTCTTTGCTCTCTTTGATATTTACCCGACCATCGTCCTAAAAAGCGAGTCAGTGCAAAAAATTTAGGAGTGTTTGACCTTATAAGTCTAATCAAAGCCGTTGGCTATCTGGGAATTTTTGCGATCGTATTTGCCGAGTCCGGGCTTTTCATCGGTTTTTTCCTGCCAGGAGACAGCTTGCTTTTTACGGCTGGCTTTCTCGCCTCGCGCGGCTACCTCAATCTGCCGCTCCTTGCCGCCCTTACCTTCATCGCCGCTATTTTAGGGGACAATTTCGGTTATGCTTTTGGCCGCCGCGTTGGCCCGGCCATCTTCAAACGTGAAGATTCGGTTTTTTTTCACAAAGACCATCTAGAACGAGCAAAAACTTTCTATGAAAAGCATGGTGGGAAAACCATTGTCCTTGCAAGATTTATACCTTTTATAAGAACCTTCGCGCCCATCTTAGCTGGAGTTGGCAAAATGAACTACCGCGTATTTCTCATCTATAATATTTTGGGCGCTGTACTCTGGGCTGTTGGCCTTTCGAGCCTAGGCTATTACCTCGGAAGCATAGTTGAAAACATCGACCTCTATCTCTGGCCGATTATCGGCTTCATAATCCTCCTCTCAATCCTGCCTAATTTGATTTACTTTTTGAGGGCGAGGGGCCGGCGAGCCCGTTAGGTTTTTTGCCCCCGCTCCACGTATTCTCCGGTTTCAGTATTAATTCTAATGAGGTCTCCCTCATTCACAAAAAGGGGCGCGGACACCCTGGCTCCGCCTTCAATAACTACTGTCTTTGTGCCGCCTTGGGCAGTATTACCTCGAACTGCAGGCGGCGCCTCAATAACTTTAAAATCCATCTTGATCGGCAACTCGACTCTGATAATCCGGCCGCTCCAAGCCAAAATCTGAACTTTAGTATTTGGCTTTAAGAATTTGGCTCGCTCACCGAGGACTTCGTTTGAAACTGAAAAACGATTTTTAGGGTTATTCGGCTCTGTAAACCAAAACTCTCCGCGGTGGCAGTAGACGAGAACCGCTTCTTTTTTTTCCACATCCGCCTCTTCAAAGTAGTCGCTCGCCTGGAAATTCTGGTCAACAATCTTCTCGGAAATTAAATTGCGGATTTTGGTTTGAACTACTGCTTTCCTCTGCTGCATCCGCAAAAAATTCGACTCCAAAACCTCATACGGCTCCCCGTCTTTAACAAAAAGAGTTCCTTTTTTTAAATCAGTGTAGGAGAGCATAATTAAAAACAGATTGATATTATATGAGCTCGGGTCCCTCACGTCAAATAAAATAGAAAGCTAAAGCCGCCCTTAAGGGCGGCTTTAGCTTAAATTTTAACTTTAGATCCTTAGAATTCTTCTCTTCCTCGAGCAACTGGCTCTCCCATAGGCCTTCTCACCCCAGGCCTCGTGCTGCCCTCCGGCTCCTCGATCTTCAAGTTCACTCTCGCATTATTCTTGATCCCAACAATCCGGAGAAGCGACCGAATCGCTTTGGCTGTCGCTCCCTGCCTACCAACCACCTGTCCCATATCGAGCGGGTTAACTTTTAAGGAGAGAAGTACGCCCATCTCGTCAACTTTCCGGAGAACCTGCACATCATCCGGGTGATCAACTAAAGATTTCACGAGAAACTCGAGAAATTCCTGATCAGCTCCTTTAGCCATTATTGACTGTTTTCTCTTTCAAAAAATCTTTTCGACCTTTTCCCGCTATTTTACCTTATTAATTTATATTAATTATATATAAGACGGAAATAGAAATGTGTCAACCCCGTTAGATATTTATCTAATGGGGTCAACCCGCGGCTGCCGGAGCAACCGGGGCTATCTGCGGCTCGGCTTTGCCTTTATCCTTGGCTTTTCCGATCTTGACTGCTAGCTTTTTCGCCTTCAAGATCCCCTCCTTTACCAAAAGATTATGAACTGTCGCTCCAGGTTTCGCGCCGACACCTAACCAATATTCAATCCTCTCTTTTTTAAAATTCGCCACTTTGGTAAAAGAATTATATGAACCCAAATTCTCAACCGGCGGCCCAGCCATTTTTGAGCGAGCTTCGGAAACCGTGAGCCGGAAACTCGGCTGGTGCTTCTTGCCTATCCTCTGAAGCCTCATCCTAAGCATGCGAAAGATTATAGCGCCAGCCGATAAAAAATCAACCCCGTCACCTTAGAAAGATGTGAACGCCTAGCCGTTTTTCTTGATAATAAGGGTAGGTCATTCGCAAATCAGATTTTGTGTAATAAAAATAAGGATTTATCCACAGGCGTTCTAGAAAACGAAATCTTTCTAAGGTGCGGGGTCAAGACGAGGGAGCCTTCTCTAAAATTTCCTGGATTTTTTTGACGAGCATATTCAAATCTTCTGTCTTTTCTATAAACCCTTCCATGCCAAGCTCTTGGGTAACTTTTTCTCTATCCCCGCCGATTGCAGGCCAGGGTTCTTTAAGATTGGTGAGGAATGCGATTTTTAAATCTTTGGTTTTGGGATTTTGCCTGATGTTCAAGGCCGTATCAGTCCCGGTTGGCCCGGGCGGCAAATAGATATCCATTAAAATCAGGTCAGGCAAGAGTTGCTCGGCTTTAGCGACGGCTTCGGACTGATTTTTAGCTAGAGCAACGTCAAAACCCGCTGCGGTGAGCTTCGCGCTGATAATCTCTCGAAAATCAGCCTCATCGTCAACTAATAAAATTAAAGGTTTCGGCCTCATCCCTCACTCTTCAGAGATCATGCACGATTTTTCGTAGCATAATCTCATCTGCCGAACGGCCTTGAAATGAAACATTTTGTCTATAGTACTCATTTTGATGACGTAGAGAAAATCTCTGAAGAGTGGGGGGGTCACTTAAAAAAAGTTTGTATTTTTTGAACCACCTCATCAAGGTCGCTCGTCTTTCTCAAATAATCCATGGCGCCAAGATCTCTGGAAAATTTGCGATCAATTTCTTCCATCTCGGTCCGAGGGTCGCCAAAATTAGTGAGAAATACCACTTTTATATCCTTGGTTTCAGGATCTTCTTTAAGCTTCATCATAACTTGGGCGCCGTTCATCTTAGGCATCTTCATATCCATTAAAATCAGATCGGGTTTAAGTTTTTTGGCCGCCTCAATCGCTTTCTCGCCGCTCTCGGCTGTCTCCACTCTGAAGCCCGCAGCCCGAAGTTTTGTATAAAATATTTCCAGAAAATCGGCTTCGTCGTCAACAAGTAAAATAAGCGGTGGTTGATTCATCACCTTTATAATACTATACTCAAAAGCAAATTTGAAGCTATGGGCAAGGATAAAGTTATATTAGAGATTAGAGCCGGAGCGGGCGGCGATGAGGCCGCTATTTTCGCCGCGGATTTGGCAAGAATGTATCAACGTTATGCCGCGAGCCGCCTCTGGCGCTTTGAAATTTTAGACTATAGCCAAACAACCTTAAGCGGCTACAAAACCCTGGTTGCTGAAATCGCGGGCGATGACGTCTTTCAAAGTTTAAAGAATGAATCAGGTGTGCATCGCGTGCAAAGGATACCAAAAACCGAAAAGTCCGGCCGGGTTCATACCTCCACAGCCTCGGTCGCGGTACTCCCGGAAGTCGAAACTAAAGAAGTAGAAATCATGAGCCAAGATTTGGAAATCTCTTTTTTTCGTTCCTCGGGCCCGGGCGGACAGAACGTTAATAAGGTGGAAACGGCTGTGAGGATACTGCACAAGCCAACCGGCCTTGTGGTTTCTTCTCAAGTTGAGCGGTCTCAATCAGCCAACAAGGAAAAAGCGCTCGCGATCTTAAGGGCCAAGCTTTTTGAACAAAAGAAAATCGAGGAACAGCAAAAAATCGGCGGCCTCAGGAAAGAACAGATCGGCTCGGCCGAGCGCGCCGAGAAAATTCGCACTTACAATTTCCCCGAAGACCGCGTCACCGACCACCGCCTCGGCAAAAAATTCCACAATATTGAAAAAATCTTAGGCGGAGATTTAAATCAAATTATCAAAACTTTCTTAAAATCTAGAACATAATATCGTCATCGGCGCGATCGTAAGAATGAAGCTCATTTGGTTTAAACCACTTCTTGAACTCATTCCTTGCTTCTTCCGGACTCCCCGAGGCGTGGACGATGTTGTGCACCGCCCGTTTCCCTAAATTTCCTAAAATCGCCGAATCAACCGAATAGTCCCCTCTAATCGTTCCCATCTCGGCCTTGGCCGGCAAGGTATTCCCGACAATCTTCCTCACCATGTCAATCGCGTGCACTCCCTGAACCGCGAACGCTACCACAGGACCTGACGTCCAATAATCAAAAAGCCACTTTCGCACCAACATTCCAATCTTGAACGGATCAGCGGTCCCGATATGCTTTCGAGGGTCAAGTTTATATTTTTTATAGTCCTCCAAACTTTTGTTTCCGACATCAATAATCCACTGCCTGCTCTTGGGCAGGTGCTTGTCAATCAGAGGCTTGTCAGCCTGAATCATCTTTACTGCAATAATCTTTAACCCGCGCTGCTCAACTCGCTTCATAATCTCGCCGATTAACCCGCGTTTCACGCCGTCGGGCTTTACGATAATTACCGTTTTTTCCTCCTTTGGATGGGCCATCTATTTTTTAATTTTTAAGTGTAGCTCATCGAGCTGACTCTTATCAACCTCTGAGGGCGCATCCATTACACTAGTTTCACCGCCTCCAGTCGTGGGGAATGCCACGACCTCCCGCAGATACTCTTCACCGGCTAAAATCATTAAAATCCGGTCCAAACCCAAAGCAATCCCTCCATGGGGCGGGGCGCCGAATCGAAATGCCTCAAGCATATGGCCAAATTGCTTTTGGATCTTATCTTTGGAATGACCAAGGATTTTAAAAACTTTTTCTAGAACTTCGGCTTTGTTTATTCTTATGCCGCCGCCGCCAATCTCAAAACCGTTGCAAACTAAGTCATACTGGAGTGAAACCAGATTTTCTAAATCCTTATGAGCCAAAAGCTTGGGTATATCCTCGCCCCTCGGCGCGGTGAAGGGATTATGGGAATAGGTCAATTCCTTGGTTTTCTCGTCGCGGACGAAAACCGGAAAATTTATGACCCAGGCCAAAGCGACCTCTTCCAGGTTTTTCTTGGCCCGCAAATCGAATTTATCAGCGCCGAACTTTTTTATAGCTTCTTTATAGTCAATAACTGGAAAAGGTTTTTTATAAATTTTTTTGCCGAAATCTTCGAAAAGAGCAGTCATTAACCCCTCGATTAACTCCATCACGTCCTTCTCACCCACAAAGCTCATCTCTAGGTCAAGCTGGGTGTGTTCAAAACCGCGGTCAGCGCGCAGGTCTTCGTCTCGGAGAGCTCGCGCTAATTGAAAATACCGCTCAAAACCAGCGACCATTAAGAGTTGTTTATACTGCTGGGGCGACTGGGGTAAAGCGTAAAACTTGCCCGGCTGAAGACGGGAGGGCACGATAAAATCCCGAGCGCCCTCGGGAGTGGATTTCGTCAAGATCGGCGTCTCCACCTCCACAAAATCGCGATCACCTAAGTACTTACGGATAAACTGGCTTACTTGATGACGAATTTTTAGATTGCGACTGAGCCGCGGCCGCCGCAGATCAAGATAGCGGTATTTGAGACGGATACTTTCATCAATATCATAACCATCGCTCTCCAAGGGAAACGGTGGGGTTATCGCATGATTTAAAACTTCGATTTCCGCGACACTCACTTCAAAATTGCCGCTTGGGAGAGCAGGGTTTTCCATTCCTTTTGGCCGGCGCCGGACTTCTCCTTTAACTTGAATCACCCATTCCGGCCGCAATTTGTCGGCCTCAGCGTAAGTCTTTTTCTCTGGTGTGAAAACGAGTTGGGCTAAACCACGCCTGTCGCGGAGGTCAATAAAAATAAGCTTGCCGTGGTCGCGGCGGGCTCCCACCCAGCCGGCAAGCACCACCTCTTTTCCCTCGTGACTCGCGATTTCATTTGAAAGAATCCGCATAAATTAAATGTTGTATAATGAAAATTGTAAGACAATGATGGACTTTGAGCAAATGATCCTTCATTTTTTGATCGCCCTTGCTTTGGGGGCCTTCATGGGCCTCGAGCGGGAGATGATCGGCAAAGAAGCCGGCATTCGGACAAGTATGCTTGTCGCTGGCGGCGCTGCCATTTTCGCGATTATCGGCATAAACCTTCCCTATCTTGTTTCCACTTCTCCGGAAAATTTGCCAGAAGTAATTGCTCGGAACAGCGGTTTTTTGAATGTGATTGCTAATATTGTGGTCGGCATCGGTTTCTTGGGCGCCGGCGTCATCATCAAAACCGAAGAGCACGTGAAAGGCCTCACAACCGCGGCCACGATGTGGTCAACCGCGGCTGTGGGCACTTTGGCCGGCTTGGGGCTCATGAGGTTCGCTGTCTTCTCGGCAATAATTATTTCCGGACTGCTTTATCTTCTTACAAGAAAGCGGATTTTAAAAAAATAAAAACTACCCCGCCCCTCCAATGGAGGGGCGGGGTTGGCAATTCATAAGCGGGATTCTGTATTTAACGGCAATTTCTCTGGACCCTCGATTACTCTCGGGTTCATGCAGCACTCTCCGACATGGGTCGGAGCACGGCCTTGCACCCAGTAAGGATTTAGCCGTTTCACCTCCGCCTTTTTATCCTTATAGCGGAGCTGGACCAGTCTACGTTAGGATGGGGTCCTCGCAGTTCTTTCGAACTGCGACGTCACTGTTCGCACCTCTAAGTTTTCACTCGACGGCTGTTAGCCGCTACTTTTCCTCGGGCAAAACCCGAGAAGGTGTCCCGACTTTCCTCCCCACTAGATAAATATCTAGTAAGGTAACCGTCTGAATTACCACAATAATTATACATCCCTACGGCCTCTTGTCAAGAACCGAATTTACCAATCTATCAGATCGACGATTCTGCTCCCGTGAGATATGTACAAAATTAATTTTCCCGAAATCCATCCTTAAATTCCAAACTTTCACAAAAAGCGGCTGGAGTTCCGGCTCTTTGATTTTATATTCGCCGTTTAATTGCTTCACGATTAGCTCGGAGTCCATCCGCACTTCAATTTCCGCTTTCTTCGCCTTTACTTTGCCAATAAGCTGTTTCACTTTCTTCAGGGCAAAAATCACGGCTTCGTATTCGGCCTGGTTATTAGTCTTTTCGCCGATATATTCGCCATATTCTCTGTCGGCAACTACCACACCGATTGCGGCTGGCCCAGGATTTCCGCGAGCGCCGCCGTCGGTGTAGATGATAATTTTTGAGATATCAAACAGGGGCTTGGTTTTCATGTTTAAAATTTCTAATTGCTCTAATTATTCTAATTAACCTAATCAATCCCCAATTTCTAATGACCAAATCCAAAACTCGTAGCTAGAAATTGGGAAATTAAGTCATTAGACATTGATTAGAAATCAGGTCAATTAGTCATTAGGTTAATTCTTGATACGCTTCCACGGCAACTTTGCGCCCTCCCGCAAAGAGAATCCAGCCGCATTCTTGTGTCCTCCGCCGCCGAACTTTTTGGCGATTTTTGAAACATCCACTTTGCTATTAGAACGCAGGGAGACCCTTATTGTTCCGTCTTTGGCACTCCAGACAATTCCTATTGGCGGCCGCTTTTTGATCAAAAGATGTCCAATCTGGGAATTGAAAACTGGCGAGTTCACGATGAAGACTCTCCGGCCGGCAAAATTAACCAGATCGGCGCTCTCGGTAAGATGTTCGATTAGTTTTTCCTGGTAGATTAGGATTCTTTTCCCTTCTTCGATGTAAAGTTTTCTCGTCTTTGGTTTATCTAATCCCCGCCGAACCCTGTCCCATACCTTGAAGTCAAAAGGGTTAGTTTCAAGAAATGCGATGATCTCCCGCGTCCGAGGCAGTTTGAATTTCCAGAGATCAATGTCCTCAATATGTCTTAAAAGTTTCGGCGCTGATTTTCTGGGGTGGAAATACTTCCAAGAGAGGACGGCTGCCGAATGTTTGATGTCAAAAAGATATCTGTAGGTCGCGAAAACCGCTTCTTTCGCTGAAATATGGTGATCAACTGCGGTTACCCTTTTATTTTCTCTAATCAGCTTCTTGGTGATGGAAGCTGGGTAAGTAAAATCAAGAAAATATAACTCTTTGCCTTTTAGGCCGGCTGGCGGCGGTTTTTGGTGTTCTAAAGGAATGTAGCTGGCCCGGCTGCCGAATTTTTTCCAAGCGGCCCAGGCGGCGCCGAAACCGTCGTCGCACTTTCCGTGATATAAAACAATGATTTTTTTCATTTTGATTTTTTGCCTCCTCGTCGCTCAAGGGCGGCAATTCCAGGAAGCTTCCTGCCTGACAAAAAATCGAGCATCGCACCGCCGCCGGTTGAAATAAAGCTGAATTTTTTATCCAAACCGTATTTTTTTAAAAACATCACGGTTTCCCCGCCGCCAGCCACGGAAAACGCTCGCCGGTTTCTCGCGATCGCTTTTCCAATCTCCAATGTTCCTTTCTCGAACCTTTTTTTCTCAATCACGCCAAACGGCCCGTTCCAGACAATAGTCTTTGCTTGGCTGATTTTTTCTTTAAAAACTTGTACGGTTTTGGGACTGGCGTCTAAAATTTTTCGGCCGGAAAAAACGAAATCAATCGGCAAGACAATGTTCGGATATTTAAGAAAGGGTCTCACTTTCTCCGGGTGGCGGCGAAGAGCCACAGAATCTTTAATATCTATACCCTCAGCCAAAAAAAGAGTATTAGCTGGCGCGCCGCCGAGCAAGAACCAGTCTACTTTGTTTTTCAAAAACTTGACAATGCCTAACCTATCTTCAGCCTTGGCGCCTCCCAGAACTATTGTGAGCGGCTTTTGGGGATTTTTCATTACTTTGGAGAGATTTTTAAGCTCATTCTCAAGTTCTAAGCCGGCATAGCTTTTCAAAAAGCGGGTGATGGCTGAAACAGAGGCATTTGCCCGATGACAAACGGCAAAAGCCTCATTCACGTAATAATCAGCAAGGGAAGCCAATTTTTTGGCGAATTTTAAGTCATTTTTCCACTCGCCTTTCAAAAAACGCAGGTTTTCCAAAAGAAAAATCGAACCCCGCGGAGAGGCGGCAATTGTTTTCTTGATCTTTTCAAATCGAAAATGGGGAAAGAAAATTATTTTCCTTTTAAGCAGTTTTTCTAAAAATTTAGCGCTGGCTCTTAAGCTAAATTTTTTATCAAAGCCAATTGGCCGGCCTTTGTGGCTCACAATCACGATTTTCTCGGCATACCTTAGAAGAAATCGAATAGTTGGCAGGGCTGACTTTAACCGCCACTCATCTTCAGTGTTAAAATCCAGCCGGAGCAGTACTCTTCCTTTCAAAGATTCCGCGCTCGCTCCACGGAGAAAGTGAATCATTAGAATAGCTAAAAAATTTCCGGTAGATTAAACTTAATTATACACTAAAGACTAATGAAAAAAATCGTGATCTTGGGCGCTGGGTTCGGCGGCCTACGCGCCGCGATCAAAATTTCCAAAAAATTAAGATCTCTTCAGCTCCTTAAAGATTATGAAGTGGTTTTGATTGATAGAAACGACCACCATACTTACACCCCGCTTCTTTATGAAGTGGCCACGACCTCCAAATCACTGGCCAATATTGCCGAACTTCACGAAGTCGCGGCCTATAAGATCAAACCGCTTATTAAAAATCTAAGCCTCACCTTCCTCCAGAAAGAAGTCACAGCCGCTGATCTTATCCGTGGCGAAGTAATTCTCGGGGGCAAAGAAAAAATTCTAGCCGACTATCTTGTTATCGCTTTGGGCGCGGAGGTCAATTATTTCGATATTCCAGGCCTGGCGTCTTCGGCTCTCGCGCTTAAAACCTTTACTGATGCTATCCGTATCCGCGACTCCGTCTGGAACTTAGGGATGGCCGGTGAGGAGAATATTAAAATCCTCGTTGTGGGCGGCGGCGCAACTGGCGTTGAACTCGCCTCAGAGCTCAAGGTATGGTGCGGCGAACTCGAGAAAGAATTTAGGAAGTGCGAACTTGAGGTCGCGATAATCGAAGCGGGGAGAACGATCCTGCCTGGTTTTGACACAAGGGTTATTAAGTTGGTCGAGAAACGGCTAAAAAGGGTGGGTGTTAAGATCTTCGCTCACGAATCTCTGACTAGGGTTGAGAAAAAGAAGGCATATCTCACGAGCGGCCGTATAGAACCATTTGATATCTTGATTTGGGCAGGAGGCATCAAAGCCGCGGAAGCCCTCTCAAAGCTGCCCTTAAAGAATGAGGCGCGCGGCCGAGTGGTTGTTCGCGGCAAAATGGAATGCCTGCCGCAGACTCCCGATTTAAAATTCCGCTCAAAAGTCTACGGGTTAGGCGATACGATCTGTTTCTACGATCCTCGAACGGAAAAACCGATTCCGAGCGTGGCTCGAGCCGCGATATCACAGGCCAACGTCGTTTCAGAAAACATAATCGAGGATATAAAAATGGAAAATGGCCTAACTAAAACTGCGGATCATAAAGTTTATAAATCAATGGAGTATCCCTACATAACTCCGGTCGGCGGGAAGTACGCGGTCGCTAAAATCGGGCCACTGGTTGTCGCGGGATTTTGGGGCTGGATATTGAAGGGGCTTGTTGAGCTGAACTATCTTTTCTCGATCATGCCGCGATGGACAGCGCTCCGCCTGTGGCTTAAGGGTTTAAAGATCTTCACCCAGAACGACCGCCTCGGATAAAAAGATCAAGGCGCAAGGAAACTATTTAAAGGTACGGTCTCGGAAGTTCGGTCTGCATTTCTTTTATCTTGTCGCTTGCGGGATAGCCAAAAATTAGATTCTGAATCTGGGAAGGGAAAATGTCTTTCACATCTCTTCGATAGTTTGCTTCGTTTGGTATTTTATGTGAAGCAATCTCAATTCCGCCATCCCTTGTTCTTGCTATAAGATCAACGGGACTGCTAACGGTCTTGTCTGAATAAAAATCAATACACAAAGCCCAAATATAGGTATGAACTGGCATCGCCGTAAGCTCGCTCTCGCCCAAAGTCCGGTAGGTGCAACTGCCCACCGAGGGCGCAAGCAGGTTTTTCTTAAGGTAATCAATAATCTGGGATTCGGAAACCAGGCTCACGGTTACCGGCACAATCGGCTTCCCGCCCAAAAAACCTTTCTTCTCAGCAAAATAGAAAATACCCACGAGCTCGAGCACTATGATCGCGATCATAATAGACATAAAAGTCGTCATCCCCTTTCGGCTAAAAATCATATTTTTCATATTGCTATTATAACATAATCTAGCCTCGTAGCCTCTTATAAATTTCTTCTTCAACAACTTGGCGCTCCGTTCCGTATTTCTCTCGTGAATAAACTTTTAGCTCGTCCGCGGCCTCAAGGCTGCCCACGCCCAAGGGATATGTCTCTATGTTAAATGGCTTCGCGGTCTCGCCGGAAACAAGCATCTTTACATAGGCATTGAAGTTATCAATGTTTAAAAGATCGCTTTGGCTAAAGGTCGGCTCGAATTGCTTCACTAAAAACTCTGCGTCAGTCGCGCCCACACGAAAAACAACCTGCGACCCCACATTCCCGAAAACCGCGTCCCGTATTTTTTCCGTAAGCTGGGCAATAAACTGATAAACGGTATTTTCTGGCCTCAGAGAGGATTACGCTGATTGAATCCGTCGTGAAATTCTGGAATTCGTCAATATAGAAATTGAAATCCCGGCGCTTTGCGGCTTCCGTAATATCAACCCTTGATAAGGCGGCCATAAGGATTTTGCCGGAGAAAATCATACCTAAGAGGCCGGCGTTTATGTCGCCGATCCTGCCTTTGGA
Source organism: Candidatus Liptonbacteria bacterium (assembly GCA_016182105.1). Taxonomy (GTDB): domain Bacteria; phylum Patescibacteriota; class Minisyncoccia; order UBA6257; family 2-01-FULL-56-20; genus JACOXZ01. Next base: position 26,993 of record JACOXZ010000011.1, on the reverse strand, counting down.
AAGGTTCACGAGCAGGATCTTGCCGCTATCCATCACCTCGCGGAAATTAAAGGCTGATTTTATCTGGCCAATTATCGGCCGCATATAGTCGTTCGAAATAAAATTATTGAACTTCGAGGTGACGTAGGGAGTCATGTTGGCGAGCGATGCCTCGCCTCCGGCCTTAACCGCCTCCTTTTCCCAAAAATCAATAACAACTGGATTTCTGATTCGTTTGAGTTTTCGTTCGCGGTAGTATTGGTCGGTAAAAATCCTCGGCACCTCAATCAGGGTCGCTCTCTCATTAGGCATATCTTCCATAAGGAGCAGTAGGGCGTTTCTCATATACTGTTCGAACATCGGGCCCATGGTCTCCGGAGGAAAAAGCTTGTTAAAAATTCCCTGCATCTCGTTTACGATAAAAGTTTTTTCCTCTGGCCTATCGAAATTGTAGTCAAGCATGTTTAATCCTAAAGGCTTCAAAATATCCGAGGGGTTAAAATAGATTAAATCCTCCCTTCGGCTTTGGGGAATATGGCCTAAAACGTGCTCTGTGAGATCGCCGTGCGGGTCAATCATAGCCACGCCTTTGCCCTTTTTTATGTCGTGGGCAATCATATTGGCGAGGAGGGTGGATTTGCCTGTGCCGGTCTGGCCGATCATATAGACGTGGCGCCGGCGGTCTTCGTCAGCGAGATAAATCTTTTTGACTTCCCCGCGGAACACGCTCTCGCCTATCAAAACACCGCTTGCCGGAAGATTTGAAGGCGGGGCTGCTTCTTTGGCCTTGAGCCACATCACGCGCGGGATCTCGGTTCCCGCAGTTGGCAGATGACAGAAGCTCGCCACCTCTTCGCTCGATAAAATCATTGTCTCGCCTGACTCAAAGGTCCGGTAAATAAACTTACGAACCATCTCCGCGGTGTTTTTGGGCTTAACAATCTTAAAAGAGTTCCGACGGGGCGCCCCAAACTGCGAAAAGCCGGCCAAGATGCCGTCTAAGATACCGTCAGCCTGAAAAGGTGAGGGCGCGGATGTAACCACCCTTACGTTTACTTGAAAAAGAGGCTTAGAAATTTTAGCCTCAAGCGCCCGAACAGCTTCTTCGTCAACAACTTTTTCCTGCTTTTCTTTTGCCGGCTCTTCGGGATTTAGAGCCTCCCCTATTACGGATAGACCAAAAGCCGATTCACGGCCAAAAACTTTTTTCAATGTTTCGCCTCGCTTCAAAAACCGAATGAATCCCTGAACTTTCTTCTTGGGGTTCTGACCAGCACCCTTCAAGACCACCTGCAGGGCCGCTCCCTCGCCAACTTCGCTGATCTTCGAGAAAGCGCCGACAATTGAGGCAAAAGAATCGGCGTTAAGTTCGCTATAGGTTCGAATGGGCAAGCTATAATTTTCTTTAAGAAGAAGATAAGCAGATGCTACTGTCCCTTGAGGATTAAAAATGCTGTAATCGTCTGAAACCAAAGCCACGCTTGCTCCGCTCCACAAGCTTTGAACCTGGCTTCGCGCCGCCTCTATTGCGACTTTGGGCACGGCGAGATAAAAATGAATTTCCTCGCCCACATGAGGAACAGCCACTTCAAAAACAAAAGTTTTTTTAAAAGAGGCGAGGTTGGCCAGTAGCTGTTCGAAGTTGGCGAGCTCCGCTTTAAGCTTCACCTCTTTCTCTTGAGCGCCAGCGAGAAGGGCTTCTTTGGGGATTTTGATAAAAAGGAGGCCTAAGTCCAGGGATTCCCGTAAAGCGCGGCTTTTTGATATAAGACGCAAAAAATAAAAGCCGCCTATGAGTACTGCTGCAAGAAGCCCTAAAAGGAGATAAAAACCCGTCATTACTTTAGAATCCCCCTTTTTTTGAGTTCAGGATAAAGCTTGCCAGCCAAAGCATCGTGGAAGGCGTCAAGCACAAAGGGGCTCGACTTTCTCGCCTCTCTCACGGCTCTGTCAAGGCCTTGGTGAAAAGCCAAGTCCAGAAAATATTCTATTTCTAATTTGGTTTTGGCGCCGGAGGTCTCCGCGTAATCCGGGAGAGGGCCCTTAGAGGGCGTGCTCTTCAGCCCCGCCTCTTCGGGAGTGGGCGCGATCGAGACCAAGGATTTCTTCAAGAGCGCTTCACCGCCCAAATTCCGATTCTCGGGCAATTTTTCTTGTCTCTGAATTTCAAGGGTGAGCCGCTTTAAATCTGCCTCGAGCGCAACATGATCAGAGGATGGAAAAGATTCTTCTGACATTGCTATAATTATACCGCATCCTAAATTATGACGCGATACATTTTCGTTGTGGGTGGTGTAATGTCGGGTATCGGCAAGGGCGTCGGCTCTGCCGCCATTGCAGCCCTACTTAAGGACCGGGGCTTTCGAGTCACCGCAGTCAAAATCGATCCCTACATAAACGTTGATGCCGGCACCATGAACCCCGTTGAGCACGGGGAGGTGTTTGTGACCGAGGACGGACTCGAGTGTGACCAGGATATCGGCAACTACGAACGATTCCTCGACACGAATATCCTTCGGCCGAATTATATGACGACCGGATTAGTCTACCAGACAGTGATTGACCGGGAGCGGCGGCTCGAGTACGGCGGCAAGTGCGTGGAAGTCGTGCCGCACATTCCGGAAGAGGTCATCCGACGCATCAAGCTTGCCGCCAAAAAATCCAAAGCGCAGTTTGCGCTGGTTGAGATAGGCGGCACCGCTGGCGAGTACCAGAACCTCCTTTTCCTTGAAGCCGCTCGTATTATGAAGCTTAAAGATCCCGCCTCTCTCATCCTCGTCCTCGTGAGCTACCTCCCCGTACCCCAAAATTTGGGCGAGATGAAAACAAAACCGACCCAGTACGCCGTGAGGACCCTGAACTCCGCCGGACTACAACCAGACATCATCCTCGCGCGCTCGGTGATCCCGATTGACAAACCTCGCAAAGAAAAAATTTCAATCTTCTGCAACGTCTTGCCTGAAGACATCATCTCGGCGCCCGACATCAAAAACATCTACGAGGTGCCGCTAAATTTTGAGAAGGAGAAACTCGCCGACCGAATTTTGAAAAAATTCAGCCTCAAGCCGCGAAAAAGAGACGGTTCAACTTGGCGTAAGCTCCAGAGAAAAATTCAGCGCGCTAAAAAACCAGTGAGGATCGGCATCGTCGGCAAATACTTCGCAACCGGCGACTTTACTTTGAGTGATTCTTATATCTCGGTGATCGAAGCCATAAAGCACGCGGCCTGGGAACTTGGACGGAAGCCGGTGATCGATTGGATTAACGCGGAGGTCTTTGAGACGAATCCCCGGGCCCTCACGACCTTGGAGAGCTACGCCGGAATTATCGTTCCTGGCGGATTTGGGGGCCGCGGTATTGAAGGGAAAATCAAGGTAATCGGCTACGCGCGGGAGCATAAAATCCCCTACTTTGGCCTCTGCTACGGAATGCAGCTTGCAACAATCGAATTTGCGCGGCATATTGCCAAGCTCAAAGGCGCGTACACCACAGAAATCGACCCCAAAACGCCCCACCCCGTGATTGCTGTTTTACCGGAGCAAGCGCGGAAAATCGCCCAAGAACACTACGGGGGCTCGATGCGGCTTGGCGCATACAAGTGCCGGATCACGAAAGGCACAATCGCCGAAAAAGCGTATAGAACAAATATGGTGAGAGAGCGCCACCGCCATCGCTATGAGTTCAACAACAAGTATCGAGAAAAGCTAGAGAAGGCAGGCTTAGTTTTCTCCGGTGTGAACCCTGAAACAAATCTCGTGGAAATCATCGAGCTGAAGAACCATCCGTTCTTCGTAGGCACCCAATTTCACCCCGAGCTCAAATCGCGCCCAATGGCGCCGCATCCGCTTTTTGTGGCGTTCATTAAAGCGGCAATTGCGAAGAAATAAAAAAACCGTCCGCCTGAGGCGGACGGTTTTATATTTTCTCTATCTTAACTTCCGTAAAATGTTGCCGATGCCCCTTTGCCGATTTCGTTCGAGCGAAGCGAGATCACGAAATCGAGCACCCCGCCGAAGTCCTTACGGACGAAGGCGGGGCTTTCAAATCTTCCCAATCTGTACTTCGGTAAAGAACTGTCTATGTCCTTTCTTCTTTCGGTAACGAGTTTTTGGGTGGTACCTAAAGACGATTTTTTTCTTGTCGCGCGCCTGGCGCAAAACCGTCGCCTCCACCTTCACGCCCGTGAGGTACGGCGCGCCTACCTCCACGCTCGCTCCGTCGGCCTTGAGGAGCACTTTATCGAAATCAAAACTCTCGCCCACTTTCCTAGAGATTTTTTCAATCTTGATTTTGTCCCCGGCAGAAACTTTGTATTGCTTGCCGCCGGTTTCGATAATTGCAAATGTGGACATATGAGAGTTAGTGACTAGTGCATTAGTGACTAGTACGTTGGTGGCTAGTGCGCTAGTCACTAGTCACTAGCACACTATCCACTAGTTGACGCTAATAATAGCGGCGAAGCCGATGAAAATCAAGGCGGCAAAAGTCAGGGTTGAAAAAGTCAGGAGTTTCGCTAAAAACTTTGCTTTGGTCTCAAGCTCAAAAGCCAGTATAAAATTCAAAAGCACGCTTATCATGGCCACGGCTCCGGCGGCGGCAATGTCTTGAAGATCGCCTAATTGGGTCACACCAAGATTGCTCACAAACCTAAGAATATAGGGTGGCGGGAGATTTCTTAACGAAAAATAGGCCCAAAGCCATCCACTTAAAACCAGTGTCAAACTCGCGAAGAAAGCAGCGCTTGTGATTTTAAATCGAATAAATTTTTGAATCATCCCTCACCATTCAGAGATCATGCACGATTTTTCATGGTGTGATCTCTTTTGCCGAGCGACTTTGAAAGGAAACGTCTTGTCTGTAGTACTCATTTTGATGACGTAGATAAAATCTCTGAAGGGTGAGGGATCCGGTTTAAGTAGTACCAGTTAAGCACGTCTTTAGCGATAGGCACGGTGTTTAAACTGCCTTCGCGCGAACGTTCAACTAAAATCAGGATAACAATTTCAGGATCCTCGGCCGGCATAAAACCGACAAAGAAGGCGTTGGCCTGGGTGTTCGACAAAATCTGGGCTGTTCCGGTTTTTGCAGCGACCGAGACCTGAAGATCGTGAAGGAGGTAGGCGGTGCCTAAGGGAAAATTCACTGCGGCCTTCATGCCTTTCTCCACTTCAGAAATTTGAGTTTGAAGATTAGAAAGGTCGCTAGCAACTTCGGAGTGTTTGAAATTCGAGACAAGAAACGGCCGGTAGATTTTCCCGCCGTTTCCAATTGCGGCAACGTAGTTTAAAATCTGAAGAGGAGTAAGCAAGAGATCTCCCTGGCCAATTGAGACGTTATAAGTATCGCCCAAAAGCCAGGGCGTGCCGGTTCTTTTTTCTTTTTCCTCGACTGTGGGCAAAAGTCCCTTGGCCTCCCAAGGTAAATCAATGCCAGTGAGCTTTCCTAAATTAAATTTTTGCCACCAGTCGTTTAAACGTTTGATCCCCAGCCCCTTAATATCGCCGAAGCCACCGCCTACAGTGTAGAAATAAACGTTCGAGGACTGAGCAATGGCCCGCTCTAAATTCACCCAGCCCTGGGGCCGCCAATCGAGGAAAAGAGTGGGTTTCTGGGGGTCATAAGGATTCGGAATTTCAAGATAGCCTGGGGAATAAATTTGTTTTTCGGTGTTGATCACGCCTTCGCTCAAAGCCGCGAGAGCCACGAGCGGCTTAATTGTGGAACCTGGGCTGTAGGTGCCGCTTATAGCCCGATTGAACAGGGGCGTCTCCGGTGAATTCAAGAGTTTCAACCTCTCTTCGTTTTTCTCTGGAGCCAAGAAAATATTGGGGTCGTAGCTCGGTAAATTAATCAGGGCCAAAACCTCGCCGTTTCTCGGATTTAACGCCAGACCAACGCCGGAGTTTCTCCCTAATGAGGTGAGTCCCTCTTGCATCCTGTGGTAAAAATAGCGCTGAAATTCAGCGTCAATTGTTAAATTGAGAGCCGCTCCTGCCTCGACTGGCCTCTCCTTTTTTTCTTCGAAGATTTCACCTTTGGCATCGCGGAGATACGCTAAAAATCCGTTTTTTCCGCGGAGATCTTTATCGTAAAAAGCCTCTAGGCCGGATTTGCCAACAAAATCCACGCCGGTAAGTTCGGCATTCTCTCTAAGATCTAGGGCGGTAGGGAGTCCGGTATAGCCAATTATGGAAGAAAAAATTGGGCCGTCCGGATAATTCCTCTTGAAACCGCTCTCTACGACCAGGGACAAGGAATTGAGGCTTTTAAGCTGAATTAGCTCAGTTTGGCTTAGGTCGGCGCTAAGAACAATTGGGTCGCCTATTCTTTCTTGGTCTCGTTCTTTGATCAGACTCCAGACTAGTTCTCTATCAATTCCCATAATCTCCTTGATTGAAGCAAGCGTTTTTTCTTGGATAGACTCGTCTTTTAGAAATTCGCTGGTCTTCAAGACGGCCAGGAAAACCGGCTGGTTTTCTGCCAAAACTTCTCCGCCTCTCGCGAAGACGAGACCCCTCGGCGCTTGAAGCCGCTCGAGCTCGCTAGAATTGGCCTCGGCCCTGGCTTTATAGATTTCGCCGGAGACTACACCCAAGAAAAGAACGCGGCCTACGGCAAGCGCGGCAAAAAGAAAAATTAATAAGCCCGTATAAAAAAGCGGCTGGCTGCTCAAGGGCACCTCTATGACTTCCTCGCGTGAGCCGCCATTTAACGACTCCTCGAAATCGGTAAAATTTTTGGCTTTATATTTTCGAGGCATTGAGGGTTTTAAGGATAAGAAAAGTTGGGACAGCAACGACCGTGCTTATAGTAAGGTCTATTAAGAAAATATTAAAGTTTTTGACCAAACTCTGAAAGCCGGCTGCGGAATAAAAAACCAAGAGACCGAGGACGAGGGCAAGAACGAGGTTCATCCACGCTTGGGCCGGCAAAAATCTTCTAAGAACAGAAACTGTGATTGGCAGGCTGATTAAAACCATAATCTCTGGACTTAAACCCGGCCGCCAGTTTAAGATGAGGGCGCTAAAAAAAACTAAAAAGCCCAGTTCGGAGAAATCAAGAAAAAGGGCCGAGGCAATTAAAGCAGCCAAAGTGAAATTCGGATACAAACTTGAAATTAAGCCTATCTTCAGCTGAAGGACTACTGCAAAAGAAACGATAAGAAATGCGACAAGAAAATTACTCTTGAGGCGGCGGGGCATAGTTTTTTAAGATTAAAACGGCGCTAATCCTGCCCAAGTCATATCCAAACTCCAAAACCGCTTCTTTAAAAATCTGGTCCTTGGAAATCCCTATTTCTTTTACTTCGGCAATCGGCAGAGAATAAGGAAATTCCGGGCTTGCGTTATAGACGATATCGCCTTCGGAGATTTTGGCATCCTTCACGATCAAAGTCGCCTTTGGGGTATTACCGCCTTCGAGAAGCGCGTCTATCCCTTCCCCTCCGATCCTCACAGCCTCTTTCCATCGTTCGTCAAAAACAGTCCTCACGAGTGCTGTATTTTCAAAAACTTTATCCACTTGACCGACTAGCAATTTCCCAATGAGAACCGCCTCCCCCCCTTTAAGACCCTGGTCTAGGCCCGCATTCACCAAAAATTCATTTTTGAGATTAAAGGGATAACGGGAATAAACCGAGGCGCTTAGGTATTTTGGCGACCATTCTCCAAGCTGTCTTTTAATTTCCTCGAGCTTCGCGAGTTCCGATTTCAAAGCGACGTTCTCTAAAATCGGATTATTTATAACCTCTTCGCCTCCAGAGCCTAAAAATTTCTTAAACTCGAGAAGTGAAGGCAGCGGCAGAAAAATCAGTGCCGCAAGAAGCAAAGTCAAAATTCCCAAAAGCCAGCGTTCGCGGCCCATTTTTATAGATTAATTGTCGGCGGCTTCAAAGGGTTGTCGAGTAAAGTTCGGTGAAGTTCAAAATTATCGATAATCTGGCCCAAGCCGCGAGCGACGCATGTGAGGGGGTCCTCCGCGATGGTTGTCATGACCGATGTCTCTTTTTCAATAAGTTCGTCAAAACCTCGGAGGAGCGCGCCGCCGCCGCAGAGATAAATCCCCTGCTTTAACATATCGCCCACAAGTTCAGGCGGCGCGACTTCAATCACTTCTTTTACGGAATCAATAATCGAGCGCAGGGATTTGGAGATGGCGGTTCGAACCTGATTGCTTTTGATCGCCACCTCGCGGGGTAGGCCGGTTCCCGCATCCCGGCCGCGTAAAGTCACCTCGAGCCGCTCATCAATCGGCGCTGCCGAGCCCGCCGTTATCTTCGCAAGCTCGGCTGTGGGCTCGCCGATTACCAGCCGAAATTCATCTTTTACGAAACGTACAATATCGTCATTCATCCGGTCGCCGGCAATTTTCAGGGTCTTAGAAGCTACTGCCCCGCCCAGGGATATGACCGCAATATCAGTGGTTCCGCCGCCAACATCAACAATGAGGCTCGCGACCGGAAGGTTGATTGGCAACCCAGCTCCCAAGGCCGCCACAACCGGTGACTCCACAAGGTAGGCTTTGCTGCAGCCGGCATTCAAGGCCACGTCTTCGACTGACTTTCGTTCGACTTCGGTCAAGCTATTCGGAATCGCAAGCACCCCGCGCCTGAAGCTCGCAAAAGTTCCACGGCTCACTCTTTTTAAAAACTGGCGGAGCAATTCCTGGGTCATCTCGAAATCCGAGATCACGCCAGCCACAAGTGGCCGGATCACGTTTATGTGAGCCGGCGTGCGGCCAAACATTTTCTTGGCCTCCTCGCCGACCGACAAAATCTGACTGGTTTTGGTATTCACGGCTGCAACCGAAGGCTCATTCACGACAATGCCGTGATTTTTGAGATATATGAGCGAATTAGCCGTGCCAAGGTCAATGCCGATGTCTCTAAAAAAATTATCAAAGAGGGACATGATTAGGTTATAGTTTGTAGGTTGTAGGTTGTAGGTTGTAGTAATTTTATAACTTGTGACACTGTCATCAGTTTTGAATCTTTCTCGTCGCGGCGCTTGACCTCAATCTTCGCGCCGGTTTTTTCGCTCTGAACCAGACGTAGGGGTATGCCAATCAGATCCGCTTCTGTCAGTTTCTCGCCATGTGATATATTCCTGTCGTCATAAAGTACATCTATTCCGGCTTTTTGTAAATCGTGGTAGAGCTTTTTGGATTTGCCTTCCCCAAGCTCTATAAGATGCGCAGCAAAAGGGGCGACTGTCTCCGGCCAAATTATGCCCTGCTCATCATGAAAAATCTCTACTATGGCGCCCATAAGCCGGCTAAGGCCTATGCCGTAACAGCCGATTGAGATATGATTCTCCTTGCCTTTCTCGTCTTTATAGAGAAGCTCAAAATCCTTGGAAAACTTGGTGCCTAATTTGAAGATATTGCCGACCTCAATTCCCTGGCTTACCCTTATTTTCCCCGCACAATTTGGGCATTTGTCCCCTTCTTTTACCTCTGCAATCTCTTTGTTTTCGGCAAAATCGCACTTTTCGCAGTAGAAAACCGCATCCTCGCCGACTGGGGTCAATACCTGGAATTCATGAGAATATTTGGAAAAAGTGCCGCCGGATGACTTCACTATTCTAGTTTTTAGTCCGGCTCGGGAAAATAATTTCGTATAAACTTTTTTCATTTTTTCATAAAAAGAGTCTAAATCGCCTTCGGAGGTATGAAAACTGTATAAGTCCTTCATCAAGAATTCCCGACCTCGGAGAAGGCCTGATTTCGCGCGCAGTTCATCTCGGAATTTGTCCTGTATTTGGTAAAGATAAACAGGTAAATCTTTGTAGGAATTCACGAATTTCGCCACTAGCGGCACCACGATTTCTTCGTGTGTCGGACCCAAGGCAAATTCTTTGCCTTCCCGCGATTTGATTTTATAGAGCACGTCAAAAGTCTTCCAGCGGCCAGTCGTCTCCCAGTTTTCTTTAGGATGCAACGCGGGCATCAAGATCTCCATTCCACCTAGCGCGTTCATCTCCTCGCGAATAATTGTTTCAATCTTACGCATCACGCGAAGTCCGAGCGGCAAAAACGAATATACACCCGCCGAAACTTTCTCCACAAACCCCGCCCGCGTAAGAAGCTTGGCGTTTATCGCCTCTTCATCTTTTGGGAAGTTACGGGCGACCTTAGTAAAAAGTCTAGATTGAAGCATTAACCAGAGAATACCAAGAAAACCAAAGTCTAGCAAAACGTAAGCTTAACGAAAAACTCATAGAATTTTAAATGCTTACAAAAACCTCGTGAGGAAAAAGACGACGAGTCCAAAGGCCGCGGAGACCGCGGAGATAATCCAGAAGCGCATCGTAACCTGCGACTCGTGCCAGCCCAGGGCCTCAAAATGGTGGTGAATCGGCGTGGATAAGAAGACCTTCTTACCTGCCAATTTTTTGCTTAGAAGCTGAATCAAGACCGACAAAGATTCAAGGACTAAGATAATCGCGAAAAACGGGAGAAGTAGGGTTGTATTTGTGAGCATCACGATCACGCCCAAAGTAATTCCCAAAGCCATTGAGCCAGTGTCGCCCATAAAGAATTTGGCAGGATAGATATTGAACCATAAGAACGCCAAAAGCGCTCCTATCACGACCCCTCCAAAGGCCGCTAAGTCATACCTCCCTAAAACAAATGCCACCGTGGTCAATGCCACGAAAGCAAAAAGAGCCACTCCTCCTAAAAGCCCGTCCAAGCCGTCGGTTTCATTAGCCGAGAAAGCGCTCGCAATAATGATGAACATAAAAATCGGAATATACCAAAAGCCGACCTCAACCGAGCCGTAGAAAGGGATATTCAAAACCGTCCAATCAAGCTTAAAGTAAAACCACCAAGCGCCAATTATGGCAATCAAGAGATAGACCAGGAGTTTATAGCGAACCTTGAGCCCGCCGCCGTTTCCGCCGCCGATCTTCAAAATCCCCAGCCAATCATCCAAAAACCCTAGAATCCCGGCAATTAAAATGGCAGCCAGTGGGAGGTAGGTCTCGGCTCGGCTCAAAAAGTTCAAATACTTCCAAAACCCGTTAAAAGCGAAGCCCAAAATCCCGAAGACCGCGGCGATGCCAACCACCGTCCCCCAGATAATGACTCCTCCGGCTGTGGGCGTGCCGGTTTTTTTCTCGTGAAATTGATTGTAAACCGGGGCAACTTTCGCAGTGCGGATTTGTTTGGATAGCCTGTATTTCTGTAAAAACCGATACCAAATCGGGGTCACTGCCAAGGCCATGAGAAAACCGATCATTGTTAAAAGAAGAACCCTACTGACTTGGAGTAAAATCATTTTTAAACCAATTGATTAATTTTTCGGTCTCGAGGAAGCGGTCAGGAGAGCCGAGGACTACGACTAAAATCGGCCGGCTAGCGTAAGAAAAAAGCGAAACAAGATTACCGTTAGCCTCGTCAGTATAGCCGGTTTTGCCTCCTAAGAAATCCGGCCGGCCGGAAAAGTTATTGGTGCTTGAAGTGAGCCTATAATTTCCAGAGTTGAGTTCCTTAACAGGAATAGTTCGATTCCGAGTCAGGGGAAAAATATCCGGAAAATTCTCGTAAATCCGCTCGACTAACTTTTGGATATCGCGGATAGTTGACTGGTTTGAAACCGAAAGTCCGGTCGGATCATTGAAATAGGTCTGGGTCATGCCCCACTTCCTCGCCTCACTATTCATTTGAGAAACGAAATTAACCCGACCATAAAATCCAGCCAAAGCTTCGGCTGCCTCGTTCGAGGAAGAAATAATCATTATTTTCATAAGGTCTTGGACGGTGTAGCGGTCGCCGACTTTCAGAAGATTCCCATGGTTTGGAGATATTGCAAAATCGGCTCCGGTCAAAGTAATCACTGCTTGGGGATTCAGATTTTCAGAACTCACTGCCGCGGTCATAAGTTTAGTAAGCGAAGCAATCGGCCAGCGCTTCAATGAATTAAGGTCGAAATAAATTTCTCCGCTTTTAAGGTCAGAAAGAAGCGCGGCGTCAGAGAGAATCTTTGACGGCTGGCTCACTGCGACGCGATAAAACGGCGGGTTTTTGACCCGCGGAAGATCGGAGATAGAGGACCCCTCGCCTAAGGTTCTCGGAACTTCGGCAACTTGAGGCCCTTCTTGATAACTAAGGATAGAAGCAGGGGGTGTATTTATCACTGGCGAATGACGACTTCCAAAAAGGGTCACCAAAATCATCACGCCCAAAAAGACGAATTTTTCAAGGTTACTCACCATCGCTACCAAACCCCGTTACACCCTCCCCTGCGTGACCCGACTTATCTTTATAGCCCATGCTTTCTGGGTGTAACGGGGTGAAATTCTTCAAAAGCTCCTGGTACTTTGCGTATTCCGGGAGTTCTTCTTTATTTTTTAACCCCAAGTGCCGCAGAAGCTGAAAACTAGGGCTGTAGAGATAGGTATTCGGACTTTTAGGGTGGGGTGTGCGCTCGACGAGCCCCCTAATTAAAAGATTTCTTAGAATAAAGGTAGAATTCACACCTCGAATAAAATCGAGCTGGCTTCTTGAGATCGGTCCTAAATAAGAAATAATTGAGAGAGCTTCAACGCTAGCCGGCGTAAGCTCTTCGCTAAGCTCCTCTTTGGCAAAACTCTCCAAAAGATTTCTGAATTTGGACTTGGTAACAAGCTGGACTTTTTCCGCGTCCAGTACCAAAGAGAGTCCGCGGCTCTCCTCGTGAAGACGCTTCTCTAGTTCGCCTAAGACTTTCTCGAGATCTTCAAGCGGAAGATTCAAAATCTTTCCAATTCTTTTTTTTGCAATCGGTTCGCCTTGAATAAAAAGAAGGGCTTCCAAACTCGCTAAATTTTCTTCTACATTTTCCATGTTATGCCAATTTGCAAATATAATGCCAATCTACAAATTGCTAATAAACTCCGGATTCGCAATTCGCATACTTGGCATAGATTTTGTAGATTTGCATCATCCTATTTTTTTTATCAGTATATCAGAAAAATGGGTTTCTTGCTCCAATGAGATCAGCCGCTCGTTGGCCAAATGAAGAATGGCCAAGAAGACGGCAATGATCTCCTTTGCTGATTTGGAAGAAGATAAATTTTTGAAACTGATCTCCACCTCGCGAACTAGGCGGCTTATGAGCTCTTTAATCTTTTCCTCCACAGAAACGATTTTCTCTTTGATGGTTTCTGTCTCAAACTCTAGGTTCTTCAAGGTCTCAAAGATCTTTTGGAGACTCACGGAAAGGGCGGCTAAATTTAATTCCTTGCCGGGATAAAAAAACTCGCTCGTAGCTCCCAGGCCCCCGCTTCCCAAGCTCAAAAAATAGGGTCTCCCAAAGGCGACGTTCTTCTTCTGCCAAATCAAGACAAGGATTTTCATGGCCGGCTTTAACTCCTTATAAATTCTAAGCCGAGCCTCGAGATCCTTTATTTCGTTTTCCTCTTCTTCTGTCAACACCAGATTAGGAAGAAGGGTTCTGGATTTAATAAGGATCAGGCGGCTCGCAACAGCGATAAATTCAGCTAAAATTGCAGCCTCAACTCTCTTCAAAGTCTTCAAATACTTCAAAAAATCTTGAGTTACCTCGGCTAGGCTGATCTCGGTAATTTCAAGCTTTCTCTCCTCAATAAGCTCGAGGAGTTTATCAAGCGGCCCCCTATATTTTTCTAAACTCAATTCATAGGTCATAAAGCAAAGCAATTCCCTTTTTCCTACCACTCAAGTCCCCAGCGTGGACTTTCGTTGGCGATTCGGCCTCGCTCGCCCTGACTTTTGGTTTGCGGGAAGCTATCGGAGGCACTAAAAGCTTGGTTCCGCCTTAGGCGGATTTTAGTGCCGAGATGCAGGCGCGACTCTGCCGCTGGAGCAGAGGCGACGCCGGTTCCCGAAAGCCAAAAGTCAGGGCGCCATGCCCGCTTCGGCCGAATAGCCGCGGAAAAAAAGAATTGCTTTGCTTTCTTTATCATTATCATTGGTTTTGAAGGGCCGCTGCCGTATAGACATTCGCTGGATCCCAAAGAAGCCAGCCGGCGAAAGCGTTGGAACTCGAGGCGCTATTCAAAGAATCTTCCACGGCTTGAATCTCACGCCTCACCATTTCCGGGCCATAAGTCGCGCCGAGGTTAAAATCCTGGAGCCACGGCCGCAGTTTGGATTTTAAACCAACCTCAAGATTTGTGGAGCTTGAATAGTTTTCTAAACGTCTAAGAGCCTCATCAAGTGAATAACGAATCACTTCATAAGGGTGCTCGGCGGGATTTTTGTAGTTATTGAATCCCGGAGCATAATGTGAAGGATAAACCATAGGCGAAACATAATCAAAATACTCGTAAGCATCTTCTATAATCTGACCGATGCCTAAGCCCTCTTGATTCACGGTCGCAAGACCAAAAAGATCAGCGGAGATCTTGGCTTGGGGAAGATTTTTCCGCAAATAGGAAAAGAAGTTCTTAATCACTGTGCTTTTTAAAGATTTCTCGTCCCAAACCGGATATTTAATATTTTTAAGGTCGCCGTCAGAAGCAAAACGAATATAGTCGAAGTTAATCTCGTCAAAACCCCGCGTCAAGGCGTCTCTAGCAATCTTCAAATTATAATCCCAGACTGGTTCTGCGGCCGGATCCATCCAGAGGAGCCCTTTCCGATCTTCCCAGAGCTTGCCAGTGCTTGAAGAAACGAGTGCCCACTCGGGATGGGCTTTGGCTAAGATCGGGTCCTGGAAAACCGAGATCCTGCCGATCACATAGATATTTTTGTCGTGAAGACGTTTGAGCAGGGCGTTTGGTTTTGCGATGCGAATCTGGTCTTCGGCGCCTGCGGCTCTAACTTCGGGAATGCCGGTTCTGTAGGCCACGTAGCCGGAATAATCTTTTATATCAATGACGATAGCGTTAAGTTCGGTTTTATCTATAAGGTCAAGTAAATATTTAATTTTATTTTCTGACCCAGCTGACCAGCTCGTTGCATATATTCCCTTGACTACCCGGGGCGGGTCTTGAAGCGGCGGCTGGTTTGTGATATCGACGGCCGTGGGCGGTGAAGGCGGGGTTGAGGTCGGAAGCGGCGGCTCCGGAACACGGAGAAGCGTCAGGTTAAGATCACCTTGCGGATTTTCCTTGGGTTCGATGATTAAATTTTTGGAAGTTCCGAATATAAAAAAGAGGCCCGCGCCCGCCACTAAAATCGACCCTAAAATCAAAAGAAATTTCATCCCGTTAGAAGCAGATCGCGATTTGCGCAAGTCTGCAGGTTTATTTTATTGTAACGATTACGCATTTGGTTGATATTTAATTTATTTGCAACGCGATCGCGGCTTCTAACGGGATTCATAAAAGATATTTAAAATTATGCGAAATCTGCTTAAATATAGCAAATATAATTTCCGCTACCGCTCAGCCGCCCAGCGTGCGGCTTCGCTGGCGATGAGTCCTGCGCTCCTCCGATCGCGGTCGGAGACCATGCCCGCTCGGACTCATAGCCGCGCGGAAATTGTATTTGCTGTATATGAAAATTCTTAAAATCAAAAATTAAAAAAAGAAAAAGGGGTTATCCACGTGTGCCGTGTGGATAACCCCCAGTTGTAGCGAACGCAAGGGATCAAGCGATAAACGATCGAAAGACCCAAGCGTTCGAGGTTTCGAGGAGCGACTACTGCGGGAGAAAGCCCGACGCAGAGCCATAGAACTCGCGGGCATTGCCCACCCAGTGGGTGAAGAACTCCACCTCGCCGTCGTCGAAGTCGAAGAGCGGGGCCTCGTCGAACCGGCCATCGGCGTCAGGAGAGTACTCATCTCCTGCGCAGTCGATCCAGAGGTCATCGTAGTGCTTCAGACGCTCGGGATGGGTCAGCAGTATGACCCCGACCGCGAACGCGCCGAGTCCGAACTCCGAGGAGTTCATAGTGGAGCGAGCCCGACGGACGGAACGGCCCCGGTGACGGAGACCAAACTGCGCCGCAACGACCAAGATGTCGTGACCCTTCTGCTCTTCGCCGATCTTCTTCAGAGAACGCACGGCTCGCTCCGTCTGGTGCAGGTACTGCGGGCCGAGGTGGCCCTCGCACCAGTTGTAGAACTTGCCATTGCGATCCTTCTTGGTCAGCTCGAGCACCGCGAGAACCGCGTCGTTGTAGCTCGCCGCGACCAGCTCGTACCTCGGAATGGCGAACCATCCCTCGGCACTGGCGGGAAGCGGCTTGCTGGCGATCTGCTCGTCAGCGGTACCGATCGACGGGAACAGCTTGCGGAGGGTCTTGATCTGCTCGGCGATACCCTTGGGCTTATAACCCGAGAGGTAACCGTAGTTCGATCCGACCTCCTCGTCAGCGTACTCGTTCGTGACCGAGAGCTCCTTGAGCTTGGCCACGATGGCCGCCTGCAGGTCGTCCCCGTTCTCGATGACTCGCTGGAGACCGTCCTTGTCGAGAACGGCCTCCACGAGCGCCTTGTCGGCGGCGTCCTCGACGAACCGCAGGTACTGCTTTTTCTGACCGTCTGTGACGGACGTGATCGACTGTGTCGTCATCGTCGTTCTCCTTTTCGTTGTGAACTTACCGGACTCCCTCCGGAGAGAGACGCGCCTCGTGATAAGGCGAGTGCTTAAAGAGCTATTCATCTAACTCGCTAAACGCTCGCCTCATGCGATTGAAAAACTAGAATATGAATTATCAAAGAACAGATTAATTATATACTATAACTAGCTATTTTGTCAATAGGTCGAAAATTTGATATAGCCGCTGGCCACGGAAGGATAAATTCCTTATAATGCAGCTGATGGCTCTGGCTCTCTACCGCAAATATCGTCCGCAGAAACTAGGAGACCTCCTCGGTCAGGAGACGAATGTCGAGATTTTAAAAAACGCGGCTCGTCAAAATCGGATCGGCCACGCTTATCTTTTCTATGGACCCCGAGGGACCGGCAAAACCACGACCGCAAGGCTCATTGCCAAACTTTTGAACTGTGAACTCCGGGCCAAAGACCCGAAATTCCAAGAACAAGGCGAGCCATGCAACGAGTGCCGTTCTTGCAGTGAAATCAACGCGGGCACTTCTTTTGATGTGATCGAGATTGACGCGGCCTCTAACCGCGGCATTGACGAAATCAGGAACTTAAAGGAAAGCATCCACGCCTCGCCTGCCGGAAGCGATTTTAAGGTTTATATTATCGACGAGGCTCATATGTTAACCGGCCCGGCTTTTAACGCCCTCTTAAAGACCCTAGAGGAGCCTCCGAAACATGCTGTCTTGATCCTCGCGACGACCGAGTATGAAAAAATGCCTCCGACCATCACCTCAAGAACCCAAAGATTTTTATTCAAAAAACTCCCTAAAACTAAGATTATCGAGAAACTCAAGGCAATTGCCAAAGCCGAAAAAATCGAGATTGACGAAGCCGCCTTGGAACTCGTGGCGGCCTCGGGCGATGGCTCCCTCCGCGACGCGGAATCGCTCCTTGATCAGCTCGCCTCACTGAAGAACAAGGTTGACCTTAAAACCGCGGAGCTCCTCACGGGTCGGGTGGGTTTCAGAAAGGTAAGCGGACTTGCGAGCCTAATTATTGCCCGTGATTTAAAAAGCAGCCTTGATTATCTCGCGAAACTGAATGAGGAAGGCCACAATTTAGTCCAGCTAGCGAAAGACCTGATCCATTATTCCCGTAAAATTATGTCGCTCAAGGTGAATCCTGCCTTAGAAGAAGTTTTTCAATCAGAACTCACCAAAGAGGAGATAGTCCAGCTTAAAAAACTGAGCGAGGCCGTAGATCTTGACCGCCTCTTGAGACTCACTAAAGATCTAATTCGGGCCTACAGCGAAATGCGCTATAGCCCTTTTCAGATGGTACCCCTGGAAATCGCTTTAATTGAAAACTTGAAAACCGAAAAGCCTTAGCGGCTGACCGAGATAACCTTGCCGGACTCAGCCGAAGGCGCGCTTACTGTGAGGGCCCCGCTTGAGGCGTTTCTTATAATTGTGTAGCCGGTGTCATAATCGGTTTGGCTCGTGAAATGCGCTAAAGGGTCTTTGGGATCAAAAGGCAAAACCGAAGCATAAATCGGAATAAGGCAAGAAGCTATATCATAATTGCCCGCACCAATCGCCATCCTTTTAGTCGAGGTGGGGATGGGCCCCCCTAAACAGGTAAAAATGCCTTTGCTGTCAGCCGCGTTTTGACTAATGGAATTTAAAATGGTGTTTAAATTTGAGAGCCGCTGGTTGTTCCTGGCCGAAGCTAGCTGGCCCACCGGATTCAAGGAGACGATGACAAAGCTGCCTAAAATGGCGACGAGAACGATGGTGATCAAAACTTCGATTAACGTAAGTCCTTTTCTCATTTGAATTTAAACTATTTTACTTCGTCCCAGGATATTTGTGTATACTGATCGCTGGTCAAGGGGAAACTCGGCGGCGGGCCGTATAATAAATTGGAATCGTAAATTAGGTTTCTCGTCGGATAGCCGGAAACAGTTTGAACACCGGTAGTGTAAGCAAAACCGTAGCGCTGGCTTGAGACGAGCGACCCGTAAGTGGTAATGGTGTCTCTTAAATCGTACGGCGAACAGAAACTATTGTAATAATATCTTCCCACCCAGCCGTTTTGGGCGACCAAAGCCCCATCAATTCTGATGATATCTTGGCTCTGCCAGCCGACATTGATATTTTTCTGCGCCATTAAAGCGATGGCATCAAGACCGTTGTAATCGGTATATAAAAGATTGTCGTTTAAAGTAATGCTGCTTCTTGTTGAGGGATTATCCGGAAACCGAGCTGAAGCGATGGTCAAACGGCCGCCGTCCACCTGTCCTCTCACCCAAACATCGTCTTCCAAAAATATCAAACCATTGGCCGGAAAAACATAATTACCCAATAAGGTTTTGGAATTAATAGTCCAGGTTCCCCAGCCGCCTTGATTATTGGCTTGATCTTGCGATTTAGTGCAATTTGAAGAAGGCGAAGACACTAAAGAATTGACCCGGTAAAGGTCAAATGTGTCATCGGTTTTAAGAATCACTTCATAGCCGTAAGCCGTTGAGCTCGCCCTATAAAAACCGTTTGTTTGAGCATCGGCTTTGATTTGGCTCAAATCTTGGGTAATGCCAACGAAATCAACGGCCGGCACCGGAAACTCACGGCCAGCGCCGAAAACATCCGGCCGGTCGGGAGCTGGCGGCGGCGGCGCTTCTTTGGGTCGGTAGCTGTTATCCACTCCGCTTTGGCCTCCTTCATTGCGATGAGTATGGACTCCGAATTCATTGCCGCCGCCGTGATCCGGGTCGTCATAGTCGGCTACGGCGCTGGTTATCAAATTATAAGCGTAGCCGTCGAACCGGATGCCGCCGTTTGAATGAATCGGTCCGTAAACTATTGTGCCGTCTCCAAAACGAATGATGTCATTGGCCGCGACCGCGTATTTGGCAAAAGACGGGATGCCCATCGAAACCTGAATTATTTTCTGAATACTCGAGTCGGCCGCAAGCTGGCCAGTGCTCTTGATTTTTACGATCGTTGAGCCCGTGGCTGGCGGGGTGATTTCCAAACTGAACTGGCCGAGGACAATTCCGTTTTTGTCGTAATAGTTGTGGACATAAGGGCCGGGGCCGCCAGTGCCGTCCTGAAAGTCCTGTGGCGCGTGCGCCAGGTGCCAGCGGTAATACTCAATGCCAGCCTCCGAAATTGAGAAAGCTAATGTCTTATTGAAATCCCTAAGAGAGAATTTCAAAAACGATGAAGCCCAAAGCGCAAAGCCGCTGATAACGATTATCGAGACCGCTCCGAAGATCAAAACCTGAAGCGAAAGTTGTCCTTTTTTGTTCTTCATCCCGTTAGAAGCAGATCGCGATCTAGGCGAGTTCATTGTAATGACTGTACATTGATAGATATTTGGAGTTTTAGCAACGCGATCGCGGCTTCTAACGGGATCAGTTGCTTCGAAGATTTCTCACGTTAATGATGTTGGTGAAGGTCACTGGCTTCGGGGCCGCTCCTGGGTTAACGTCAGCCGTAACCGTGACTTTAACGATCCTGATCTTGGTTACGTCTATAGGCGTGCTAAGCGACGCCTCTAGCCCGGTGTAATTAGCGTCATAATACTCAAAAGTACTCGAGGCCATAAGCAGGTAATTAACTGCTATTTTTACAGACTCGCTCGAGGTCGCGTAAACCAATGGGTTCCCAATAGGCTCAATCACTCCTTTCTCGAGCGTGCTAGTCCCCACGAAGTATCTTACCCGCTCAAAAACGCCGTCCTCGTCAATGTCGCTGAAAAAAGCGAAAGACGAAGTAGCGGCCGACTCAATCGGATAGGCGCCAAGACTTGAGGGCCCTGCTGAACGGATTTCAGTTACTATAACCTGGAAAGTCTGCCTTAGGTCTTGTTCCGCTTGCAAGCTTTTGTTTATTAGGTTCGAAAGCAAACTGGTATTCTCGCCAAAGCTCGCAATCACAGTGAAAATCACCACGAAAATCGCGATCACGATCACGACTTCGATAAAGGTAAACCCAGCTAGTTTTTTGATATTCATTTTATTTTAAGGCGACATTAAAACCTCGGTTTGATTGAAGCCATTTACGACCGAAACAGAACTTGATGCTAAAGAATAACCAACGGCCGTGGCTGTGATACTATAAGCGTCGGCGGTAAGACCGCTAAAAAGAACCTGGCCGCCAGGCACGCAGATGGAGTTGAATTCAATGCTTAGATCATCGAGTGAAGGCGTAAAGTTCTCGTCATCCGTTTTCATAAATACTTTATATCGTAGAAAACGACGGTTGTTGTGGCCGGCTACGCCCGCGCCGTTTGTCGTGTAATAACTCCCGGCCATGCCGTCCGGGCCAACAAAATTCCAAGTGGCGTTGTCATTGTTCGAAGCGATTTGGAATTTCAAGCTGTCAGGGCCGGTTTGGGGCGGTTGGGTGGTCGGGCTCCAGCTTAAAGTATAATAAGTGGCCGTTGAAGAACCGACATTGAAAGTATTCGAGGTGAGCCAACTCACAGTGCTGGTGCTGTAAGTACTCGAAGCCGAGAGAAGAAGTTTTAAAGTGCCGGCAGGCGAGGAAACATCAATGCCGCCGTCTTGACTAGAATATTCACCGGCCGACCAATCGGTTTGCCGCAAAAAATTGCGTCCGGTAATCAAAGTCTGGGAGAACCCCGTCTTGGAGAGATTCACTGAAGCGCCGTTTATAACTGCGCCGCTTCCCGAATCTTTAACAATAACAAGGAGCCCATCCGGTGAAGACGGCTCAAGAATAAATCGAAAATCTTGAGTTGAACTGGGGTTTATGGTTAACGGAGAGAAAGGCATGGTGCCGACCAGGTAATTAGTCGTTCCCGAACGACTGATGTTGTAGGTATCCCATTCAAGATTATTGAAAGTCTTGAGGCCGCTCCCGTCAGTGGCCGAGGACGTCGAAAATTTCAAGACATCCGGACCAGTACCGATAAGTTTAGACCCCTGAAGAGTGAAATCTTGTCCGGAGACGGACGAACAGACAACGTCCGAGGTCCGAACGTTTAATGTGCTCACCCGGTCAATCGCGAAACTCACTTGGGTTACTGTTTGAGCCGCGACCGTCGCATGGGGTTTCAGAGGATTAGGGTTTGAGGGGTCGCCCGGCTGGTAGGTTTTGTCGGATGAATAGCCGGTTTTACTCACGTCAATCCGATAAGACTGCGTGCTTGTTGACACGCCCACAAGTTGGAGAACGCCGCTTGCGTTTGTCGTGTCAAAAAGGTCTAGGGGCGGGGTAATGCTTGCGTTTACCACATGAACCGTGACTCCCGAGATGCCGATTCCGCTCGCATCGAAGACATTCACGAAGATAGATCCGTTCGTGCTCGCGGCTTCCAAATTTTTAGGAGAGACTGTAGTAGTCAAAATCAATGGCACGAAACTCCCGCAGCTTGAGCAGCTGACTTCGAGCTCCGCGAGCTTATAGTCGGCCGGCGCTGTGTCATTGGGGTTCCCGCCCAAGGTGCCATCATATGGATCGTCAATGTTCCGAACAGTGGTTTTTATGACGAATGTAAGTCCCGAGGCCTGAAGAGTCTGTTCCTGAGGAATAATACCGGAAGGCACGCCGCCTACTGTGCCCACCTGGTTATAGGGCAGATTTCGGATAATCTCGATTTGCCTATTTAAGATAGAGGCTGCCGCTCCTCGTCTCTCGGAATTGTTTATAACGTCCAAAATCGAGGAATAGGTGGCAAAAATGCCGACAAAGAGAATACCAATGATGCCGATCGAAACAACAACATCAATAAAAGTGAGTCCCTGCCGGTTCCTCATTTAATGCCTTGGGTAATGGAGTAGATCGGCGTAACAATCGAGAGCGCCACGAAGCCGACAACAAGCCCCATAACTAAAAGCAAAAGCGGTTCGATCAAGGCCGTGAGGTTCCGGAGGGAAGCATCCACTTCTTCGCCGTAGTAATCGGCAAGGTAAAAAAGATTATCTTCGAGATTGCCTGTGTTCTCCCCTATTGTAATGAGACCGGAGAGCAGTGGCGGAAAAAATTTTTTTCTCTTTGAAAGATAGACGCCTAGTTGCCCGCCTTTCCTTATCTCTTCAGCCGCGGCCAAAAGTTCCTGACGATAGACTAAGTTATTGAAGGTTTTGCTTGTAATCGTCACTGCCTCCACGATCTTTACGCCGCTTTTAAGGAGCACGGCCGTGACCCTCGAGAAATTAGCCATATTAATGTGAGTGATCAGTCTTGCGAGCACAGGTATAAAAAACGCGATCCTATGCAAAATAAACCGAAAACCATTAAGAAAGATAAGCGCCCGGAAGCCAATTACCGCGACTGCGATTCCAATAACAAGTTTTAGCCAGTTTGCCAAAAGGAAATTCACGCTGCCAATCATAATTCTGGTCGTGATCGGCAGTTTGATATTCAAACTTGCGAAAACCGGAAGGATTTTGGGGAAGACGAAAAACATGAGAAGTGACGTGATGGCGAGGGTGGCAATAAGAATAATTACGGGATAGATCATAGACGAACGGATTTTGCCTCGAAGAGTCTTGGACTTTTTCATCTCTTCTGCAAGATAGAGAAGATTCGAGGCCAAAGTGCCGCTCGCCTCGCCTATTCTGATGATATTTATAAAAAATTCTCCGAAAAGATGCCGGTGTCTTTGAAGAGCGTCCGACAAAAACTGGCCCTTATTCACGTCATCAATCAACTCGTCAATGACTTTCTTTAAAGTTTTGGAGACGATCTGGCCTTTGATGATTTTGAGCCCCTCGAAAAGTGGAAGACCGGCCTTGATGGTTAAAGAAAGGTGGCGGGCGAAATTTATCTTCTCCTGAGTTGCGACGTGCTCAAAAATTCCTTCGGTAAACTTGTGGGGCTTGACTACCATCCTTTGTTTAAATTACTCGCGAACCGTTCGGAGAACCTCTTCAATGCTTGTTATGCCGCTTATCGCCTTCTCTAAACCGTCCTGGACCATAGTCACCATGCCGTTTTTTATCGAGGCTTGTTTAATCTCCTGCGAGCTTGCTCGATTCATCACGAGCTTTCTTATCTCATCATTCACTTCCAAAACCTCCCGGATGCCGATCCGACCCTGGTAGCCGCTCTGGCCGCACTTGCTGCAGCCTTGGGCGGCGTAATATTTCTTAGGTTTAGATTCAACTCCCGGAACAAGTTCGCTTAAACTTTTAACCTCCGCTGGGCTCAAAATTTTTTCTTTTTTGCAGTCAGGGCAGAGCCTTCGAACAAGGCGCTGGCCCATGGCAATGTTCAAAGTGGAAGCCACAAGAAACGGCGGCACACCCATGTCAATCAAACGCGGAAAAGTAGTGGCTGAATCGTTGGTGTGAAGGGTTGATAAAAGAAGGTGACCGGTTAAGGCGGCATTGACCGCAATCCCGGCTGTCTCCTGGTCGCGGATCTCGCCGACCATGATGACATTCGGGTCCTGACGCAGAATCGAGCGGAGACCGTTTGCAAAGTTTAGGCCGGCTTTGGGGTCGACCTGAATTTGGGTCGTACCTTCAAGCGAATACTCCACCGGGTCTTCAATCGTAATCATCGAGACTTCTGGTTTATTGAGTTTCTTTAAGATCGTGTAAAGCGTGGTGGTCTTGCCTGATCCTGTGGGACCATTGGCCAAGATCATGCCGTAGGGCTTTTCAATAGCCCGCCTCACCCGCTCAAGGTCAGGCTTCGAGAAACCAAGGTCTATAATCTCAAAAGTTTGGGTCTCGGCTAAGATCCGCATAACCGCGTTCTCTCCGTAGTGGGTGGGCATAATCGAGACCCGGACGTCAATATTGCCCACGTGATCAGTCTTGGCCTTGAAGCGGCCGTCCTGGGGCAAAAAGTGCTCGTCGGTCCGTAAGCCAGAGAGTACCTTGATGCGGCTGATAAGTTCGTTATGGAGGCTTTTAGTTACGCCGATTTTATCGAAAATATCGTGAAGAATGCCGTCTATCCGGAAACGGACCCTCACGGTGTCAGCTGTTGGCTCAATATGGATGTCCGAGGCCCTGCTCGCGTAGGCATAAGAAACAAAGAGGTCGATCAAGTCCACGATCGAGACCTCATCAATGGATTTTACGAGCTGTTTTTCAATCGTCACTTTGAGCGCTTTCGTATCAGGCAATTTGATTTCCGCCATGGAATTATTATAACATAAGAACCGCTAAGACTTTGCCGGGTCATCTAGTGGTAGGATACGTGACTCTGAATCACGTCACCTTGGTTCGAATCCAAGCCCGGCAGCTATCCTTCGCTAAAGCTACGGAATAGCATGCACTATACATACATTTTGCTCAGCTCGAAGTCGCACATATTTTATTTCGGATCCACTAATGATCTTCGGGCTAGATTCAAGCTTCACAGCGAGGGCAGTGTGCCATCCACAAAACCTCATCTGCCCTGGAAATTAATTTGGTATAGTGCATTTACCACGGAGAAAGAGGCACGCGACTTCGAGCGATATCTTAAGTCAGGTTCTGGTAAGGCATTTGCATATAAACGGTTAGTTGCCGTAGCTTTAGAGAAGGATTTTCTGTCTGGTCGAAAAGGTAGTCCGAAACGAAAGTGAAGGATACCAAGCCCGGCAGCATTAGTCAACGCAACATACCTATCGGTAAGTAGGTATCTAGGATGACTGGGACGCGTTGACCCCGCACCTTAGAAAGATGTGAGCGCCAGCCGTCTTTCTCAAGAAAATGTTATTCATTCGCAAATCATATTTTTGAGGAAGAAGATTTATGTTTTAAGGTGACGGGGTTTGACGCGGCCAAATCCGGTGTTACGCTCAAGGTGCGCGGAGTAAGAATACCTCACACCATGAGCGACGAGACAATAATCAAGCGGAGCCCTATTGTTCTTATATGGAAATTCGCGGTTATTGAAGTTGCGGTGTTCTTGCTCTACCTTGTTGCCGTGAGCTTCGGCAACGTAAAATACGAGCTCTACGTCCAGCTATCCTTTCCAAGCCTCCTTTCCTACCAGGCAGCGAAAATTTTATTTCTCTCCGGCGCACAATTTGCCGTAACCGTATATGCGTTTCTTTCTTGGTACTATGAATACTACGTCGTCCATTCCGGTTCGATTACATACACGCGCGGTGTTTTCCGACGGAAAGATAAAACACTGCGGATAGACGACTCCACGACATTTACGAGCTTCTCGAACCCCTTAGGCAAACTTTTTCACTATGGTTCCCTTGAAGCAAAGACTGGCACATCATCTCTTGTCTTAACCTATATCTCACGGCCAAAGAATCTCGTGAATCTCATCAAACACGGAAACAATCCCTATCAGGGTGCATTCCGTGAAGCACCCAACCTAGAAAAACTCCTCACGGAAAACGAGCACGACAGGCTAGAGTTCAAATCATCCTTGCGGTTTGACCATAAGATCGACCAGGCAAACCGCGAAGTTGAAAAAGCAGCGATGAAAACAATTGCTGCCTTTTTGAACTCTTATGGCGGGCACTTAGTGCTAGGAGTAAATGACGCTCGAGTGCCCTTAGGCCTCGAGAATGACTACCAAACACTCCAAAGAAAAGATGCCGACGGCTTTGAAAATCACTTCACCCAGACATTTAACAGCATGATTGGCCCTGAATTCAGGAATTTGATCAAATTATGGTTTCACAAATTGGATGGACACGATCTCTGTGTCGTCCAAGTGCTAGAGAGTCCCCGGCCGGTTTACCTTAAGGCCGACAACAACGAACAGTTTTATATGAGAACCGGGAACATCTCTACCGTATTAAAGTTGAGCGAAATCGAATCGTATTCTCGCTCCCGCTGGCCCCGCACCTTAAAAAGATAGCAACGCCCAGTCGTTTTTCCAGAAAACCTATGTACTCATTCGCAAACCAGATTGTTGAAGGAAGAACGGGGTTTTACTCAAGGCGTTTTGAAATATGAAAACTCCCCCATCCCACCCCAATAAAGGGTTACTGATTGCTGGTGGGATAATTGTCGCGATAGTGCTTTTGGGTTACGGCGGGTATCGCTACTATACGTTGTATCAAAAAGACATCTTCCTTGAACGGAGAGTTGCGGAATTTGAAAAAGAGGTCGCATCGCTTCGGGCGTCCATCGCCTCTACAACCGCCGGCCTTACGGACGCCAAAGAGGAAAATGTTAAACTCGCCCGAGACCTACAAACAGAGCAAGGCAAAAACAGTCTCTTTGAAGCACAGATAAAAGAGATCTCGGGAACTGTCGGCACTCTGAAGAAATTAAGCGAAACCGACCCCGAACTGCTCAAGAAATATTCCAAAGTGTATTTTTTGAGCGAAAACTACGCGCCGGCCCAGGTCTCGAGTATAGGTTCCCAGTATCTCTTCGACCAAAAAAAGCCGCAGCTCATCCACTCGCAGGTTTTGTCTTACCTTGTGGGACTGCTCGAGACGGCGCGGCGAGACGGGATAACCCTGCAAGTTATTTCTGGATACAGATCTTTCTACGAACAAGTCTCGGTAAAAACAGGTTATGAGATCACATACGGCGCCGGAACCGCAAACCAATTTTCCGCAGAACAAGGATACTCGGAGCACCAGCTCGGCACGGCGGTGGACTTTACTGA
>JACOXZ010000015.1 GCA_016182105.1 Candidatus Liptonbacteria bacterium | reverse complement strand
CACCTCGATGTCGGCTCGCCCTAGCGCGGGGGTGAAGAAGCTCCCAAGCGTTTGGCTGTTCGCCAATTAAAAGGGCACGTGAGCTGGGTTCAGACCGTCAACAACTGAACCGAGGAGACATCAAACACGGCGGCTTGCGACCGTAAGGTTGCTCGAATAAATCGACTCATATCGGTGAAGTCCTATTGTATGTCAACCTGTCATATGTTAGGATAATACCGAGGGAAGTTGTGTATGAAAAGTCTTTCGTCAACGCAGAAAGCATATATTGCAGGATTTTTAGACGGAGATGGCAGTATTTACGTGAGGATGAAACCTAACGATTCGTATCGTTACGGTTTTCAGATCGCTCCGTATATAGTGTTATTTCAGTCTCAAAAAGAGCGAGAGAAATTTAACAAAATTTGCTCGCTTATTGATCTTGGATATATACGTGAACGTAAGGATGGGATTCTCGAATACACCATCGGAAGAGAAGACGCAATTCGCACTTTTCTTCAGATGGTAAAACCATATCTAATCCTTAAACGAGAACAAGCATCTTTGATGATTAAAATTCTTGACTCAAAAGCGGAAGTTAAAAACAAAGATGATTTTTCTGCGATGGCAAAACTAATTGATCATTTTCGTGAATTGAATTATTCGAAGAAGCGAAAACGACATACATTAACCCCGTAGAGACTACACGTCGATCTCCGGCCGTAGTTTAGAAAACTACAGCTGGATGGTGGTATAGTCCGACACTCTTAGTAATAGGAGATTACAGTAAGCGTGAGACAGGTCGGTCTCTATCTGCTGCAGGCGTAATCGCTCAACTTCGTTTCGCTCACCGCGATGCGAAAAATGCGAATTCCATGCGAATTCTGCGAAAATTATTTGCGGCATTCGCATGCATTCGTAGATTGGCATCGCATAAGCGAGCGAATGCGAGCGTAAGCACTTGAGGGGAGTTGGCCCTAGTACGAGAGGACTGGGCTGAACGGACCTCTGGTCTACCGGCTTTGGCACCTGCTGAAGCGCCGGGTAGCTATGTTCGGACGGGATAAGCGCTGAAAGCATCTAAGCGCGAAGCCCACCCCAAGACAAGGTGCAGGTTCGGTTGAAGACTACGACCTTGATAGGCTCTAGGTGTAAGGCTCGCAAGGGCTTTAGCCAAGGAGTACTAATGAACCGTCGCCAACCATCCCAATACTGACTTATTACGACTTTTTATTTTCGAGAACCGGCGTCGCGTCTGCTCCAGCGGCATCCGCGCGCCTGCATCTCGGCGCTGAAAGTCGCCGCAGGCGACACCAAGCTTTCAGCGCCTCCGATAGCTTCTCGAAAACAAAAAGTCTCCATACTTGTACTTTATAAAACCGAAGTTTTCATTTGCCGGTGATTTAGCGATGAGTGTTCTACCTCTTCCCTTTCCGAACAGAGAAGTAAAAGCCTATCGCGCTGATGATACTCACGGCCTCGGCTGTGGGGAAAGTAGGCTTTGCCGGCATATGAAAGCTTCGGCTTTTTTGTTTTTTCCAAATCCTGTATAATTGGCTAAAAGGTCGAATGTTTGATCTTACACCATGAAAAAATCGATTTTGTGGATTCTAGTTTTCGTGATTGTCGCTTTCGGGCTTCTTTATTTTAGCGGGGTGTTTAATCGTGGAGTTGAGCCTACTGAGGTGACTCCCCCAGCTGTTCAAACGCCGCCTGCGCCTACAGTCGCGGCGCCTACCGGAGATATTGATGAGGCAACCGCTGCAATTTTAAGGGAGGTTTCGTCAGACGAAGATATGACACCGGTTGATTCAGATCCAACTCTTACTTCTCAAAGCGATGCGACCATTGATGGTTTTGATCAATCTTTTAACGTGAGCCAATTCTAAAATGCTTAAAAGAATTGCTTTAATTTATTTTGGCGCGCAATTTGTTTCGGTTTCTGCATTGGGATCAATAGTTTTGGCTCAAACTACGACTACGCCCTCGCGCGAGGGCGGCTTCTGCGTCGGGATAACAGAAAAGCTTCAAAAGATTGATCAAAGGGTTTCAGAACAACGAGGAGAGCTTATTAAAGAAGGTAGGGATCGTCTCCCGCGTCTCGAAGAGCGCTGGCAAAAGCATATAGCTGACCTTGAAGAGCGTAGAACTCAAAGAGACGCAAATTTAGACGAGCACTTTGCGAAGCTTGAAGAAAGGGCAAAAACTGAAGCCCAAAGCGATCAAGAGGAACGAGTCCTCAAGGAGGTTGTGGCCGCTTTCAAAACAGCGGTCTTGAGCGCAATTGACGCTAGACGAACCGCTGTTCAGGCCAGCCTCGACGCCTTTCATAGCGGCGTAAAGTCGGCTCTTGAAGCAAGGAAAACTGTGATAGAGAAAGCTTTTACTGATCGCGCCGCCGCTTTCAGAGCGGCAGCCGAGAAAGCTAAAAGCGATTGTCTGGCGGGCGTGGCTCCGAAGACCGTGCGGACCGCATTTATTTCTAGCTTGAAATCAGCGCAAGAAAAATTTGCGGCAGTGCGGAAGGCTAACGAAGATTTCAAGAAAGCAATGGAAAAGCTTAGGGCCGATAAAAAAGCCGCCTTTGAAAAGGCTCATAAAGACTTTAAAGCAGCGATTGAAACGGCCAGGGCTGATTTAAAGAAAGCTTTTGGTGAGTCAAGCGCTACCTCGACGACTCCGTAGGCACCTCTCGGAGAATGTTTTTGAACTAAAACCCCTCTTCTACAAAGAGGGGTTTTAGCTGGGCAGAAACAATTTCGTTATAATGAGTTATCATGAGTCCCGTTAGAGATGCCCCATCTTATGAACTGCATCCAGCCAAAGGTCTTGCGTGATATCAACGGATCCCGTTAGAAATTTTGCAATCCATTTTAATATATGAAAACAATGACTAAAAGAAGAAAAGTAATTTATTTCGAAAAGTCGATGACTGTTAAATTTCTAACGGGATCCTATCTCTAACGGGATGAGCCGGCGCGCGAGGCAAGTCATCTACATTTCTTCTTATTTGGCAGTATTTTTATTTATATCCTTTTTTGTATATCTCATTTTTTTCAAAACCGAAGCTAGTTGTTTTGATAAAGTTAAAAACCAGGGTGAAAGGGGGGTTGATTGCGGCGGACCCTGTCTTCAAGTTTGCCGTAGCGAAGTAAAGCCGATCGAAATTCTCGAGGAAGGAAGAATCCTCCGTCCTGATGAGTCGCATTTGAGCCTGCTTTCGCGAGCGAGAAACCCAAACCTTGATTACGCCGCAAGAAGTTTTATATACACTTTTAGTCTTTATAACGAAGAGGGAAGCTTGATCCAAAATTTTTCAGGCGAGTCTTTCATCTATGCCGGCGAAGTTGATCGCTATATTTTACTAGCGAATCTAAACCTTCCAAACAAAGAAGTATATCGGGCCTCGATTAAGATTCAAGATGAAAAGTGGGTCAAGGCTGAAGATTTTCCACGGCCAAAAGTCAATATTCAATATCATGAGACGGTTTTAAGTAGTGACGGCATAGAAGTTCAAGGCCGGGTGGTTAATTTAGACACTGTTGTTTTGCCTTCTCTTAAAATCATCGGACTTTTTTACGGCAAATTTGGCCAAATCGCCGGCGCTTCCCAATCAGAGGTGGAAAATCTTCTTCCCAATGAGAGCCGCGCTTTCTCAATCAACCATCCTCCTGTCTTAAATATCAATCCCAGAGCCACGCGTATCTTCTTTTTTTCCAGAAGATGATTTCTCTCTTAGCACCAACTGGATTTTTGATTATCGCTGGACTGATTACCCTTTCCTCAATATCCCCTCATCTTTTTTCTCTGCAGCTAATTTGGGCGGCGCTTGGTTCGCTTTTGGTCGGAATTTTTCTCTTTATTGATTGGCGGACGATCTTGAATTACCGGTGGCTCATTTCCGGTTTTTATATCTTTGTCCTTGGCCTTTTAGTCTTTGTTTATTTGAGTAGCCCGGTTATTCGAGGGACGAGAAGCTGGTTGGTTTTGGGGCCGTTTAATTTTCAGCCGGTGGAGCTTGTTAAGGTAAGCTTGATTTTTCTTTATGCCCAGTATTTCAGCCGGCGTCATCTCTCGATTGCCCGATGGAAAAATATTTTAACCTCTTTTTTGTATTTTGCCATGCCCTCAACCCTCGTCGTTCTTCAGCCGGATTTAGGTTCAGTTCTGGTTCTTTTCGGCATCTGGTTCGGTTTTCTTTTGGTAAGCGGCCTCCCTCTTAAACGGATTTTAGCTGCCTCGGCGATTTTCCTTGTTCTAGGACTTTTTATGTGGCAGTCTGTTCTAAAGGACTATCAAAAAGAGAGGATTATCGGCGTTTTTTACCCGGAAAAAAATGTTTTAAGCATTAATTACAGTCTTCTTCAGTCAAAAATCGCCATTGGTTCAGCTGGTTTTTTTGGCAAGGGTTACGGCCAAGGCACAGAGACCCAGCTCGGGTTTTTAACCGAACCGGCTACAGACTTTATTTTTTCGGCCTTGACCGAAGAATGGGGCTGGCTCGCCGGGATCCTCGTTATTACGGCATTCCTTGCCTTAATTTATCGTATTCTTAAGATAGGGATTATAGCTCACCGGAATTTTGAGAAGTTCATTTGCTTAGGTGTAGCCATTGTTTTCGGCCTTCAATTCTTTTTAAATCTCGGTTCGGCCATCGGCTTTACGCCGGTTATCGGCGTCACTTTCCCATTCCTTAGCTACGGCGGCTCCAGTCTTTTGACAAGCTTTCTTCTCTTAGCTATTGTGAATGCCATTGCCAAAAGATCGTAACAATTTAATTTTCGCGGGTATCTTGGTTTTGGTTTTCTTGTCACTCACGGTCTTTGCTTATGGCTTAGGTCCGGTTCGGCGTTCGATAGAATCCAAA
Source organism: Candidatus Liptonbacteria bacterium (assembly GCA_016182105.1). Taxonomy (GTDB): domain Bacteria; phylum Patescibacteriota; class Minisyncoccia; order UBA6257; family 2-01-FULL-56-20; genus JACOXZ01. Next base: position 31,777 of record JACOXZ010000015.1, on the reverse strand, counting down.
ACTTTTCGGGTTATGCCCGGCGAAGGCTTTCGTGAAATCACACTTCGTCTTCAAGGGGAAGGTTTTATTCGATCAAAGCTGGCTTTTGAGCTTTTGGCGTTTCTTAGCGGAAGAGCGGAGGATCTAAAACCCGGCGTCTATGAACTTAGCCCGAACCTCGGGAGCATCACCATTCTCGATTATTTAGTTCACGGCGCGAAGCGGGTGGTTGATATCGTGATTCCCGAAGGCGCGAGCGTTTATGATATTGATCGGATTTTAAGCGAGAAAGCAGTGATATTGGAAGGAGAGCTTTTAGTTTTTGCGAAAGACAAGAAACTTGAGGGCCGGCTTTTTCCTGACACCTATAAATTTTTTTTAAGCTCCGGGGTCGAGGATGTGGTGGCTAAACTTTTAGACAATTTTAAATCGAAAGCCGAACCACTACTTACTAAAGATCCTAAAAATTTTGAGACTAATCTAATTTTAGCCTCTTTGCTTGAAGCCGAGGTGCCGGATCACGAAGAACAGCGCCTTGTGGCCGGGATTTTGAAGAGAAGGCTTGCCGCAGGTATGCCCCTTCAAGTGGATGCCACCGTCTGCTATGTCAAGGAAATCTTGAGGGAAGGAGCTAAAAATGGCCGAAATTGCTACCCCCTGACCCCTCTTGACTTTGCCGTAGACTCGCCTTACAATACTTATCGTTATAAAGGATTGCCACCGGGGCCAATAGCTAACCCCGGTGTTTCGGCGCTTCGCTCCGCGCTCGCTCCTAAAGATTCAGACTTTTGGTTTTATTTGAGCGATCCAAAAACCAAAAAAACCATTTTTAGCAAAACCCTTGAAGAGCACGAGCTCAAGAGGGTGAAGTTTCTAGGAAAATAAGAGCCGTATTTTATAAGGAGGCTTTTCTTTTTGCCTCCACCTATCTTATTTTTATTTTTTTTATGATCCCCCACTCTTCAGCGACTTTCTTCTTTCGTGAACGCGTGCATATAAGCACAGAATTATGCCTTAAAAGGTCATTTTATTGCTGCACTTGCACCTTGAAAACTGGTGCATGGTCGCCGAAGAGTGAGGGATGAAGAAAACTTTACCGGTAAAAGATTTTTCAAAATCCAGGCCTCTCCTTGAGCCGTTAAACCTGAACGAAGTCCAGCTTAAATCATACCGCTCATTTTTAGAAAAAGGGCTTAAAGAAGTTTTTGAAGAAGCTTCTCCAATTCACGATCATACCGGCAAAGAACTCGATCTTTATTTTAAAGAGCCCCACTTTGATGAGCCGAAGTATGACGAGGCCACGGCTCGCTACAAAGACGCGACCTTCGAGGCGTCTCTTCGAGTTAGGGGGCTACTCAAAAACAAGAAGACCGGCAAGGAGCAGACCCAAGAAGTTTATTTCGGCGACTTCCCGGTGATGACGAGCCGAGGCACATTTATTATTAACGGCGTCGAGAGGGTAGTTGTCTCTCAACTTATCCGGTCAGCCGGAGTTTACTTTACGGCGGTCCCTTGGAGGGGGCGGCAGCTTTTCGGCGCCAAAATTATTCCCAGCCGCGGGAGCTGGCTTGAGTTTGAAACCGATATTGACGGGACGATCGGCGTTAAAATTGATCGCCACCGCAAAGTACCGGTTACGGATCTTCTAAGAATTTTTGGCGCTTCCGAAGAATTTTTAGCCTCGGCTTTTAAGGATACAGACACAGGGCTTTTGAAGTATCTTAAGGCCACCTTGAAAAAAGATATTGCCAAAAATGCGGACGATGCCTACCTCGAGATTTATAGGCGGCTCCGGCCAAGCGAGCCAGCCACGGCGCAGACAGCCAAAAGCTTGATTGACAGCATGTTTCATCGGTTGGATCGGTACGATTTATCACTTGTCGGCCGCTTCAAGATGAACCAACGACTCGGGCTTAACCCCAAGAAAGATAAGCGCCTTCTCGACCTCGAGGATTTTTTGGGAATTATTAAAGAAATTATCCGTTTGAATAACACCGCGGATGCCGAACCTGATGACATCGATCACTTGGGCAATCGTCGGCTTAAAACCGTTGGCGAACTTCTCGAGGGCCGTTTCCGGATAGGGCTAACGAGACTCCGCCGTATCATTCAGGACCGGATGTCCACTTTAGACAAGGAGACACTAGTCGCGGCCCAACTTGTAAATTTCCGGCCGGTCACAGCCGTGGTCAGGGAATTTTTTGCTTCATCCCAGCTCTCGCAGTTTATGGATCAGGTTAACCCCCTGGCCGAGCTTGAGCATAAACGTCGTCTCTCGGCTTTGGGGCCTGGCGGACTTACAAGGGAGAGAGCGAGCTTCGAAGTGCGGGACGTTCACAGTTCCCACTACGGCCGAATCTGTCCAATTCAGACGCCAGAAGGTTCGAACATTGGTTTAATCAACTATCTCGCGAGCTTCGCGAGAGTGAACGATTTTGGTTTTTTAGAGACCCCTTATGCCAGAGTAAAAAGCGGAAAGATTACAGACGAAATCGTCTGGCTAGACGCCTTAGAAGAAGAGAAATATAAAATCGCCCACGCCGGCACCCCAAGAGACAAAGACGGCCGTCTCCAGGGGAATCAGATCGAGGCTAGGATTAAAGGCTCGCCGGAAACTTGTGAGGCCGGCGAAGTTGATTTTATCGACATTGCGCCTCATCAATTTGTGAGCGTTGCCACCTCTTTGATTCCTTTTCTGCAGCATGATGACGCAAACCGAGCTCTTATGGGTTCAAACATGCAGAGACAGGCGGTCCCTCCGATTATGCCCAAGGCGCCCTATGTGGGAACCGGCGTAGAAGAGCGGGCGGCATTGGACTCCGGCTATCTTATAAGAGCGGAGGGCGAGGGCGTTGTTATTGAGGCAGACTCGAAACATATTAAAATTAAATACGCAAATGGCCCGAAGATCTATAACCTCGAGAAGTTCAAACGTTCCAACCAGTCAACAGCTATTTCTCAGCGGCCGCTCGTGGGTAAGGGCGACAAAGTTAAGAAAGGCGAGCTTCTTGCGGACGGTCCCTCAACCGACGGAGGAATGCTTGCTTTGGGCCGGAATTTGCTTGTCTCTTTTATCTCCTGGGAAGGAGCTAATTTTGAAGACGCCATTATCGTTTCGGAACGGGTTGTCCGCGACAATCTTTTTACCTCCATCCATATCGAAGATTTTTATTCAGATGTTCGCGACACCAAGCTCGGGCCAGAGGTGACGACTCCCGACATACCGAATGTTTCCGAAGAGAAACTCAAAAACCTTGACGAAGAGGGTATTGTGCGGATTGGCGCCGAGGTAGGACCTGGCAGTATTTTAGTCGGCAAAATTTCTCCCAAGGGCGAAGCTGAATTAAGCTCGGAGGAAAGACTTCTCCGGGCGATTTTTGGCGAAAAAGTGAGAGACGTTAAAGACACCTCACTCACTTTGCCGCACGGTAAACAGGGTCGGGTGGTGGGCGTGAAGATTTTTGATCGTGAGAAAGGGGATAATTTAGAGCCCGGCATCATTAAAAGAATACAGGTCCAAGTTGCGGAATTGAGAAAGGTCCAGGCCGGCGATAAGCTGGCTGGCCGGCATGGCAACAAGGGAGTCATCTCTCAAGTGAGGCCAGTCGAGGACATGCCTTATCTCGAGTGGGAGTGGCCTCCCGAATGAACCTCGGCCAGATTTTGGAGAATCACTTGGGCTGGGCAGCTGAGAGATTGCAATATCGGGCGATTACCCCGGCCTTGGAGCCGATCGCGGAAGAAGAGATTCTCGCTGAACTTAAAAAAGCGGGACTCCCCGAAGACGGTAAGGCGAAGCTTTACGACGGTCGCACCGGCGAGCCTTTTCACAGGCCGGTTATGGTTGGGGTACAGTACATTATGAAATTGAACCATCTGGTTGAGGACAAGGTTCATATGCGTTCAATTGGTCCTTATTCTTTGATTACCCAACAGCCCCTGGGCGGCAAAGCCCAGTTCGGAGGTCAGCGTTTCGGCGAGATGGAAGTCTGGGCGCTAGAAGGCCACGGCAGCCGCCACACGCTCCAAGAGATGCTAACCATAAAATCTGACGATGTTTTAGGCCGTTCAGCTGCCTATGAGTCAATTATTAGGGGAGAGAAAATTAAGGAACCTAACATCCCGGCTTCTTTTAACGTACTAGTGAATGAGCTCAAGGCTATGGCCTTGAACATTGAGCCGGTGGGCGACACCGAGTCAGAGCGTAGAGGCGATTTTAAGGCCCTTAAAATCGGTTTTGCCTCACCCGAAGAAATCTTGAAATGGTCTCACGGAGAGGTTACTAAACCAGAGACCATAAACTACCGGACCCAGAGGCCCGAGAAAGACGGTCTTTTCTCCGAAAGAATTTTTGGTCCCACTAAAGATTATGAATGTTATTGCGGCAAGTACCGCCGAATCCGTTATAAAGGAGTTGTTTGCGATAAATGCGGAGTCGAGGTAACCCGGTCAATCGTGAGACGCGATCGCTTGGGCCATATTTCGCTTGCAACGCCGGTTAGCCACATCTGGTTTTTCAAAAGTGTCCCTTCGCGTTTAAGTCTCATCCTTGATACCTCTTCGATCAAGCTCGAGCGAGTGCTTTATTATTCGGCTTATATCGTAACCGAAGTTAGTGAAGAAGGGCGGAAGCGCTCTTTAGAGGAGTTGAGCCGCGAACTTAAAGGTAAGCTCAAAATTGTTAGCAAAGACAAAAAGATTAAAGGCGAGATAACCGCTTCAGCCGCAGATACCAGAGTTTTCCTCGGGAATCTTCGACCCGGACACATTTTAAGCGAATCCGAATATTTCAATTTAGCCAGGCGTTTCGGCGATATTTTCAAAGCAGGCATGGGAGCCGAGGCCGTTCGTGAGATCTTGGAGAAGATGGATTTGAGAAAAGAAGTTCAAAAAATCGAGAAGATCCTCGAGGAGGCGAAAAACCCGATCTCGGAAGTGAAGCAACTCCAGCGGCTAAAAATGTTCAAGGCAATGATAAAAAACGGTAGCCGGCCGGAGTGGCTCATTATGACCGTGCTTCCTATTCTTCCGCCCGATCTTCGGCCGATGGTTGCGCTGGATGGCGGCCGCTATGCCACTTCAGACTTGAATGACTTGTATCGCCGCGTGATCAACAGGAACAATCGTTTAAAGAAACTAATCGAAATCCGAGCACCGGAAGTGATTGTGAGAAACGAAAAGAGAATGCTCCAAGAAGCTGTGGACGCCTTGATTGATAACTCCGCTCGTTTCGGCACCCAACAGCTTTCCTCTCAACGCCGGCCTCTCCGGTCCTTGGCTGATATGCTAAAAGGCAAGCAGGGCCGTTTCCGTCAGAATCTTTTAGGAAAGAGGGTGGATTACTCAGGTAGGTCGGTTATTGTGGTTGGTCCCAAACTCAAACTTGACGAGTGCGGCCTCCCAAAACGGATGGCCCTTGAGCTTTTCCGGCCGTTTGTTTTGAGCCAGGTTATTAAAAAGGGACTTGCTCACAACATAAGGAGCGCGAACCGCATAATGGAACAAGGCGGGGACGAAGTCTGGGCAATCTTGGAGGAGGTAATTAAGGATCGCCGGGTGCTTTTGAATCGGGCCCCAACCCTTCACCGTTTGAGCATTCAAGCCTTCAGGCCTCTTTTAATTGAGGGGCTTGCCATTCAAATTCCGCCCTTGGTCTGCACGGCTTTTAACGCTGACTTTGACGGCGATCAGATGGCGGTGCACCTGCCGCTTTCCGAATATGCCCAAAAAGAAGCGCAAGTTATTATGGCCTCTGGACGAAATCTTTTGAAACCGGCAACCGGCGAACTTATCACGACTCCAACTAAAGACATTGTTTTGGGAATTTATTATCTGACCCTGATTGACTCTGTGGTGGGTGAGCCCAAAAAGATTTTCCTGGGTCTAGAAGAGGCCGTTTTAGCCTACGAACTCCGCGTGATTGGTCTTCAGACGCCGATTCGGGTTGGAGAGATTGCCCAAGGTAAAAACACGACCGTTGGCCGGCTCCTTTTTAACCAAGCCCTCTCTCACACTCATGAATTCGTAAATGATGCGGTTGACCGCAAGAAGCTTTCACGCATACTCGAGGCCGTGAGTGAAACCAGCGATTTCAATAAGATGAGAGAAGTTTTGGACAACCTAAAAATCCTTGGTTTTGAGGCCGCGACCAAGTCCGGTATCACCTGGGCGATCTCCGACCTTATTATTCCTAAAGAAAAACAGCGGGTTTTGAAAGAAGCTGAATCTGAAGTCGAGCTTGTGAGAGATCAATTTATTCAGGGGCTTTTGACCGGGATTGAACGGCAAGCAGGCGTGATCGACATTTGGGTCAAAGCCAAAAGCGAAGTCGCGAAACTCGTCTCCGCCACCTTGCCTAAAAACAATTCTATCTATCAAATTATTGATTCCGGCTCGAGAGGTTCATGGGCCCAGCCGATTCAGATGATGGGCATGAAAGGTTTGGTGCAAAACGCAAGAGGCGAGACCATCGAGCTTCCTATTAAATCATCCCTTAAAGAAGGATTAAGCGTTCTTGAGTACTTTATTTCCACTCACGGCGCGAGGAAGGGCACAACCGACACGGCCTTGAAGACCGCACAGGCCGGGTATCTCACTCGGCGGTTGGTTGATGTCTCTCAAGACCTGATGGTGAGAGATGTAGATTGCCGTACTAAAGAAGGCATTGTGATAATGGCTTCTGACGGCGAAAAAATCGGCCATCCTTTCTCTCATCGGTTATTCTCGCGGACAGCAGCTCTCGATGTAAAGCTCGGCAATAAAATCCTTGTCCGAGCAGGCGAGGTGATTGATAAAAAGAAAGCCGAACTCATCCAAGGTTCGAAAATTCCCTCGGTTAAAATCCGTTCACCCATCACCTGCAAATCGATTTATGGCATCTGCAGTCGTTGCTACGGCTTTGATCTCGGCAGTAACCAGCCGGTAAAGCTCGGAGCGGCTGTAGGCGTAATCGCGGCCCAATCCATCGGCGAGCCCGGCACCCAGCTTACGATGAGGACTTTCCATATCGGTGGCATTGCCGGAGCCGACATCACTCATGGTCTGCCTAGGGTCGAGGAAATTTTTGAAGTCCGGCCTCCTAAAGGCAAGGCGATTTTAAGTCAAGTTAATGGAGTGGTCGAGAAAATTGAAGAAAAAGGAACGCTCAAGACCATTATCGTCAAAGCCGAAGACGGTAAGAAAAAGGCCTACGTGAAGTCCAAGAAGGACATTGAGTACAGCGTCCCGAGGTCAGTCCTCCTTTCTATTAAAGTCGGGGATAAGGTCGAGCGCGGCGATCAGCTCTCCGAAGGCAACATTGATCTTAGAGAGCTTCTTGAGTTTAAAGGCAGCAGGGAGGTTGAACGTTACATCATAAACGAGGTTCAGGGTATCTATATCTCGGAAGGTGCGATGATTAACGACAAGCACATTGAAGTAATCGTTCGCCAGATGTTCTCCCGGGTTAAGGTTAAAGCTACAGGCGACGCGCCAGATTTGGTGATGGGCGAAATTATAGAGAAATCAAAGTTCCTAGAGATTAATCGGGAAATTAAAAAGCAGGGCGGCGAAGGAGCCCGCGGGGAGCAGATTCTTTTGGGGGTTACAAGGGTTGCGCTTTCGACAGAAAGCTTCCTTTCAGCAGCTTCTTTCCAAGATACTTCTCGAGTACTTGTTAAGGCTGCAATCGAAGGCCGGGTTGATCCTCTGCGCGGCCTTAAGGAAAACGTTATCATCGGCCGACTTATCCCGGCTGGAGAGATTCCCGAAAGCGTGGATACGTCTCAAATAGTGAAAGATGCTCCAATGGTTCCTACAGAGGGGGCGCTTCTCGAGGTTTGACCCCCACACTAATAGTGGTTAGGCATTCTAGACGAAGCCGGAGTAGACCTAAGCAACAGGATTTTTAGGAAAAATCAGGTTGTTTAAATTTAACCATGGAATGCGGTTAGCTTCGCAAACCACTATTAGTGTGGGGGTTGACTAAAGGAGGGCTATTAAACTAGTCTTGAAATATGGATGAGGTTGAGCTCAAAGACTATGAATTATCTTTTCTTTTGGGGCAGGAAAAGGATGTGGAAGATGTCTTAAAGCTTTTGAAGCATGAGGATGCTGAAATCATTTTTGAAGGAACGCTTAAAAAAATCCCCCTGGCTTACAAAATAAAAAAGCAAAGTGAAGCTTATTTCGGCTACCTTCACTTTAGGATTTCTAAAGAAAGAGTGAAATCGCTTGAGAAAAATCTTCTTACAACTTCAACAATCCTTAGATTTTTAATTGTGACCCCACCCTTTGTGCGGCCGAAGCCCGAGCCAAGGGCAAGACAGGGGGCTGTTGTAACGCCGCCCGCGCAGGTCAGCGTGCCTTTAAGTAATGAAGCTCTCGAACGGAAAATTGAAGAAATCTTGAAGTAAAATGAATCCCGTTAGAAGCCGCGATCGCGTTGCAAATAAACTAAATGTCAACCAAATGCATAGTCGTTACAATAAAATAAACCTGCGGACCTGCGCAGATCGCGATCTGCTTCTAACGGGATGAACCTCAATAAAATTTTCATATTAGGAAGACTCACAGCCGATCCGCAATTACGGACTACTCCAAGCGGCCAGTCAGTGGCAAGTTTCGCGGTCGCCACGAACCGCGTTTGGACTGATAAATCCGGAAGCCGCAAAGAAAGCGCTGAATATCATAACGTAGTTGCATGGGGCAAACAGGCGGAGATTGCGAGCCAATTCTTGACTAAGGGCAGCATGGTTTTGGTTGAAGGTCGGCTCCAGACGCGCTCTTGGGCTGATAGGCAGGGTCAGCAGAGGAAAACCACAGAGGTTATCTGCGAGCGGCTTCAGTTGGGGCCGCGTCCCGGCGGAGGCGGAACACCCCGTCAATCCTCCAGCTCTTCCGCTCCAGACAGTCAGCCGCTTCCCACAGAGGAGGTGCCGGTGATAAATATTGAAGAAGGAAAAGAGGAGATTCAGCCCGAAGATTTACCTTTCTAAATGAAGAAAATCAAAACAATTTTAAAACTTCAACTCGAGGCAGGCAAGGCGAATCCCGCGCCGCCGGTTGGCACCGCTTTGGGTCCGCATGGCGTAAATATCCAAGAGTTCTGCAAGCAGTTTAACGAACGGACGAAAGAAATGGTAGGCGACATAGTGCCTGCGGAAATCACAATTTTCGAAGATCGGAGTTTTACTTTTAAATTAAAAACATCTCCAGCCTCAGCGCTTTTAAAGAAAGCCGCTGGCATTGAAAAGGGTTCAGGGAATCCTCTAAAACAAAAGGTTGGCAAAGTAACCAAAGCCGACATTCGAAAAATTGCCGAGCGGAAGATGGCGGATTTGAATGCCAATGATTTAGAGGCCGCAGAGAAGATTATTGAGGGCACGGCGAGATCGATGGGGATTACTGTAGAATAAAAAGGTATGAGCTTTGAAAAACCAAGTTTTGAAAAACCAAGCTCTGAACTAAGTAAAGCAGAGATTATGGCGAGGGTTGAGCAAATCAGGGAGGCAGAGCTGGAAGGTTATATGGCCAGCCGCGTGGAAAAATCAGAGGAATTGAGAGGCGTTGAATTTCCTCGTTTGTCACGACTGGCAACCATAGGGGCTTTATCCGAAGAAGTAATAAATCAGCTTGATATTTCAGATGAAGAGAAAGGTTTTCTCTAGTTTATAGCAGATAATGCAGAAGATAGACTCAAGGTAGAAGCAGAATTAAGTCTATTGAAGGGGGAAACATGGGAGCGAGAGGGTCCCACTCCTTCGAGGGTTCGTATGAACCCTCTTGAACCAAAAAGTTAGCCCCAAACCAGTGTGTTTAATTGGCTATTGACAAATAGCAAATTTGTATGCTATAATTATAGATAGTTAAGGTATCCTCGCGGGTCGGCAATAACGCTGGCCGCGGAAGGAAACCTTTTGAAAACAGGAGGAACTGATCATGAAAAAAGGAATGATCGGCGACGTACCGGGCAACGTGCTTGGTATGTTAGGAGACCTGGCGCAGAAGCTCCAACATGGAGCGATTCAGCCAGGACAGCTGGAATTGTTTTTGAAAAAGCAAAATCCGTTTGCGGGCGTAAATGAGCTAACGGCTGATTGGGAAGTTACCTCGGACCGCAAAGCCGACAAGGACTATTGCATCTGGGTGAGAGACCGCGTCGAGGCTGACGAAGAGTTGAAGAACAAGTCCGCGAACGACCTGAAGCGGGAAAACATCCCTGGCATCACGCTCGAAGAACGACTGCTCTACGAGCTAAAGTTCTTCGACGAGACCGGCAAGCATCTTGACGTTCAAAAAATCACTCTTTGCGCGGGTTCTCGGACTCCGTATGGCAGCGTGCCGAGCGTGTACTGGCACGACGGCGAGGTGAGCGTCTTCTGGTACTTTCCCGACAATCGGGACGGCGGTATCCGTGTTCGTGCAGCAGTTTCCTAACCCTCGTATCTTGTAACTTGTATTCTTTGGCCCCAGACGGAAACGTCCGGGGTCATTTTTTTATGCTAGAGTTGACAAATAGCAAATATGTATGCTGTAATTTATCTAGTTTTTTGAATTGGCGAGCCTGGGGGTCGCTTGAGGCGACTGAGGGGCGAGCCGTAAATACGGAGGTTCTAGATGTCAAAGAAAAGTGTGTCTGCAGTAGTGGGCGCTGCTGGATTTATTTCGAGCTTCTGGGTGAATCTCGATAAAGAGGTTCGGAAGCGCGGCGGAAGCGACAAGGCAATATACGAGGCTCTAAAGGATGACAGTCCCTTAGTGCCGGAATTTGCTGAACTCATCGTCGAGGCAAGCCAGTCTAAGTTCCAGAGATACAAGCTTACGGTTAACTATGATTTTTTAGTTGAAGAGGCGGTCAATGCCGGAAAATACGACTGGAGTAGCGGCAGTATCACGGCCAATAATTTCTCTTCGACTCGCAAGGGAGAGGCGGACGTAGAGGTCATCCTCGTTCACTTCAATCATCACATCAAGTCTGAGGAAGTCCTTCATGAACTTGATAAGCAGGGACTCCGAGCTCTCGAACTTCCGGAACTCCTTGCCTTCGGGGTGAACTACCCCGATGTGCAGCGCGAGTTTCCGGTAGTCGCTCTTGGTTCCGTGTGGCAGGACTTCGGCGAGCGCCGCGTCCCGTGCCTCGACGGGCTTCCCAGCCGGCGTGACCTGCGCTTGTACTGGTTTGACGACAGGTGGCGTTCGCTCTACCGATTCGCCGCCGTCCGTAAGTAACACTTAGAACCTTGAGTTCTTGGGGCGAGAGAAATCTCGCCCCTTTTTATTTTTATCACAGTGAAAAAGCGTTATAATGGTTTTATCATAAGGCACGTTTATGTCTAACTATCGCCCCACAATTGGTCTTGAAATTCACGCCGAGCTTAAAACACACACCAAGATGTTCTGCGATTCCTTGAATGACCCGGACGAAAAACATCCGAATGTGAATGTTTGCCCCGTGTGCCTCTCTCACCCGGGAACGCTCCCGACGATAAATAAACAGGCCGTCGAGCACGTAATCAAGGTAGGTCTAGCCCTCGGCGGGAAAATCAATCCAGTCAGCAAATTCGACCGCAAAAATTATTTTTACCCCGACCTCCCGAAGGGATACCAGATTTCGCAGTATGACCAACCGTTGGTTCTGAGCGGGGAATTGAATGGCGTGCGGATAAGGAGGATCCATCTTGAAGAAGACACGGGAACGCTTATACACGACGAAAAAACATATTCCAGCTTGGTTGATTTCAACCGGGCGGGAGTGCCGCTTATGGAGCTTGTTACGGAGCCGGACGTTAAGAGCGCGGATGAGACGATTGCCTTCGCGAAAGAACTACAGCTCATTTTGCGGTATTTGGGCGTTTCGGATGCCGACATGGAAAAGGGCCAGATGCGCATAGAGGCAAATGTCAGCATCAACATGGGCACGAAAACCGAACTTAAAAACATCAATTCTTTCAGGTTCGCGAGAGAGGCGATTGAGTATGAAATAAAAAGACAGAAAGAGGCTCTAGAAAAAGGCGGGGAAATAGAGCAAGAAACAAGGGGGTGGGATGAAAATAAGAAAAGAACCGTGAGCCAGCGCACAAAAGAGGAAGCCCACGACTATCGCTATTTTCCCGAGCCGGACCTGCCGCCGTTTGAGACCAGCGTTTTTGGATTCGAGAATTTGAAGATCTCCATCCCGGAATTGCCTAAAGAAAAGCGGACCCGTCTCGCCTCGGAATACAGCCTAAATGAAAAGCAGGTCGGCGTTTTGGTGGAGGATATGGCGCTCGCAGAGTATTTCGAAGAAGCAGTCTCCGAACTTAAGGCTTTGAGCGCCAAAGCCGACCCCAAAGCGATCTTGAATTATTTGACGAGTGATCTTATGGGACTTATCAATGCAGAGAAACTCGTTTTCGCGGACTTGAAGATCGAGCCGGAACACTTGGCTCATCTCGTTTTTTTGATTGAGTCGGGAAAAATCGGAAGCAGGCAAGCCAAGGACATCCTCGCTAAAATGTTTGAAACCGGCCTTGACCCGGAGGAGATTTTAACGAGTGAAGGGCTTCATACAATTTCTGACGAAGCGGAACTCATAAAGGTAGTTCAAGAAGTAATCAAAGAAAATCCCTCGGCTGTCGCCGACTACAAAAAAGGCAAAACCGCGAGCTTGCAGTTTCTGGTAGGTCAAGCCATGGCTAAACTTAAAGGCCGCGGCAATCCAGAGGTTTTAGCCAAGATTTTTGAGAAGAATTTATAACAAAAAATCAGCGGCGAGTTTCATCGCCTCCTTTTCGCTTTTGACCCAGTAAATCCTAGGGTCTTTTTTGAACCAAGTCATCTGCCTACGGGCATACTGCCAAGTGTTTTTAATAAAGAGTTCAAAAAATTTACCTTTCGAGATTTTGCCGTTTAAATAATCAATCATTTCTCGGTAGCCGATCGCATCATATGCCCGCGCATTTTGGCCATATTTCTTCACTAAGCGTTCCACTTCTTGGATCAAGCCGCCTTGAACCATCTTCCTGCTCCGGCGTTCTATTTTGACTTTTAGTTTTTGCCTTTCGCAGTCCAGGCCGATTTGCAGAGTTTGAAAAAGCGGTTTCCCTGATTTCCTTGAACCGGAGAAAAGTTTTTTCTCTCCCAGAGCGATCTCAAGTGCCCGGATCACTCGCCTCGGGTTTTTGGGATCAACAATATAAGCGGCCCCTGGGTCAATTTTTACGAGCTCTTGAATCAAGGGCTGAATTCCTCTTTCCTTAAATTCGTTTTCTAGTTCTCGTCGAAGAACAAAATCCGGCTTAACTTTAGGGATTTTTAAATTATCAACAATGGTTTTGATATAAAGCCCAGTGCCGCCGGCCAGTATCGGGAGCTTCCCTCTTTTTATAATCTCGCGGATCGCTTTCAAGGCATCGGCCTTGAAATGTTGAACCGTATATTCTCGATTAGGATTTCTGATGTCAATTAAATGATAGGGGATACCCTCAGCCATTAGCAATTTGCCCTTAGCCACTAGCCGCGGCTTCGCAGTGCCAATATCCATCCCGCGATAAATCTTCCGCGAATCGGCTGAAACAATCTCGCCACTGAACTTTTTAGCGAGCTTCGCGGCTAAGGAGGATTTGCCGCTCCCGGTCGGCCCCACGATGACAAGAAGTTTTGGTTTAACTAGCTTTTTTCTCAATTTCTTCTCTAATTTTGGCTAAGAATTTTCCAATCGTAATCTCTCTCTCTTGCCCTCGCTTATAGTGCCGTACGTTTACGTTCTTCGCTTCCTCTTCTTTTTCGCCGACGACTAAGATGTAGGGGATTTTTTGCATCTCCGCTTCACGGATGCGCTTGCCGAGGGTTTCGTTTGCGGTCGAGAGCTCGGCGCGTATGCCGGCGGTTTTGAGCTCGTCATAAACTTTTCGGCCGTAGCTCTCGAATTTTTCGCCAACGGGGAGCACCGCTACCTGCACAGGCGCGAGCCAGAGAGGCAGAGCGCCGGCAAAGTGCTCGAGAAGAATGCCGATGAACCGTTCAAAAGACCCCAAGATGGCTCGGTGGATCACGACTGGCCGCTGTTTTTTGCCTTTCTCGTCAATGTAGGCGAGGTTGAATCGCTCGGGGAGCATCACGAGGTCAAGCTGGATCGTGGCGAGCTGCCAGTCCCGGCCTAAGGCGTCTTTGATGTGGATATCAATCTTAGGGCCGTAGAAAGCGCCATCCTTAGGAGCGATTTCGAATTTCACTTTATTTTCTTTAAGGGCCATCACCAAGGCTTTTTCAGCTTCTTGCCAGAGCTTCACATCGCCCAAGGCGTGAGCTGGTTTAGTGGCTAGGTAAAATCTTTCTTCAAAACCGAAAATTTTATAGACCTTGTGGGCGAGTTTGAGAAGGCTCGAGATTTCGCTTTGGATCTGATCTCTCCGACAGTAGATGTGGGCGTCGTCCATGGTAATTTGCCTCACGCGGAAAAGCCCGCCCAAGGTTCCGGAGCGCTCATTCCTGTGGAGCCGGCCGATCTCAGAGAGCCGCAGAGGCAGGTCTTTGTAGCTTCTGGTTCTGGAATTGTAGATATAGGTCGATTCCGGACAATTCATGGGTTTCAAAACAAGCGTGTCATCGCCCTCTTTGAAGTGGAATATATTTTCGCGGTAGAACTGCCAGTGGCCGGATTTCTCAAAAATTTCTTTTTTGACCATTATGGGTGTCGAGGTCTCTTCGTAGCCAGCCTTGTCCTGCTCTTCGCGGATGAATTTTTCGAGCTCGCGGAAGACTATCATTCCTTTACCATGCCAGAAAGGTGCGCCTTGAGAAACTTCCTCAAAGGAAAAAAGTTCCAGCCGCTCGCCGATTTTCCGGTGGTCGCGTTTTTCTATTTCTTCTTGGAGTTTCAAATAGTCCTCAAGTTCTTTTTTAGTCTTAAAAGCCACTCCGTAAATACGCTGGAGCTGGGGATTCTTCTCGTCGCCTCTCCAGTAGGCGCCGGCGATCTTCGTGAGCCGGAAGGCGTCCGCGTGAATTTCCTTTGTGCTCTTTACGTGCCCGCCGCGGCAGAGGTCCATAAAGCAGGTTTTAGGTGATAGGTTAGAGGTTTTAGGTGGGCACGTATAATAAACACTAAGTTGCTTTGCTTCTTTGGAAAATTCTTTGATCAGGTCAAGTTTGAATTGCTGATCTGCAAAGAGCTTTTTCGCTTCCGCGGCCGTTACCTTTTTGCCGGAGAAAAGGAGATTTTGTTTGATAAGCTCCCGCATCGTTTTCTCGAATTCCTTAAGATCGTCCGGCGAGAACTTCTTTCCGGCAGGGAGTAGAAAGTCATAATAAAACCCCTCCTCAATTGTCGGGCCGATGCCGAGCTTGGTCTTCGGATATTTCTTCAAGACCGCCGCGGCCAAGAGGTGGGCTAGGGAATGGCGAATATTTTCGAGGTTAAGCATTGGTTTTGATTATAGGGGTTTTGCGAGCGATTTTGAAGGATTCTCGTCATCTCTCTGTTTGTATTGACCCCGCACCTAAGATATGCTATAATTACTTATGCTACAATTACTCTTGATATAAAGCTGATATTTGAAAATCAAATCCGCCAGCTGGCGGAAGGAGGATATATGAAAGTATTGGTTGAAGCTCAAAAAAAGCGCCGCGTTTTGGTAATCGACGATAAGTGTATGGAGCTTGGTTACGAAGATTGCCTCCCTATGGTGTGCGAGGATGTTCCACTTATCGAGTGGTGCGAGTTTAAAGACATTCTTTCAGAAGCGGGAGCAATCGAAATAATCAATACCGACCGGCCTCATGTAATTATCCTTGACGGTACTATCCGTGGAGATTTCATTGGCCCGAACATTGCCGCTTACTGCCAGAAGAATTATCCTGATATCCTTGTTATTTCCAATTCCGGCGATGAAGGCAAATTTTCACTCTGGCAAGAAGCAGGGGTGACACATTTTGCAGGGAAGAACTCAAACAAGATAAGAGCTTGTCTTGATGGATCCTGCGATTGTAGAGCTCTTTCATAGTGTCCCAGCCCCAATGTAAATTGGGGCTTTTTTATTCCGATGATATTGACAAATTATATATTTAGAGATTTAATTACTTTTAGATAAAGTTGATAGCGTAATACCGCTGTTCCGACGGAATCGGACGGAAACCATAATGACAGGAGGTGTGCGATGTTAAAGTTGCATGCGACTGCCTGGGCCTCGGATTCTCCGACGCCTGCGCAGATCAAAGAATTCTTCGCTCAGATTGAGAGCAGGAAAATAACCAAGAACCGCCTTCAAGGATTTCTCCGCGGTGGCATATCAGGGAGTGAGTGTGAAAAACTTCTTGCCGGTTGGCAGTTCTTCTACGAAAAACACTTCAATCTGGACAGGGATTTCTCCACCCTAAGAATCCCCGAACATGAAGAAGGCTTCGACCGCCTGATCGTGGTCGCGGAAGGTATGACCCCGGAGAAAATCTTCAGTCGGATCAAATCCCTGATGCCGGCCTGGAAGTACTCAGATAATCTCGACGACATCACCTCGGATCGCAAGGCCGACAAGGACTATTGTGTCTGGGTGAGAAACCGCGTCGAGGCTGACGAGGAGCTGAAGAACAAATCCGCAAACGACCTGAAGCGGGAAAACATCCCCAGTATCACGCTCGAAGAACGGTTCATCTACGAGATTAAGTTCTTCGATGAAACCGGGAAGCACTTGGACGTTGATAACTCGACCCTTTGCACGGGTTCGCGTCACTCTGGCGGTAGCGTCCCGGGCGTGTACTGGAGCGGCGTCCAGGTGGGCGTGTTCTGGTCCGGCCCTGGCGGTCAGAGCGTCGACATGCGTTCTCGTGCAGTAGTTTCGTAATTCTTGTAACTTGTAGCTTTATTCTTTAACCCCAAACAGAAATGTTTGGGGTTTTTTTTATTCCGACGCTTGCAAAAGGTGAGGTCGGAACCCCGACTGTTGAGGCGTCGGGGTTTCCCCACCGCCGAATGGCGGGACAAGCAAAACCACCTATTTTTTGGTAGGATTAAGTGAGTGGTTAAGGGAAATTTTTGAGTTTGATATTTTTCACAGTTTCGTTAAGATAAGCATATGGCTACTATAACTGAGAAAAAGCAGACTGCTGTACTCGAAAACCTTGTAAGCGAACTCAAGGTCATTAAAGGCCAGCTGCGGAAACTTTTACTCCTTATTCCAGAGGAAAGCTTGGGAGAGTACGAAAACGCGAAGGAGATAAAAAAGGCATATCATAAGGCAACCCGATCTTTTCGGAGCCGTTAGCTTCGCATGGTCATTCGGAGGACGAAGGATTTTGCCGACGCTTTCCGAAAGCTTCCGCGGGAAGTCCAGCGCATTTTCCACAAACAGGAAAAGATTTTCAGAGAGAGCTGGCTCGATTCACGGCTTCACGTAAAGCGTCTCAAGGACCTCCCTGGCGCTTATTCGTTTCGCGTGACACGCCGCTACCGCGTGCTTTTTTATTTTGATCGGGACAACACTGTTTTCTTCGTGATCGGCCATCGGAAAGATATTTACGAATAGTGTAGGATTATATAAATGTTAGACGTTAACCTCATCCGCAAAGAGCCCGAAACAGTGAAGAAAGGCATTGCCGCAAAAGGGGCCGACCCGAAGCTCGTGGACCGGTTTTTGAAGCTTGATGAGGAATGGCGGGCGCTTACGACCGAAATTGACGGTCTGCGGAACGAACAGAAAAAGCTCGGTGCGGAAAAAAAAGTAAAGGAAGCTAGTAAGATAAAGGAGAAAATAAAAGCGAAGGAATCACGTCTTGCGGAAGCGGAGAAAGAACGAGAAGCAGTTTTGCTCCAAATTCCGAATGTACCCTTGCCATCCGTCCCGGTCGGAAAGAGCGAAGCGGACAATAAGATGCTTCGTGAGATAGGAAACAAGCCAAAATTTTCTTTTCCTGCAAAAGATTATTTAACCCTTGCGCATAATCTCGACCTTATCGACACCGAGCGCGCCGCTAAAGTTTCCGGGAGCCGGTTCGGATATTTAAAAAATGAGGCCGTGCTCCTTGAATTCGCGCTCGTTGATCTTGCGATTAAGACCCTTGTCAAGGAGAAGTTTATCCCCATAGTCCCGCCGGTCCTCGTGAGGCCTGAGGTGATGCACGGAATGGGGAAGGTAAAGTTTGTTGAGGATAAAGACGCATTCCACATTCCCGAAGACAATCTTTACCTTGTCGGTTCATCCGAGCACTCCGTCGGCCCGTACCACATGGACGAGGTGCTTGATCAAGGGGAACTCCCGAAGCGATATGCCGCGTTTTCAACGTGCTTCCGGCGAGAAGCGGGATCGTATGGGAAAGACACGAAAGGCATCATCCGCGTCCACCAGTTCGACAAAGTCGAGATGATGGCGTTTGTCCGACCCGAAGAGTCGGAAAAAGAACACAAGTTTCTCCTCTCGCTCCAGGAGAAGATGATGCAAGAACTTGAACTGCCTTATCGCGTGGTCGAGGTCGCGTCGGGTGAAATGGGTTTTGCGGACGCACGGCAATACGATATCGAAACTTGGCTTCCCGGCGAAGGAAAATACCGCGAGACGCATTCAGCTTCAAATACTACGGATTTCCAGGCCCGCGGCATAAACGTGAAGTACCGCCGCCGCGACGGCCTGCCTGCCGGTCAGGCAGGCAAAACCGAATTTCTTCATATGCTGAATGCCACGGCTTTTGCCATTGGCCGCACCTTGATCGCGATTTTCGAAAATTATCAGACTCTGGACGGCAAAATA
Source organism: Candidatus Liptonbacteria bacterium (assembly GCA_016182105.1). Taxonomy (GTDB): domain Bacteria; phylum Patescibacteriota; class Minisyncoccia; order UBA6257; family 2-01-FULL-56-20; genus JACOXZ01. Next base: position 13,103 of record JACOXZ010000015.1, on the reverse strand, counting down.
AAAATCCCCAAAGTTCTACAAAAGTATGTTGGCCAAGAGAGCATTAGCTGAACAAGGTTTTAAAACGTGGATAGAGATTGACCAAAACGCGATTAGAAGGAACTGCGACACTTTTCGAAAAATCATCGGACCCAAGGCAAAGCTTTGGTCAGTCGTTAAATCCAATGCCTACGGCCACGGCCTCTCGATTTTCGCCAAAGCCGCGGAAGAGGGCGTGGACGGTTTCTGCGTTGATAGTGTTATTGAAGGCCTTCGCCTCCGAAAAGAAAAAATAAAAAAACCGATTCTTGTTTTGGGGCCGACCTTTCCGGCGCGCCTCGCCGAAGGGACGACGAATGACATTGCACTCACCGTTTCGAGCTTCGAGGCCTTAAAATCCCTCTTAAAATCCAAAAACCCGCCGACTTTTCATCTAAAGATTGACACAGGCATGAATCGTCAGGGGTTTTATCTAGAAGACCTGCCAGCGGTTATTAGGTTTCTAAAACCTAAAACCTCTCACCTAAAACCTAGTTTTAAGGGAATTTATACCCACTTTGCTTCAGCCAAAGACATTAATTATCCGACCTACACCGAGGTACAGTTCAAAAAATTCGAAAAAGCCAACCGTCTTTTTGAAAAGGCTGGCTATAAAAACTTAATTAAACACTCCTCTGCAACCGGCGCGACTCTAGTAGATAAAAAATACCACTTAGATGCGGTTCGGATAGGCATCGGTCTTTACGGTCTATGGCCGTCAAAAGAACTTGAAATCCATTTGCCAAAGATTCGCCTGTGGCCGGTTTTAAGCTGGAGGGCGGTTTTAAGCGAAGTGAAGCAGGCGGCCGCAGAGAGTTTTGTTGGCTATGACCTCACGGAACGCCTCAAGCAATCGACAAAAATTGCGGTTTTGCCGGTTGGCTACTGGCACGGTTTTCCTCGCGGTCTCTCGAATATCGGCGAGGCGATTGTCTGCGGCAAAAGGGCAAAAGTCCTTGGTCGGGTATCAATGGATCTTACGACTTTGAATGTCCAGAATATCGTCTGCCGGCCGGGCGATGTCGTGACTTTAGTCGGGCGAGACCGTGAAGCCGAGCTCAAAGCTTTTGAAGTCGCGGAGAAACTGGGCACCGTCCACTACGAATTTTTGACGCGCTTGAACCCATTGATCCAAAGGGTTTTAGCCTGATGATCCCGTTAGAGATGCCCCATCTTATGAACTGCATCCAGTTTTGTAATTATGAGCTTACACCAGCCAAAGGTCTTGCGTGATATTAACGGATCCCGTTAGAAATTTTGCAATCCATTAATATATTTAATATATGAAAACAATGACTAAAAGAAGAAAAGTAATTTATTTCGAAAAGTCGATGACTGTTAAATTTCTAACGGGATCCTATCTCTAACGGGATGATCGAGACCGGTACTTATTTCTACGAAGGCCAGAGGCGTCGGCGGCGACAGCGGATTTACTTTAAACTGATTTCAGTTTCCGTATTTTTTTTTGCGCTGATTTTAGGCGGCGGATGGCTCATATTCCGGTCGTCTTTTTTTAATGTGGAGAAGATAACGGTTTTAGGTAATAAAGATATTAAAAAAGAAGAGGTTATCGGGCTCGTCAAAAACTTCATTCTTCAAGGATCATTTTTAAGAAACTTTTTGGGATTCGAAAATTTCTTAGCCTGGCCCAAGGAAGTTGGGCATGAGAGTTTGGCGTCCTTGCCAACTCTCGGAAGTCTTCAAGTCAAAAAAAATTATGGGGAGAGAAGCATTATTTTAACCGTGACCGAACGGGAACCTTTCGGTGTTTTGTGCCTCAAGAAAAATTTACCCTCAGAATGCTTTTGGTTTGACCGCGAGGGCGTGATTTTCAAAAGATTTTTTGAAGTTGAGGGCAATCTGATAAAATCCCTAAACGATTATTACCAGGAAAATCTGCGTTTGGGCTCGAAGATTCTGCCTGAAGGTTTTATTCCAAACCTCATCTCAATTTTTGAAGTGATTAACCAATCGAGCTTAAGCATTAAAGAAATTAGTCTCAAGAACCTAGGGCTTCAAGAAGTCGAAGTCGATACTTACGATGGACCGAAAATTTATTTCAGTTTGCGTTTTCCTGCGGAAAATACTCTAGCCGTCATCCAATCCCTTTTAGAAAAAACCGGATTCAAGAAACTGGACTACTTGGATTTACGGGTTGAAAACAGGGCTTATTACCGCTAATCCATGGATCCCGTTAGAAATTTAACTAACAAAGCAATAATGAAAATAATGTTTAAAGATGAAGCTTTATTTTAGAGAAGGGGCAGGAGAACCCCGCGTTCGTCCTTCTCTTCAGAGGCAAATATGGCGGGGTCTGGGCTGGGCGACTCTTCTCGTATTTCTTTTCTTGGGTGGGGTATTTGTGGTCGGTTTTTATTATTCTAGAGAGAAACTTGCAAATTATTTATCCTCCAATCTTCAAGAGTTTGAATCAGGGATTTCTGATCTCCGTCTTTTAAACACCCCCGAAGCGGAAAAAAAATTCTCCGATCTTAAAGAAAACTTAAATAACCCATTAGATGATTTTTCTTTCAAGTTTCTTCCTCTTCTTAAAACGAGCGGCAAGGCTTACTTAAGCTTTCAGACACTTACGACTCAAGCTTTGGCCCTAGTTCAGGAGATCACCCTTCTCCGGGACAATTTTTTTAAGTTTATTTTTGCCGGAAAAGGAGGAGAACTCCTTGCTGAATTGAAGAAGATTCAGGGCGTGCTTGATGATCTTTTAAACGAGAGCGCCCGGCTTACATCTTCAATAGTCGAACTTAAGAATCTCGCGCCGATTGATCTTGGCTTTTATTTACCTCTACATTCCCAGGCGCTAGAGCTTCAGAGTTTTTTGAATTTTTTAATAAGCTGGCTCGATTCTCCCGTGAATCGCTATCTGGCTCTCTTTCTCCAAAATCCATCCGAGGTGAGACCCTCCGGCGGTTTCATCGGCAGTTTTGCCGAGCTTACGCTTAAGGAGGGAATCGTGAAAGATGTTCAAGTTTACGACATTAACGATGTTGACCGAGAGTTGGAGCTTAAGATTGTTCCACCGAAGCCAATTCAAGCGATTGCGAGCCGGTGGAAGGCAGCCGACGCCAATTGGTTTTTCGATTTTCACAACTCCGCCTTAAAGGTTCTGGAATTTATGGAGGCTTCCAAATTTTATACCAGAAATTCAGTTGTTTTTGACGGCGCGGTTGGGATATCCGCACGCGTCGTGAGCGATATTCTCTCGATTATCGGGCCAATTACCCTGAAGAACGGTAAGCTCATTGATGCAAATAATTTCCTAACCGAAATTCAAAAACAGATAGAGCTTGGGCGGGACGCTAATCTTAGTTATCCCAAAGGAATTTTACAGGAACTCACGCCGAAGGTGGTGAGTGGTCTCGTGAATCTCACACTGGAACAGAAGCAAAAGATTTTTAGTTTAGTCGAGGAGTGGCTTAGGGAAAAAGATTTGATGTTTTACTTCAAAAACCCCGAATTTCAAAAGTTCTTTGAAAGTTATAATTTAGCCGGCCGGCTCTATAAATTACCCCGGAATTTTATAGGAGATTATCTGGCGCTTGTGAATGCGAATCTTGGCGGCGGGAAAACAGACATTTTTATTAAGCAAAACCTTCTTTTTCAAAGCCAGCTTGACGAGGAAGGAACTGTGAGCAATCACTTGAGCCTAGTCCGTGAACATCTGGGGAACCTTGCCAAGGACTCGTGGTATAAGGTGCCTAATCAAAATTATCTCCGTATCTTTACGCCCAAAGAGGTTAGACTTCAAAACACCTCCGGGGCCTTAGAGAAGAAAATTCAGCCGCCCCTGAATTACGAAAAAAATGGCTATCTCCCCGATCCATTGGTAGTAAAAATTGAATCAACCGCCAAAGAATTTCTGAATCATCCGTCACTCACAGCCTTTGAAGAGTCGGAAAAAAATGTTTTTGGAATGTGGTCTAGAGTTGAGATTAAAAAATCCTCGAAGATAGTAGTTGATTATACCAGGACGTTGCCCTCGTCCTTCAAAGACGGAGATGCTTACCAATTTATCTTTGAGAAACAGCCAGGAAGTTCGAGTAGCTATAAGTTTGAGTTGAGCGCGCCAGTCGGCTTCAAGTGGCAGGAGAATAATTTGCCGGTTTTTGAGTACGACACAGCTGATCCTCCAGGCCGACGGCCGACTGATTATTGACTTAACCTTGAAGAAAATTTAAATGAGCAACATTCGTAACTTCGTCATAATCGCGCATATAGACCACGGCAAGTCAACTTTAGCTGATCGTTTCTTGGAAATTACAGGCGCTGTGCCAGAGAGGGAGATGAGGCCGCAGTATTTAGATCAACTGGAGCTTGAGAGAGAAAGGGGTATTACGATAAAAATGGCGCCTGTCCGGATGGTATACCATCCGCAAGCACTAATCTCTAAGCACGAATTTCTAAACAAATCCCAAGCATCAATTCCTAAACGTTTAGAAATTGCAGATTCAGGATACATCCTGAATCTGATTGATACGCCCGGGCACAGCGATTTTTCTTATGAGGTCTCCCGGGCTTTAGCCGCTTGCGAAGGCGCGATTTTGCTTGTGGATGCCGCAAAAGGTATTCAAGCCCAGACACTCTCTAATTTGCGGTCAGCGGAAAAAGCTGGACTCAAAATTTTGGGAGCCGTGAATAAAATTGATCTTCAACCCGAAAATCTGGAGAAAGTTCTGGAGTCTCTAGCCGAGATCCTTAAGACGCCCAAGGAGGAGATTTTGAAAATTTCCGCAAAAACAGGGCAAGGCGTGAAAGAGCTCCTAGACGCTGTTATAAAAAAAGTTCCTCCGCCACGGGAGGTAAAAACCCAAGGGGCGGCCAAAGCCCTCATTTTTGATTCTCTCTACGATGACCACAAAGGCATTTTGGCGTTTGTGAGGGTCTTTGAGGGCGAATTTAAAACCGGTGAGGAGGTTTGTCTTCTCGCGCGTGAGGAAAAATTCAAAATTAAAGAGTCCGGCTATTTTGCGCCTCGCCTCACGCCCAAAGGCCTTCTTCGCGAAGGCGAGATCGGCTATCTCGCAACAGGTCTTAAAGAACCAGATTTGGTTAAAATCGGCGATACAATTGCTAAGGGTGAGGTTAAAACACTTCCCGGTTACAGGGAAGCCGCACCGGTGGTTTTTATCTCTTTTTATCCTGACGGTCGAAGCCGTTTTGAAGATTTAAAAGAGGCCATCACGCGCTTACGTTTAAATGACGCGGCTTTAAGTTTTGAGCCGGAATCTAATGATGCCCTAGGTAGGGGATTAAAAGTCGGTTTTTTGGGCCAACTTCACTTCGAAATTACAAGCGACCGTCTCCGGCGAGAGTTTAATTTGGAGTTTTTGACAAGCTTCCCAACTATTGCTTATAGAGTGATTGAGGCGGGTAAGGAGAGAGTCGTGAAACAGCCCCAAGATTTTCCCGAGAAGCCCGATAAAGTTTTTGAACCGATGATTAGAGTTGAAATTTTAACGCCGGAATCTTATCTGAACCAAATTTTAAATTTAAAAAGCCTTTTTGACCTCGCGATTATCGAGATTAGAAATTTAGGCTTAAATCTTCTTCTTCACGGCCGGATGCCCTTATCCGAGCTAATCCGAGATTTCGACGATCGTCTTAAATCTGTTTCAGCCGGTTTTGCTTCCTTCAGCTATGAATTAGACGGTGAGGAGGAGACTGAAGTCGAGAAGCTCGAGATTTTAATTGCGGGCGAGCTTCAGCCGGCCTTAACAAGGATTACGAAGAGCAAAGACATAGAGCACGAAGCCCGCTTGACTGTGGAGCGATTAAAAAAGTTTCTGCCGCCGCTTCAATTCAGCCAGGCCCTTCAAGCAAGAGCAAAGGGTAGGATTATTGCTAGGGAGACTATTCCGGCCTTGCGGAAAGACGTAACCGGCTATCTCTACGGCGGCGATCGGACCCGGAAAATGAAACTTTGGAAAAAACAAAAAAAGGGGAAAGAGAAATTAAAAAAACTCGCTAAAGTCAGTTTATCACCAGCCGTCTTTCGGGAACTCCTCAAAAAATAATTTTTCTTGCGAAGAGCGGAATTTCTGTTACTATTAGATAACATATGGATTTAGTAGTAGAGACAAGAGAAAAATTGGGGAAGATTTCAAAAAGCCTGCGGCGTGAAGGCCTCATTCCAGCCGAGCTTTACGGTCATGGCGTAAAAAATCTTCACCTCGCTGTTTCCGCCCGCGAATTCCTAAAGGTTTTTAAAGAGGCAGGCGAAAATACGATAGTGAATCTCCTGATTCACGATGAAAAAAAGCCGGTCTTAATCCACGAGATTAAAACTAATTATATAAGCGGGGAAATAGATCATGTTGATTTCTACGAAGTTAGGTTTGATGAAAAAATCAAAGCCAAGATTCAGATTGAATTTACGGGCGAAGCCCCGGCTCAGAAATCTAAAGGAGGCGTGTTAAACAAGGCCGTCTCCGAGATTGAAGTTGAGGCTCTGCCCGGCGATCTGCCTCACCGTTTTACATTGAGTCTTGAGGGCTTGGATGATTTAAATAAGAGTTTTTATGTGAAAGATCTCAAAGTCTCTCCCAAGGTTAGAATTTTAGCTGATCCGCAGACGGTGATAGTGACTGTGACCGAGCATCTTGTGGAAGAGGAGAAAATAGAAGCAGTCCCAGATGTTACGGCCATAAAGGTTGAAGTCGAAGAGAAAAAAGCCGAAAGATCTGCCGAAAAAACCAAGAAGACCGAATAAATCCTAATTTATGCAGAATCTTTTAAAACCGAAAGTTTTAGAAGATATTAAGATTCGTGGACAGAGCGTCTATCGAGAGCCGACGCCGCTTTTAAACCTGGGCTACAGAAAGAGGTACGAGCTGCCGTTTGCGAAGCTAATTAAGGTCTTTTTCATAACTTTTGCTATACTCAGCCTCATCTTCGGTTCGGTTACGGCGCCTACGAGGCCGACCTTGGCCGCGAATCCCACAAGCGATGAGGAAAGAAAAAATCTAGAAAATCAGCTCCGCGATTTGGAAAATCAGATTAGCCAGTATGAGAGTCAGATCTTAAGTTATCAAAAACAAGGAAAGAGTTTGAAAAATGAAGTTGCCAAGTTAAATAATAAAATTTCGAAGTTGAATCTTCAGATCAAAGCCATTAACTTAACGCTTGCCGATCTTGACAGAAAAATCGGCGAGACCCAAGGAAAAATTGAAGTTACCGAGAATAATATAGATAGCAACAAGCAAGTTTTGGCGAGTCTCCTAAGAAATCTTTACGAGAATGAACAGGTTAGTTTGATCGAAGTCTTCTTGAAGAATCCCAGACTTTCTGATTTCTTTAGCGACTTGAACAACATTATTCTTCTTCAGGGCAATGTCCGTGAGACCATTGTCAAGATTACAGACTTTCGAGATCAATTGACCGAGGAAAAAACCCAACTTGCCCTTGCGCGGACCGACGCCGTAACCATTCGGGCTTACCAGGCTGCTCAAAAAAGTGAAACCGATGCCGTAAGAAAAGAAAAGAATGACCTTCTCGCAATTACTAAAGGTCAAGAATCGAAGTATCAAGCAATACTGAAGCAAACCAAAGAGACCGCGGCTCAAATTCGGAGCCGTATCTTCGAACTTTTGGGCGGCGGTGAATTGAGTTTCGCTGAAGCTTATGAGTACGCCAAATTGGCCGGGGGCGCCACAGGCGTCCGGCCTGCCTTGATTCTTGCTGTTTTAGACCGCGAATCAGCTTTAGGCAGAAATGTCGGCCGCTGCAGCTATAAAACCGCTATGAGCCCTTCAAATCAGAAGATTTTCTTGGAAATTACTCAGGCCTTGAATATCAACCCTGATTCGGTGAACATCTCTTGTCCCAACGCCGACGGCGTCTACGGAGGCGCCATGGGGCCGGCTCAATTTATTCCTTCCACTTGGCGTCTTTATGAAGGAGCTATCACGAAGATCACTGGCCGAACTCCCGCTAACCCTTGGAATAACGCTGATGCTTTTGTGGCTGCCGCGCTTTACTTGCGAGACGCGGGCGCAGCCCAAAACGAGAGGAACGCGGCGGCGAAGTACTATTGCGGGACAAGGTGGAACCGCTATACTTGCACGAGTGTCTACGGTCGAAAAGTTGTCGAGCAGGCCGCGCGATTCGAGGAGGATATCCGAGCAATCTTGAGTTAAATGAGTGATTATCGAAAACTAACTTTATCTAACGGTTTACGGGTGCTCCTCGTGCCCCAGCCGAAGAGTTTGGCGACGACTGTCCTGATTTTGGTCGAGGCTGGGTCGGAGTACGAAACCAAAAACATAAACGGCCTTTCCCATTTTTTAGAACATTTGGTTTTTAAGGGTACGGCGAAACGTCCAAAGCCCGGCATGATTGCCTCCGAACTTGATAGTCTTGGAGCCGAGTACAACGCTTTTACGAGTTACGAATATACCGGTTATTGGGCCAAAGCCCAAAGCCACAAGCTCACGCAGGTTCTCGAGCTGGTTTCGGATCTCTATTTAAATCCGATTTTTGAAAAGGACGAAATTGAAAAAGAGCGGGGCGTGATAATCGAAGAGATCAATCTTTATGAAGACACGCCTTCAAGAAAAATCCATGATCTTTTTTCTTCTCTTCTTTACGGCAACCAGCCAGCTGGCTGGGATATCGCCGGCAGCAAGGAAGTAATCAGGAATTTAAGCCAGGGAGACTTTATCAAATACCGCAATCATCGTTATGTAGCCGGAGCCACCATCATTGTCGTTGCCGGTAGTTTTAATGAAAAAAAGATAGAAGGAGAAGTACGAAATCTTTTTAGTCATCTGCCTCGCCGTTCGACTTCCGTGAAGCCTACGACTAGCGAGAGCCAATCACGCCCACAGTCTATTTTGAAGTTTAAAGAGTCAGACCAGACCCATCTGGTTTTAGGGACAAGGGCTTTTGATATTTTCGATAAGCGGCGCTATATCATCCAGGTTTTAGCTGATGTTTTAGGCGGCGGAATGAGCTCGCGGCTCTTTCACCGCGTCCGTGAAGAATTAGGAGCGGCTTATTATATTCGAGCCGGATGCGATCTGCTTCTTGATCACGGCTATTTTGGAGTTTCGGCAGGAGTTGATCACGCCAAAATCGAAAAAGTAGTGAAGGCGATTCTAGAAGAGCTCTCCCGAGTTAAAGAAGAATTAGTGCCTGCCTCCGAGCTTCAGAAATCAAAAGACCACCTAATCGGCAGTATTATTCTAGGCCTTGAAACCTCGGATGAACTCGCCAGCTTTTATGGCAGTCAGGAGATTTTGACCAAAGAAATTGTGACTCCCGATCGATTGATTAAGAAAGTCCAGGCTGTGAAAACCGAAGACTTGAAAGAGACGGCCCGAGCGATTTTCAGGGATGAAAAGTTGAATCTCGCTGTAATCGGTCCCTACAAAAACGAAGCCTCTTTCAAAAAAATCTTGAAGTTTTAAGACAAGGGTTTATGGGAAAAAAGTTTTATATCACTACCGCGCTCGATTACGTGAATGCCGAGCCGCACTTGGGGCATGTTTTGGAAAAAATCCAGGCTGACGTAATTGCGAGATTCCATCGTTTGAAGGGTGAAGAGGTTTTATTTCTCTCTGGCACTGACGAGCATGGAGTAAAAGTGAAAAGAGCGGCCGAGGCGGCGGGGATGAACCCTCGCGAGTTCGTGGATATGATGGCCGAGAAATTCAAACAGCTCAAAGATATTTTTAATCTCTCCTATGATGATTTTATTCGAACGACCGATGAGAAACGGCACTATCCGGCGGTAAGAGCGATTTGGCAGAAACTCGTCTCCTCCGGCGATATTTATAAAAAGAAATACAGAGGTCTTTACTGCGTCGGCCACGAAGCATTTATAACGGAGAAAGATTTGGAAGACGGGCTCTGCCGTGATCACCAAGTTAAGCCGGAGGTGATCGAAGAGGAAAATTATTTTTTCCGGCTCTCCAAGTATTCTTCAAAAATCGGCAGCCTAATTAAGAGCGGCGAGCTTCTGATCCTCCCGGAAGGCCGGCGCAATGAAATTCTCTCTTTAATTCAAGGGGAAGGTCTCGAGGATGTGAGCTTCTCGCGTCCGCGAAAGGATTTGGAATGGGGGATTCCAGTTCCCGAGGATGACACTCACACTATTTATGTTTGGGCTGACGCTTTGACCAATTATCTTTCAGCTCTCGACTACCCGGATCAAGAATTTTTGAAGTGGTGGCCGGCCGAAGTCCACTTGATCGGCAAAGACATTCTCCGCTTTCATGCGGGGATTTGGCCGGGGATGCTTCTTTCCGCCGGCCTCCCGCTTCCCAAAAGCATTTTTGCGCATGGCTTTATCACGGTTCAGGGCAGGAAAATGTCCAAGACCGTGGGCAACATTGTTGATCCAGTGGAGCTCTCAAAAAAATACGGCGCTGAGCCGCTCCGCTACTATCTATTAAAAGAGATTCCTTCGAGTGCTGACGGCGATTTTAGCTTGGAGCGATTCAAGGATGTTTACGAGAGCGATCTCGCAAACGGCCTCGGAAATTTTGCCTCAAGGGTTTTGACCTTGGGGCTCCAGCTTGGGGAATTTAACGCAGACTTCAAAGATATTGAAGCTGAAGTCAGGGAAAAAATTGATTTCACAAAAAAAACCGTGGAAGAGAAAATAAATAGTTTTAAGCTGAACGAGGCTATGCAGGCGATAATGGCTTTAGTCGCTTTTGGCGATTTTTACGTGAATAAAAATGAAGTTTGGGCTATTAAGGATCAAGGTCTAAAAAAGAAAGCGATCTTGAATTTGATCGTTATTCTAGACAATATATCTGCTGCTCTTTCACCATTTCTGCCCAAAACCGCCGAAAAAATCACTCAAAATATAGTCTGGCTTTCCGAAGAAACTCTGGAAATAAAAAAAGGCGAGGTTTTGTTTCCCCGCCTCTTATAATGCAAGAGTCGACGCCAAGATTCTTCGACGTCCATACTCATGTCCAGTTCGCCGCCTTCGACCACGATCGCGAAGCGGTAATCGAGCGCGCTCGGGCGGCCGGTGTGGCGATGGTGAATGTTGGGACCCAGATTGATACATCAAGAGCCGCAATCGAGCTCGCGCATAAATACCCAGGCCTCTCTGCGACTATTGGTTTGCACCCTATTCATACGAGCAAGTCGTTCCACGATACAGACGAGTTAGGAGGTGGGGAAGCCGCGAAAGGTTTTTCAAGCCGCGGGGAAGAGTTTGATTATGAGGCGTATAAAAAGCTCGCGCTTGATCCCAAGGTCGTCGCGATAGGGGAATGTGGACTCGATTATTTTCGAGTTAATGATGAAGAGGCAAAAAATAAGCAGAAAGAAGCTTTTTTGAAACAAATCGAGTTGGCCAAAGAAGTAAAAAAACCGCTTATGATCCACTGCCGCAACGCCTTTAGCGATCTTATTGAAATTCTACAAACTACCCACTACTCGCTACAAACTAGCATCACCCACTTCTTCACCGGCACCAAAGACGACGCCAAAGAGCTTATCAAAATGGGATTTTATTTCACTTTCGGCGGGGTGATTACTTTTACCCGAGATTACGACGAAATAATCAAAATGATACCGATGGATCGGATTTTATCGGAGACCGATGCGCCGTACGTTGCCCCCGTCCCTTACCGCGGCAAACGCAACGAGCCGGCGTATGTCGTAGAAGTGGTCAAAAAACTTGCAGAAATAAGCGGAGTTTCTGAAGATAAACTAAAAGAGCGTATTCTCATCAATACGCGCCAGGTTTTCAGCTTGCCATAGCAGTGGTTCTACACTAAAATTATCCTGACGGCCGTCAGAATAATTTTAGTGTAACTAGACGAAGAAACATGGCACATGGTCAAAAAATAATTGAGAAAATTCTGGAGATACTTCAAGCGCAGGCCGAAACTAGCGCAACGCTTCTTGATGTTTTGACATCGGACTATGCTACTTCCTACCGTAAAGCTCGAAGTGGAAAATCAGTACGTTTCAAGACTGACTGGGCGGAGGATTATCGTGAGTCACAACGTTTCTATTCCATGCTAAACCACCTGAAGCGTGAGGGCTTTATTAAGAAAGAAAAATCGGGGAAGTCGTCGATCTGGCTCATTACAAGGCATGGCTTATCGAAACTTAAACTGCTTCGTCGGCGGCAGTATGCTCCATTGCTCCAAGAGGCAGACGAAAACGGAGGTCATAGTGCGGTATGGAACGTTGTCATATTTGATATTCCGGAGAAGGAACGGCACAAACGGGCATGGCTTCGCTCTGTTCTTACCGATATGGGGTTTAAAAAAAGGCAGCAAAGCGTTTGGTTAGGCAAGGGGAAGATCCCAAAAGAATTTTTGGACGAGTTGCGAGCTAAGCAACTCTTATCTCACGTGGATATTTTTAGTATCATGAAGTCCGGGATGCTGAAAGATCTACTAAAATAATTCTGACGGCCGTCAGAATTATTTTAGTAGGAGGGGGTGCAGAGAAAACAGATGGAAAATTAGCGGAGATTATTAAAGGGGTTTCGGAGGAGGAGATGGCGGGGCAGATTTTAAGGAATATAAGGGCTATTTTCCGCATTTGACTTTTTGGCATAAAGTATGCTATAACTATAGGCAGTTAAGGTATCCTCGCGGGTCGGCAATAACGCCGGCCGCGGAAGGAAACCTTTTGAAAACAAGAGGAACTGCTCATGAAAAAGCATGAGACTGTCCAAGAAGCGACCGCCGGTCAAATGAAAGAGTTTGCCGCCGCGGTTATCGAGAGTCTACCACCCGATATGACGACCAACGTCATGCAGGGATGGATCGGCAAAAAGGGGAGTCTGAAGCACGCGCTCCGCAAGGCGCTGATGCCGCCGGCGAAAACCGATGCTTCCGTGCAGGAACTTATCGTGGACTGGGAGCATTTCTACAAGAAGCACTTCGATTTGGCTAAGGACTTCTCAAGTCTCCGGATTCCGGAGAAACGAGATGGTTTCGACCGCCTCATTGTGGTCGCAGAGGGGATGACCTCGGAGAAAATCTTTGGCCGGATCAAGTCCCTGATGCTTGCCTGGAAGTACTGGGATAACCTTGACGACATCACCTCGGACCGCAAAGCCGACAAGGACTATTGCATCTGGGTGA
>JACOXZ010000010.1 GCA_016182105.1 Candidatus Liptonbacteria bacterium | reverse complement strand
GGAGCGATATGACCGTCAAAGAGCTCGGCGAGATGATCCGGCGCATTGTCGGATTTGAAGGAGAGGTAGCGTGGGATGCATCGAAACCCGACGGCACCCCGCGTAAACTTTTAGATGTAAGCCGGTTGCACGCTTTAGGCTGGAAGCATACCATAGAGCCCGAGGAGGGGTTGCGGAAGACGTATCAGTATTTCGTCGGTCAGTTTGGAGCATAACGCACATTATAATATGGAGGTTTCTATTGAGGGGAGAAAACTCGTCGTCTACGACATCATCGGGCCGTATGCCCGGGAGAACGCGGCATTCGATAAGAGCATTGTGAAAGAAAAATGGTATCACTACTCGTTTCTGTATTTTTACGAAAAATGCCTCGAGAAAGGGATTCAGTTTGTCACTCCGGACGTTTATTTCGCACTACCCGAACCGAAGCCTAAGGCGATCTGCGTGCGCGAGCGCGATGACGCGGATATGAGCGTATCCTTTGCACTACGAAAAGCCGGGGTGAAACTCGCGCTTATTAGAAGCTCCGAGAACCCGCTTTATGCCTGCCGTTTTTACTGGAATCTGCCGCGGCTTACAAGTTATTTCGACCACTCGGTCGTGATGCGAGGCGTGAAGACTTGGGTTTCGCCCACGAGCCAATTTCACCCGCAGTGCACCCCCCACCCTTATTATGCGCGCGTTCGCGAAGTGCGGCCGGATTTCCATAATAAAAAATTTCTCGTTCTTATCCAGCGGAACGCCCGCGTTCATTGGCTCCGCCGCCTGTACGTGAATTTCTGGAATTCGGTGAAGCCGATGCCGAATTTCGTGAATCGCGAAGGGTACCTCGACCGGTTACGTGCCGTAGAATATTTTTCGCGCTATCCCGATTTCGACCTCTATGGTTATGGCTGGGACAAGCCCGTCCGCTACACGCACAAGTATGATGAAGCCGTGAAGAATTCCTGGCGTGGCGCGCCCGACGACAAATTCAAGACGATGCAGCAATATAAGTTTTCTTTGTGTTTTGAGAATTGTTATCTCGGAGGCAACGTGCAGTATATGAGCGATTCGCTTTACTCCGGCGCCGTGCCCGTCTATTGGGGCGCTCCAGACATCGAGAATATATTCCCGGCGAATTGCTTTATCGATTTCCGCAGATTCGGCTGTGACTTTGCCCGTCTTGACGAGTATCTCCGCGCTATGGACGAAAACACCTATAATGAGTATATTAAGAATATTAATGTGTGGATATCTTCTCCTGCGGCGTACGCCTTAAGCCAAGAACATTATGTGAGCGAGATGATAGAGATTTTTGAGTCATATTTCTAATGGAATTCGTTAAAACAAAATTGGACGGCGTGATTCTTGTGAAGCCCGATACCTTCGAGGATTTCCGGGGTAGTTATACCGAGACATACAACAAGAACCTTTACTTTAAAAACGGCATTAAGGTTGATTTTGTGGCGGATGACTACTCCGTTTCTTCAAAATATGTTCTTCGGGGCTTGCACGGCGACGACAAAACGTGGAAATTGATTGATTGCAAGCATGGAAGATTCTATTTTGTAGTCCTTAATGTTGTCGAGGGTTCTCCGCAGTACGGTGAGTGGGAATCTTTTACCCTCTCTGACACAAACCACTTTCAGGTGCTTGTGCCGCCGAAGTTCGCGAATGGGCACCTCGCGCTTACCGACAAGATTATTTTTCACTATAAACAGTCGGAGTACTACGAATCGAAGGGACAGTTCACCGTGCGTTACGACGATCCCAAGTTCAAGATCTGGTGGCCAATAAAAAACCCCCTGCTATCGCAGAGAGATGAACAAGGAAAGTATGTCTCCTAGAAAAATTCTTGTGACCGGCGCCGCCGGCTATATTGGCTCAATACTTACGCCGGAGCTTTTGCGTGCTGGACACGAAGTTGCAGCGATAGACAATTTTATGTATGGACAGACCTCGCTTCTCGACGTCTGCAATTTCAAGACGCTGACCGTCATCCGAGGCGACGCACGGGACGATAAGTTAATCGCCGAACATTTGAAAGGAAAAGATTTTATATTTCCCCTAGCGTGCATAGTAGGAGCCCCCGCTTGCGATAAAGACCCGGTCGCCGCGCGCACCGTGAATCTCGAAGCGCTTCGGATGATTTTGCGCCTCCGCGATAAGTCCCAGAAGGTTATTTTCCCAAACACGAACAGCGGATATGGCCGTATGGCTGAGGGCGTAGCCTTTTGCGATGAGACAAGTGCGCTTGATCCAGTCTCGCTCTACGGCAAGCTCAAGGTGCAGGCGGAGCGTGAGCTGCTTGAAGAGGGGAATGCGATTATCCTTCGTCTCGCAACGGTATTTGGAATCAGCCCGCGCATGCGCCTAGACCTTTTGGTGAATGATTTTGTTTATCGTGCGATAAATGACGGTGTCGTGGTGCTCTTCGAGCCGCATTTCAAGAGAAATTATATTCACATACGCGATGTCGCGGCCGCGTTTATGCATTGCATGGAGCATTTTGATGCCATGAAAAACCAGGCCTATAATGTCGGTCTCTCCGATGCAAATTTGAGCAAACTGGAACTGTGTGAAGAAATCAAAAAACAAATCCCACAATTCGTTTTTCTGGAGTCAAAAATAGGAGAAGACAAAGACAAGCGTAACTATATTGTAAGTAACGAAAAAATAGAAAAAACCGGTTTCAAACCGCAGGTTTCGCTCCAAGAGGGCATCGCCGAACTTATTAAAGGGTATCAGGTTATCAAACGAAACGATTTCGCGAATATTTAATTTAATGAGGGTATTCGTGACTGGAGGCACTGGTTTTATAGGCCGTTACACGATTCAAGAACTTAAAAAACGGGGGCATCGTCTGCTTGTGCTCTCCCGCAAAAACCATCAGGAGCGCGGCATCGATTTTATAAAAGGCGATCTTTCTGACATCGCGAAATGGAAAGGGCGGCTTAAAAAATTCAAGCCTCACGTTGCGGTTCATCTCGCCTGGGAAGGCATTCCCGATTTTTCATACGCACAAAGCGTGAAAAACCTTGAGGGAAGTCTTAATATTTTTTCCGCTCTTGCAGATATCGGCTGTAAGAAAATAGTTGCGGCTGGAAGCTCTTTTGAATACGGGAAGAGCATCGGCAAGCTTAACGAGGAAATGAGCATTACGCCAGTGACTGCGTTTACAGCAGCGAAACACGCCCTTCATCTTATGGGAGAGGAGCTTGCGAAGGAAAGAAATATGGATTTTATCTGGCTGCGTCCCTTCAACCCTTATGGATATGGACAAAGGACCGGCTCACTTATACCATACATAATGCGCACCGTTCTAGGAAATGTTCCGCTTCGGCTCAAGTATCCGCTCGCACAGGGTGATTTCATATATGTGTCGGATGTGGCGCGGGCGTTTGCAGATGCCGCCCTGCGTGGGAAGGGTCGTGCGACTTACAACCTGGGCTCGGGCCACCTCACGCCTGTGCGAGACATCGCAGAGATGGTCTGCAAAGAAATGGGAGCGAGTAGGGAATATTACAACGCATTTTTCCGTACATCGCGCGGGAAACTTCAGAATGCAGCCTATGCGGGGCTCAAAAATATACGTAGAGATCTCGGCTGGCGTCCGCTGGTTGATATAAAAACAGGAATTAAAAAAACAATTCGTGACTATGAATCCCGTTAGAAGCCGCGATCGCTTTGTTAAAATTGTTAAAACTATAATTTTACCCGATGCATAATCGTTGCCATAAAATAACCTTGCAGAATCGTGTTGATCGCGATCTGCTTCTAACGGGATGAAAATCATCGTAACCGGATCTGAGGGTTTCATAGGAACAGAGCTAGTTAGACAATGTTTGAGGGAGGGCATTGAAGTTATTGGCTTCGATCTTCTTAAGAAGAATGAACTTTCTTACGGGTTTAAGATCGGTGACGTCAGAGATTCTGCAATTGCCGATAGTTTTCCAGAAGATGCAGACGCGATTGTGCATCTTGCCGCACTTTCGCGCGACAGCCAGTGCGCCGGCAAGCCGTATGAATGTTTCGCGACGAATGTTATGGGGCTCCTGAATGTGATGCGCATAGCCCAGGCGAAAAAAGCGAAACAACTCATATTTCCTTCAAGCGAATGGGTATATGAGAAATTCGTGGGTGATGAAGAAAAAGATGAAGATTCGTTCATTGATATCACAGGCCACACCTCCGAATATGCGCTTTCAAAGCTCGTGAGCGAAGCGAACCTTCGCGAGCAATATAAGCGTGGATTCATCCCGGTAACTATTTTACGTTTTGCTATTGTCTACGGGCCCCGCAAAGATGATTGGTGTGCCGTGGAATCTGTCGCGGATGACGTAAAGCGCAATGACACCGTGACGCTTATGCGTTCCCGTAAGTCAGGCCGCCGCTTTGTACACGTCGTAGATATTGCTCGAGGCATCCGTCTGGCTTTTGGCAGGAACGATTTTCAGATATTCAATCTTTCAGGCGATGAGATGATAACGATGGGGGATGTTGTAAGTGAAAGCGAGAAGCTGTTTCATAAAAAAGTGAAGGTTATAGAATCGAATCCTCACGATGCGAATATGCGCAACCCTTCCAATAAAAAAGCAAAGGAGCTTTTAGGATGGAAACCAGAGATCGGTTTTAAAGAAGGCATAAAGACCATCGATCCCTATACAAGCACGCTCGGATCTTAACGAGATGAATTCAAAAAATAAAATTGCTGAAGAGATTATTCGTTTGCGTATCAGTCAGATGATCGTGAACGAAGAGTATAAAGCCAAAAAACTTAAGGTGTCTGTTCACCTTGCGCTGGGTCATGAGGCTATCGCGGTTTCTGTGAGCGAGATTTTAGAAAAGGATGACAACTTGCTCCCCACGCACCGCAACATAGCTTATAATCTCGCCCGCGCGGGGAAGCTGCGTCCAATTCTTGACGAATACTTTTTGAAGCCGACGGGACTCAATGCCGGACACTCCGGCTCAATGAATCTTTTAAACCCAGAAAGGAATATTGTTTTTACATCAAGCATCCTTGGCAATCAGTTTCCGGTCGCGGTGGGCCTCGCGATGGCTGGTAAGGTAGCCGGCAAAAAGAACGTGACCATCGTTATGGGGGGGGACGGTGCCATAGAAGAGGGGTCATTCTACGAAAATATACTCATGGCGCAAAGTATGAAACTCCCTGTCATTTTTTTGATAGAGAACAATGAGTGGTCCATGTCCACTCGTATTGACCAGAGGCGTTGCCATATTGACCTCTCTCTTCTCGCAAAATCTATGAACATCCGCTACATCCATCTTGAGGGCAATGACCCGTATCGTTACATAGATACCCTAAAGGACATTAAGAAGTTTACTATAGAGGATAGAGCGCCAGCGTGCGTTGAAGTGAGGGTGGCCACGCTCGGTGAACGGCGCCTGCCAAGTTCTCCGGAGTTTCCGGAAGGCGAGTTCATTAACTATCACTCTGGTCCTGCTCCGGAAGTTGCCTTGAATGAATGGCCCCTGATTAAACAGAGCGACGAAGATCCGATATTTGTTCTCACAAAACACATTGACCAGTCGGTCTTAGAAGAGGACGCGCGCAGGCAATTTACCGCGCTCCAAAAAGAAATAGCATGAATCCCGTTAGAAAATTAAAGAGATATGAATTACCACAAGAAAACACTTAATCAGCAAATTAATCCAACAATAAAACTATGTTTGTTAATTTTCTAACGGGATGAAATATCTTGAACACGTCAACGCGGTTCTGCGTAATGCGGTCAGTTCGCACGACGGACTCGTGGTTTATGGTCAGAACGTTAGCGCCGGCTCCCGTATCAGCGGTTTTACGAAAGGATTTGCGGTAAAAGAGACGGGCATGATCATCAATACGACAAACACCGAGAATTCGCTTGTCGGGTTTGGGTTCGGCGTGATGCTTGGCGGCGGGAAGGCGGCATTCTTCATGAAACAACTTGATTTTCTTTTCTTGGGCATTGATCAGCTGGTTAACACCTATAACATCATAAGAAATAGCAAGCACGCTAAGGGCTCATTCACGATATTGCCAGTCACGGTTGATATGGGATATGAAGGGCCACAGTCGAGTTCCAATAACTTCGCGGATTTTTGTTCTATGGCGAGGATTGATGGCTACGCGGTTACCAATAAGTATGACACAGAGAAAATCATCGACATCCATTTTGGCAGACCCGGATTCCGCATTATAAGTTTCAGTCAGAGGATGTATAAAGACGATATTATCGATCCCGGAGAGCCGATCCTTGCGGACAAGGATATGAAGTTCGTGCAGTATAGGGACGGTAGCGATGCGACGATCGTCACTTTTAATTTTTCCTTCCCGTACGGCTGGCAGCTCGGCCTCGAAATGGAACAAACCGGCTTGAAACCCGCGGTTTTTAATGTAAGCTATATGACTCCTATTGACTGGGAGCCGATTTTGAGGAGCGTACGCAAAACAGGAAAGCTAGTCGTGTTCGACGACAGCAAAAGCGAGAATTTATCCTGTTTTTCTTTGCTCGCAGCCGCGCGCGGCATCAGTCTTAAAAAAGATATTTTCATAAAACGTAAGCTTGGAGATAACTGGCTGAATCCTGTTTCAGACGCAATGGACATTGACTATAAAAGCATTGTGCGCGAACTTTCGTCTCAATAAAAAAGAAATTCATAATTTGTTAAACTGTATACTGTCTTCGTGAATGGATAATTTTTTTATGAATAAAGATTCCCGATGGATCATCGGAGCGGTATCGATCGCCGCATTTTTTTTTATTATTCGAATGCCTCGTTCGCCGCAACTGGTTGATATTGTTCTTGCCTTAGCGCTGTTGGCAATTGCAACTAAGATAAAATCTCTAAAAACCATATGGCCGTTTCTCCGGCCATATTGCCTTATTTTAGGCGGTCTTTTCTGTCTTTTTATAGCTGGTCAAATATTTAATTACTTTAATTACGGTATTGCGATGAGTTATTATATCGTACTTAATTACGCCAGATTCCTCTTCAACTCTTTTGTATTTATATCCATTGCAATTGCTGTATATTGTTACCCGATTCTCGTTAGGTATATAAGCAGGGCGGTTTTGATATCAACATTGGTTATGCTTCCTGTCTATTTCGACGGGCCATATAATGAAAATATTTTTATTTCCGTAGGATCCGGGGGTCGCCTCGGAGGAATATTCCAAGAGAACCCGATTATTTTCGGACTTTGGATGGGGGTCGTGTTCTTTGCGGGGATAGGGTTATTTCTCGAGTCAAAAAAACGATTAGAGAGAGTTGTTCTTGGGCTCTGGTTGGGCATGATCGCGAATTTCATTCTTTGGAGCGCGACGCGGTCTGTTTGGGTGTCTTTGCCTTTCGGTATCGTCGCCTGGTGTCTCTTTGCGCTCCTAAAGGAACGCAAAAAGAAGAAAGCGCTGCGTATTCTCTGTATCACTATATTCGCTTTCCTTATGGGGTACGGGCTTCTTGCGGCACAAAATGGAGTTGCTTTTCAAAGAACGGCCCATCGTATCACAACCCTGGCGCAAAGTCCCCTTGAGAATCAGATTAGAACAAAGATTTGGATAAAAACTACCCCATTTTTTATTAGTAAACCTTTCGGTCTCGGACTCGTCATTGCCACCCCTGATGCTCCCTTCGTAGATCTAGGCGCGGGTATTGTCGAGCGCTTCAACCACCAATCATTTAACAGCTATCTCGAGGTTATTGTGTATGGAGGGTTAGGGGCATTCATATTGTTTTTATTTTTTATTTTTAGATTGGGTAACAGCGCACTCCGCGTTTTTCGAGAAAAAAGAATTGAGATGCAAGATAGCGAAATGGCATGGATAGCGGCGGCAATTTTTATTCTTCTCGATATATTTTTCGCCGATGCTTTCCTATTCCGCCATTTGTGGTTCACGCTCGGAGTATTTTTTGGCATATTGCTCCTCAAGCTTAACCCGAAAGAACAGCCATCCTCCGTTTTTTGACATTCCAGAGTGGTTAAGGATATATTGTTTTTACTATTATGGTTATTACCAAGACTCCATTTCGCGTTTCCTTTTTCGGCGGCGGCACAGATTATCCGTCGTGGGCAGAAGAAAACGGCGGCATGGTGCTTTCAACCACCATAAACAAGTATTGCTATATTACGTGCAGGTATCTTCCGCCGTTTTTCCCGCATAACTACCAGATACGTTATACGGTGCAAGAGCACACGAAAACGATAGAAGAGATCAAGCATCCCTCGGTGCGTGAGTGTCTTAAGTTTATGAAGATGAGGGGTGGGATCGAGATGCAGCACAATTCTGATTTGCCAGCAATGTCTGGGCTTGGTTCGAGCTCGGCTTTTACCGTAGGATTCCTCCATGGGCTCTATGGTCTTCAAGGCAAGCTTGTATCAAAGCAGCAGCTTGCCAAGGATGCGATCCACGTGGAGCAGAATCTTATCAAAGAAAATGTGGGGTCCCAAGATCAGGTTGCGGTTGCCCACGGAGGTTTGAATAAAATAGAGTTCGGTGGTCCGGAAAAAGTTAGGGTAACACCATTGGCCATCACAGCGGAGAAGCTCGAGGCCCTTCAGGGCCGCCTGATGCTTTTTTTTACTGGTTTCTCGCGTGATGCGTCGGATATTGCCGCTGAACAGATTAAGAATACAAAAAATAAAGAAAAGGAGCTCCGCGCGATGGCGGCTCTGGTCCCAGAGGCGATGAAAGTATTGAGCGCTTCCGAGGATCTTAAGGATTTCGGCAAGCTCCTAGATGAATCCTGGCAGCTAAAAAAGGGGCTTTCCTCGAAGATCACAAACCCGCATATCGATGAGATGTATAGAACGGCGTGCGAAGCCGGCGCTATCGGCGGAAAACTTTTAGGCGCTGGCGGAGGCGGGTTTATGCTGCTTTTCGCGGAGCCGGAGATTCAACCTGCCATACGGAAAAAATTGGGAGAATTTCTTCACGTTCCTTTTCAATTTGAGCGCGCGGGAAGCCAAATTATCCACTTTGACCCGACGGATAGTTACGGAGCGCCGATTCGACTCGAGTAGGCCGTTCCATCAATGAACCAAAATTTTTTAAAAAATATAGATGCCGTTGTACTTTGCGGGGGGTTAGGCACCAGGCTTCAGGGTATTCTGCCAGGACGCCAGAAGGTGGTTATGAAGGTCGGAAGCCAGCCGTTTTTGGGAACCCTTCTTGATAGGATATTTTCTCAAGGCGTAGGACGAGCGGTGTTATGTGTCGGGCATCTTAAGGAACAAGTTATAGACTACATTCTGCATAAGAAAATCAAACATTCCGAGTGGGGAGAGATAGTTTTTTCCGAAGAAGAAAAACCTCTCGGCACGGGAGGAGCAATAAAGAACGCTGAATCCAAAATAACAAGTGACCACTTCTTCGTGATGAACGGAGATTCATGGATAGAGGGTGGAATAGATTTGCATAAGCTCCACGATTTTCATAAAAAGAAAAATACGTTGGCCACAGTAGTACTCGCCAGGCCGCGAAAAGAAAAGGACTACGGCGCCGTATTTTTGAAGGAAGATGGGAAAATCGGCGGGTTTAATGAAAAGGCGAACGAAAATAGAACACACTTCATGAATGCGGGCGTATATCTTATGGAGAAAAAGTCATTCGAGCTCATGCCGGAAGGGCCGTTTTCCCTGGAGAATGATTTTTTTCCGAAGCTTGTAGGTGGCGCAATGTACGGTTTTCCCGTGGAAGGAGAGCTTATAGATATTGGTACCCCAGAGCGGTATAGGTTGGCTAACAAAAAATACGCGTAATAATTCGGTTAATTAGTTTTTGATAGCACGCGCGACCGCTAGGACAGCAGTTTTGTCGAGCGGAAGAGGAAGAATTTTGTCTGGTGCGGGATTTGTGACACAGAAGGCTAGATTTTCTGCTGCACGAACGAGCATAGTCATCGTTACTTGCTTCACTTTATTATCCAGCGCTCCGCGGAAGATTCCCGGGAATGCAAGAGAATTATTCACTTGATTTATGGAGCCGGATCTTCCTGTTGCGACAATAAATGCGCCAGCCGCCAGAGCTTCATCCGGCATTATTTCAGGGATTGGATTGGCGAGCGCAAGCACGATAGGTTTTTTATTCATGCCCTGAATCGTTGCTGAAGTAAACAGGTCCGCTTTACTTACGCCAATCAATATGTCGCTTCCTTTGGCCGCCGATTCAAGATTCCCCGCGGATTTATTCGTAAGATGTGCGAGTTCAATCTTTGATTCGTTAAGGTCCTTGCGTTCTCTAGAGATAATTCCCCGGCTATCGCAGATCGTAATATCGGGGAATCCGTAGTAAACAAGGATTTTCGCGACTGCCGTACCAGCGGCCCCGGCGCCATTCACCACGATTTTCACGCTTTCTTTTTTTACTCCTTTAAGTTTTATGGCATTCACAATGGCAGCAAGGACTACGATTGATGTGCCCCATTGATCATCGTGAACTACCGGAATGTCCAGTTCGTTTTTTAGGCGTTTTTCTATCTCAAAACAGCGTGGTGCTGAAATATCCTCAAGATTAATGCCGCCGAATACCGGAGCGATATTTTTTACGGTGCGCACGATTTCATCCACGTCTTGCGTATCGAGGCAGATGGGAAACGCGTCAATGCCGGCGAGTTCTTTGAAAAGAATAGACTTGCCCTCCATCACTGGAATTGCGGCGAGTGAGCCTAGATTTCCTAATCCAAGGATCGCGGAGCCATCGGAGACGACGGCTACGGAGTTGCGTTTTAGCGTATAATCATAGACCTCGTTTTTATTTTTGCTGATCGCGCGCGCAACCTCGGCAACGCCCGGCGTGTAGGCAAGCGAAAGATCGTCGGCGTTTTTGAGCGGCACCTTACTCCGAGTTTCCAATTTTCCACCGTGTTTTTTATGAAACTCAAGTGATTTTTTATAGACAGCGTCCATAGAGTTATTCTAGCATTAAATTTATAAGGAGCATTATGCGGTAACGATGGCGAGTGATATATTTAAAAGGAATTCGGCTAACGCCCGGGATTACAAATAAAATCCATGAATAGAAATTGCAGAAATTGCGGAAACCAAATCACCAAATTTTTCTCGCTGGGCGATATGCCGCTCGTAAATTCTTTTTTAAAAAAGGAGGAAATTTCTTCTGAGAAAAAG
Source organism: Candidatus Liptonbacteria bacterium (assembly GCA_016182105.1). Taxonomy (GTDB): domain Bacteria; phylum Patescibacteriota; class Minisyncoccia; order UBA6257; family 2-01-FULL-56-20; genus JACOXZ01. The sequence continues at coordinate 51,518 of JACOXZ010000010.1, read as the reverse complement.
TTCGATTTGAGCGTCGGCTTTTGCTCGCGGTGTTTCTTGGTACAGCTCATGAAAACCGTCCCGCCTGAAGATCTTTTTCGGCACTATCTTTATTTTTCTTCCGTATCGAGCGCCTTTCTCGCGCATTGCAAGGAAACGGCAGATTACCTTACGGAAAGGTTTTCCCTTACTCCGCAAAGTTTAGTGCTTGAGATCGCCTCAAACGACGGGGCACAGCTCCAGTTCTTTAAAGAAAAAGGCATTAAGGTGCTTGGCGTGGATCCGGCGAAAAATATCGCGGAGGCCGCAAATAAAAAAGGCATTCCAACCGTCCCCGAATTTTTCAATGCCGCGCTCGCGCGAAAGTTCGTGCTTGAGCAACACATCTGTGCGGATATCGTCTTTGGTGCGAATGTTTTGGCTCATGTGCCGGAGATAGTTGATTTCCTCACGGGTGTAAAGATGGTCTTGAGGCCGAAGGGAACGGCTATCTTCGAATTTCCGTATATCAAGGGACTCACGGAAAACAAGTTCGATACGATCTACCACGAGCATGTGTTTTATTATTCGCTGCTCGCGCTCACTAACCTGTTTACTAACGCAGGCCTTGAGTTATACGATGCCGAAACGACATGGGCGCAGGGCGGATCGCTTCGTATATTTGCTTCGCATCCTGGGACTTTTTCGAAGACAAACGCAGTTAAGGATATTCTTGCCCAAGAGATGAAGGCTGGATTTGATAAAATTGAGACATATCAAAAGATAGAAGAGAATGCGGTTCGCCTAAAGAGTGAACTGACTTCCCTGCTCACGAGAATTAAAGGCGAGGGCAAGTCGGTTGCCGCCTACAGTGCGCCGGCGAAGGGGAACATATTACTGAATTATTTCGGGATAGGGAGTAATTTTTTGGACTTCATCGTCGATTATTCCAAGGCAAAACAGGGCCTATACACTCCAGGAACACATCTTCTCGTGCATTCCCTAGATGAGATTTATAAAAGGCATCCCGATTATCTCCTCGTGCTCTGTTGGAACATCACTCACGAGGTGGTTAATATGAAGGAGCTTCACGAATACAAAAAAGGAGGAGGAAGGTTCATCGTGCCGATACCAGAGATAAAGATCATATGATATTTCGAAAAACAAAAATTGAAGGCCTTTATGTGATCGAGCCCGAGGTTAAAGAGGACGAACGTGGTTACTTCGCCCGGATTTTTGCTAAGGAAGAATTGGAGCGTGAAGGGCTTTCGTTTGATATCGTGCACGCGAATGTTTCCTTTACGAAAAAGCGAGGAACCATCCGTGGCATGCATTTTCAAAGAGAGCCAGGGGCCGAGGGAAAGATCGTCCAATGCGTAAGGGGCGCGATTTATGACGTGGCAGTAGATTTGCGAAATGGCTCGAAAACATTCGGGCAATGGGTTGCCGAGGAACTTTCTGAAGAAAACAAGAAAATGTTTTTTATTCCCAAAGGATTTGCGCACGGCTTCCAGGCGCTCGCTGATAATTGCACTGTCCACTACAAAATGGACAACTATTATATGCCAGAAAACTCGGGCATTATAAAGTGGAACGATCAGGGATTAGGGATTAAATGGCCCATAGAAGAACCGGCAATGATTTCGGAACGAGACGCGAAAGCTCAAAGTTTCAAGGAATTTATAAAAAAAACGGCGGCGGGTTGGATGTAAAAGTTTAAGCCAAATCTTGCATTTTCTCGTATTTTCTCGTAGTGTTTTTTCTATGCAGACGATCATTCTTTGCGGTGGCAAGGGCACTCGTCTTAGAGAGGAGACGGAATTTAAGCCAAAACCGATGGTCAAGATCGGCGGCAAGCCGATTCTATGGCATATTATGAAAATCTATGCCCATTATGGATTTCGCGATTTTATTTTGGCCTTGGGCTATAAGGGATGGATGATCCGCGATTATTTTTTTGATGAAAATAATTTCCCCGAAGACAAGGGTCGTTTCAATATTATTTTCGCGGACACGGGCGAGGAAAGTTTGACGGGTGAGAGAATTTTAAAAGCAAGTAAGCACATTAAAGGAGATTCTTTCATGGTTACCTATGGCGACGGAGTTGCCGATGTAAATATAGGCAAATTGGTGGATTTTCATAAAACGAGGAAGACCTTAGCGACCATAACCGGCGCCCATCCGCATTCAAAATACGGTCTGATAAATGTTCACAAAGAAAATCATCTGGTTACAGGCTTTTATCAAAAGCCGCTGATCCACGATTACGTGAGCGCCGGTTTCATGGTTTTCAATAGAGATGTTTTTAACTATTTTGACGAGGGAACGATGGAAAACATCTTCCCAAAACTTATCAAAGAAAAAAACCTGGCGGCTTATCGGCACGAAGGTTTTTGGAAACCCATGGATACTTATTTGGAGATGGAGGAATTGAATAAATTATGGGAAAACGAGAGGCCCTGGGCGGTTTGGGAAAAAGACAATACACCGCACCCAAAACATGAAGGGAATTAAAGATTTTTATAAAGGAAAAAGAGTTTTGGTTACCGGACACACCGGTTTCAAGGGGGCTTGGCTTGCTCGGATTTTATTGAACTGCGGCGCGAAAGTTTCAGGAGTCGCACTTAAGCCCGAAACGCGCCCGAATCTATTCGGCTTATTGCGCTTGAAATACAAACTCAGCAACCATTTCGCCGATGTTAGGAATTTTAAGAAACTTAAAGAAATAATTTTAAAAGAAAAACCGGAGATAGTTTTTCACTTGGCGGCACAGCCCTTGGTGCGGAGAAGTTACGATGATCCTTTGTATACTCTTGAGACGAATATTATGGGCACGGCGAATTTACTCCAAGCCATAAAGGAATACGGAAGGGTCAGGTCGGCCGTTATCATCACCACCGACAAGGTTTATAAGAATAAACGCTTGAGCCGCGCTTTCAAAGAAGAAGACGAACTCGGCGGTCGCGATCCTTACAGTGCGAGTAAGGTCGCGGCCGAAATAGTGATCGATTCCCACTCCCGCTCTTTCTTCGGCGTTCAAGATTACGGCGTCAGCCATAAAACTCTGGTTGCTTCTGCGAGAGCCGGAAATGTGATAGGCGGAGGTGATTGGTCCGAAGATCGTTTGCTGCCGGATATCGTAAAAAGTATTTTTGAGCATGACGGAAAGGTCATAATCCGCAACCCCGGCCATGTGAGGGCTTGGCAACATGTCCTTGAACCACTCCGCGGTTATTTATTACTTGCGCGTGAACTTTACCAAGGCAAAAAAAGATTTTCAGGGGGTTGGAATTTCGGGCCGAACGCCGAAAATTTCTTATCGGTAGAAGAACTATTAGAGAAAACCTTTGGAATATTGGGAAGAGGATCGTATTCAGTCAAAAAAGATGCCGGTAAATTTGAAGAGCATGTACTTAGATTGAACAGCGATAAAGCGAGAAAATTGCTTAATTGGCGGGCGAGTTTTGATATTGATAAGGCGCTCCGAATGACTCTCGATTGGTATCGGGGTTTTTATAACGGAGAAGATGTAATTCATATCACCGACCAGCAAATAAATTCATTTTTTAGTTAGTATGAAAATTTTATTGATTGGCGGGACCGGCCAACTTGGGAGCGCTATTTTAAGGCGGGCTTATGATTTCGGTTTTGAGGTCACAGCTCCCGAAAGGCAGGTTCTCGACGCTCGTAACGAATCTATGGTTCTCGCCTGTCTCAAGAAATTTAAGCCGGACGTTTTAATTAATACATCCGCGTATAACATCGTTTCGAAATGCGAGGAAGAACCGTATTTGGCCGCGGAACTGAATTTTGTGGCAGTTTTAAAAATGGCCCAAGCAACAAAAAGATTCGGCGTCTCTTTTGTTACGTACAGCACGGACTATGTTTTTGACGGAGAAAAAAATAAGCCATACAGAGAAGAAGATTGCCCAAAACCGCTTCAGACTTACGGTGTATCAAAACTCGCCGGCGAATACGGAGCGCTGAATTCATATGCGGACGGAACTTTTATTTTGCGAACTTGCGGCGTATACGGCGGTAAGACGGGTAGCAGAAGCAAAGGCGGGAACTTTGTTTTAAACATATTAAAAGAGGCCGAAGGCAAAGACGTTATTGAGGTTAGCTCTGAACAGATCGCGAATCCGACGTACGCGGAGCATTTGGCAGAAGCAAGTCTCAGGCTTTTAAAGATCGGCGCCGGTGCCGGTATCTATCACCTTGTTAACGAAGGATATTGCAGTTGGTATGAATTTGCGAAAAAAATCTTTGAGATCTGGGGGGTGAATAGGAAAGTTTTACCGGTTGATAGGGGCGGAGGAGACGGTAAAATTAGAAGGCCAAAGTTTTCCGTCTTAGAGAATGTTAGGGCTAAAAAATTAGGAATCATTCTTCCTCCTTGGGAAGAGGGGTTAATGGCTTATTTCAAATTTCTTAATTTATCTAAATGAAAGATCCCGTATTTGAGAGTGAGCGACGCCTAAACCTCAAAAAATTGTCTCGCGATAGGAAGCTCAAAAAAGTTGCCGCCAATTTTATGGTTGGTTCCATCCGCGGCCGTTACTCCTATAATTTTGACTGGCTGGGAAGGCCGATTATCCAGTATCCGCAAGACATCATTGCGCTCCAAGAGATCATTTGGAAGGTGAAACCCGATTTGATTATTGAAACAGGAATTGCCCGCGGCGGCTCTTTGATTTTTTCGGCGTCAATGCTGGAACTTATCGGCGGCAATGGCCGGGTTTTGGGGGTTGATATTGATATCCGTTCCCATAACAGGATCGAGATCGAAAAGCACCGAATGTTCAAAAGAATTAAAATGATCGAAGGATCCTCTATTGATGCCAAAGTCATCGCCCGCGTTAAAGGTTTGACCCGCGGCAAGAAAAAAATCCTGGTTTACCTGGATTCCAGCCATACGTCCGCGCACGTTTTACAGGAACTTGAACTTTACTCGCGGTTCGTGAGCCGCGGAAGCTATATTATTGTCTTTGATACCATCGTCGAGTATCTGCCAACAGGGATGGTAAAAGACCGCCCGTGGGGCAAGGGGAATAATCCGGCCACTGCCGTCCGGGAATTTTTAAAGAAACATAAAAATTTTGTCGCCGATAGGGATATTGAAAATAAACTTCTAATTACCGCCGCGCCTGGAGGATTTTTAAGGAGAGTCAGATAGCTTTTTATGGACCAAGGCAGAACCCATCTTAATAATATCTCCGCTCGCGATATGAGCCAATTTCTGCAAGACCAAGGAACGACGACGAAAGTGTACCCTCCTGTGGTACTCCGAGGAGGAAGCGACGCCGGTACTGCGGAAATTGGCCATATCCCCCTTGGGGTTGCGGCGATTTTCCCGTCCCGCTGCGTTACGCCTCGATCGCAGTGCATCAAGCACAGCTCACTCGACAAGCCTTGCGGATACGAGAAAATCGCCAGCAACGCGGGCTGGAGGTATTATTAAGATGGGTTCTAAAGAAAAATTGGTAAGCATCGGCTTAGCTACGCATAACGGGCAATCTTATTTGCGCGAGGCATTGGATTCGCTGCTTGCGCAGACGTATAGAAATTTTGAGCTGGTTATATCCGATAACGCCTCTACCGACGACACTCCGCGGATCTGCGAGGAATACGCGAAAAAGGACCGACGTATAAAATATATACGGCAGAGATCGAATATAGGCCACGCCAGAAACTTCGAATATCTCAAAAAAAATGCCAGAGGTGAGTATTTTATATGGGCTTCGGACGATGATAAGCGGGCGCCGACTTTCGTGGAAAGATGTATAGCCGCCTTGGATGCGGACAAGGAAGCGATTGCTGCCATATCTAAACTCATGCATTTCGACGATTTAGGCAGGACACAAAAAGAAGATCCGAAATTATTTTTCACGTTTAAGAAGGATCTGTACGGACGCCTCAAGGAATTTATTCTGCTTACAATTCTTGGGGGAAAGGGCAACATGACGTATGGAGTTTGGAGGCGCGAGAAAATTGTTGATTGTAAATTTATTGACAAGCCATTTCTTGAGTATGACTTCCTTTTTCGCTGTTTGGTCAGGGGACATTTTACCCTCGTCGACGAAATTCTTTTTTATAAGCGCACCAAAATTTTTGTTCTTGATCCCAATCCACGTGTGTCTATGCGAATTAAACGCGTATTATCCAATATCAAAGTCAGGTTTGTGTTGTTTTTTTCACCGCTTTACTTCCCGAATATGATCTTTATATTGCGCTTAAAATCTTTAAAGATGTGGGACAGAATTAAACTTATATTTTGGAATCTAGTGGCACTTCTCCGTTTGTTTGTCTGGTATAAGGTGTAGGACTATTATAATTTTTAAGCAAATGGAAAAAGTATCTGTTGTTTTTGCCACGAATGATAATTACGCCATGCTCCTTGGGGTTGCCTTGTGTTCTCTTTTCGAAAACAAAAAAGGGGATTACCCGATAAGCCTTTACGTCGTAGATTTTGGAATATCAGCAAAAAATAAAGAGCGATTGGAGACTCTGGAGAAGAAATATGGATTTACGATAAACTATGTTCTTCCTGATAAAAAGCTTTACCAAGGACTGCCGCTTGGTGATTTGTCTAAGGGATTTCACGCTCCAGTAGAGGCCTTTCACCGCGTTTATTTGGGGCGTTTTCTTCCCCCTACATGTCGCAGGGTAATCAATCTTGAAGTTGACGTGGTGATTCGAGGGGATATTTCCGAACTATTTAACGTGGACCTGGGCAGGAAAACAATAGGAGCAATCGCGGATTGTCAGCAAGAAGAAAGACAGGGGCATTTGAAAAAGCTGCGCAAAGACATCAATTGGCCCATTGCGTCGCAAGAGTCCGCGTATTTCAGTGTCGGAATGCTTCTTGTTGATTTGGAGCTTTGGAGAAAGCGCGGCATAGAAGAAAAACTTCACAGGTTGATCTATGAGTATCCGGACAAGTTGCGATATCACGAGCAAGACGCTCTTAACCTTGTGTTTGCGGGCGACTACAGAGAGCTTGGCATAAAATACAATCTCATAGCCGCCGCGATACCCATAGGGGCATATCCCTACAACGAACCCGATCCGCTCGTTGTCCACTTCGCGGGCGGCGGAAAACCGTGGTATTTTCTCTCAGCGCTTCCCTATCAGCCGGAATATGTTTACTACATCAACAAAACTCCGTGGAAGCGCAGAAAATACAGAAAGATTATGGATATTTATTTCGCGAAGAAATACGGTATTTATCCGGTCGTCTGGGGCGTATGGATTATCTATAAAAGATTGAAAACTTTTATTCGAACCCATCTCAAAAATCCCTTCTAGCCGCGTTGCGAGAGATTTTCTTCTCTACGCAAGGCGCGGCGAGGAATGTGTGGCTTGTGCCACTCCGACGAAGCCGCAACGTAGTGGGAGAAGAAAATCTCCGCAACCCCCTGGGGATATGGCCAATCTTTCGCGGCACCACGTCGCTTCGGACTCGGAGTATCATAGGATACACCTTCGTCCTTGCTTCTTGCGCCGCGAAAGATTTGCCTATATCGCGGCCGAAGGGATTTTTGAGATGGGTTCTAAAGCTTCGCGCGCGTTAGCGGCGCATTGACCTCGCTTTCGCGCGGCATTAAAATGCAACGAATGGGTTTCGAAGCCAAGTCATTAAAGTTTTCCACCCCGGTTTTAATCACCGGCGCGAGTGGTTTTGTGGGTTCGAATCTTTTGCGGCGGCTTGTGCGCGAAGCGCAACCGAAAAAGGTTTATGTCATCCTGCGGAAAAACGCCCGTACCTGGAGGATCGACGATCTTTTGAGGGTCGTATCAACGTACATTATCGACTTGAGGGATCCACTAGCGACGAATCGGTTTATAAAAAAAATAAAACCAAAAACAATTTTTCATCTGGCAACGCACGGAGCTTATCCACAAGAACAGTACGACGAACAGGAGATAATAGATACGAATATTATTTGCACTTTCAATTTAATGCAAGCTTGTTTAGGGGAAGGATTCGACGTCTTTATCAATACCGGAACCTCGTCGGAGTACGGAACGAAAAAAAAGCCGATGCGAGAAGCCGACATGCTTGACCCTAATACCGCATACGGAGCGAGTAAGGCCTGGGCGACGCTTTACGGCCGATATCTCGCTTTAAATCGAAAGGTGCCGATAGTAACCCTGAGGCCATTTTCCGCTTACGGTTTTTATGAACCACTCGGCCGTTTAGTGCCGAACCTCATAGTTTCTCTTATAAAAAAAAGAAGGCCGCATCTCTCAACGCCTTCTGTTGTCAGAGATTTCGTGTTTATCGACGATGTGGTGAGCGCCTTTCTTCTTGCCGCCGCTCATCCTTCTACTGGAGCAATTTTCAATATTGGCACTGGCAAACAGACAAATCTCGCGGAAATTTTCTCCATAATAAAAAATATTATCGGCGTGGATATTAAGCCTGTCTGGGATAAAAAAATATCCCGTTCTTTTGATACCAGTTGTTGGGTTGCGGATACAAAACTTGTAAGGAAAAAATTAAATTGGGCGCCGAAAACGAGTTTGCGAAACGGGCTTGAGTTGACGGTGGATTGGTTTAAGAGAAATATGAATTTATATGAAGCGTAGATCATTAAAATTTTATAAGAAAGAAGCTGCCGCGATACGAAAAAAGATATTAATTGTTTCCCATCGCGCGAAAACGCCGCATATCGGATCTTGCCTGTCTTTGGTGGAGATTCTGACGGTTTTGTATTTTGGCGGGATTTTGAAATTTTTGGCCAAGCGCGGGACCGGCTTCGAAAAAAGGGATAGGCTGATTTTAAGCAAGGGCCATGGCAGTTTGGCGCTTTACTCGGCGCTAACGGAATATGGTTTGCTGCCGCCTAGATTTTTGAATGAATATACTAAGAATGGTAGTTTTCTCCCAGCTCATTTGACCTATAAGCCATCTTTCGGTCTTGAGGCGGCGACCGGATCTTTGGGTCATGGTTTGCCCTTGGCTCTGGGCATGGCACTGGCCGCGAAGTACGACAAAAAATCCCATCGCGTATTCGCGATCCTTTCCGACGGCGAATGCGATGAGGGGTCTACGTGGGAAGCGGTCCTCGCCGCTGCCCAGTGGGGCCTGGATAATCTCACGGTTATCGTGGACTACAATAAAATTCAAAGTTTCGGGCGCGTGAAAGACGTGATGGATTTGGAGCCTTTCGCCAAAAAATGGGAATCATTCCGCTGGTCGGTGAAGGAGGTGGACGGACACGACGTTGCCGCACTCGAAAAGGCGTTATCAACCATTCCTTTTCGTAAAGGCCACCCGAGCGTTCTCATCACTCATACAGTAAAAGGGAAGGGTGTTTCTTTTATGGAAGATACTATTGACTGGCATTATAAAAATCCTACCGACGATCTATTAGAGCAGGCGATAAAAGAGGTTAATGCATCATTATGAGAATTGCGTTTCAAAGAGCGCTCTCTCGCGCGCTCACAAAAGATAAAAATATCATTTTCATTACTGGCGACCTCGGCTATTCTGCGTTTGAGCCGCTTAGAGATAATTTTCCCGGACAGTACCTGAACGCCGGCGTCGCCGAGCAGAATATGATAGGGGTTGCGGCGGGCATGGCGCTCGCGGGCAAGACCGTTTTTGCTTATTCTATCGCCACTTTTGCTTCTATGCGGGCATTTGAACAAGTACGCAATGACGTTGTTTACCATAACCTTCCAGTGCGCATTGTCGGCGTCGGCGGAGGGTTTTCTTATGGACACATGGGTGTCACGCACTGGGCCCTCGAAGACATGGCAATCATGCGAGCGTTGCCCAATATGGCGGTTGTTGTCCCAATTGATCCCTTAGAAACCGAAGCGGTTGTAGATTTTGCCGTGCGCTACCGCGGTCCCATGTATATACGGCTTGGCAAGGCTGGGGAGAAGAATATTTTCAAAAAGCCGCCGAAGTTTTCATTGGGGAAATTCTCACTTTTCACAAATAAAGGCGATGTCGCGATATTCGGAACCGGTTCCCTGATGCAAAATGCCTTTGCTGCGGCCGCGATTCTTTATAAAAAGGGAATAAACTGCAGATTAATCGGCGCTTCCAGCGTAAAACCCGTTGATGCGGCGCTCATAAAAAAAATCGGAGCGGAGTGCCGCCTGATCGTCAGTCTTGAGGAGCACAACGTAATAGGCGGTCTGGGAAGCGCGATTGCCGAAGTATTGGCAGAGAAGGGTGCTTATTCTACGCTCATGAGGTTGGGCGCTCCTGATGTTTATCCAGCACGCATCGGTTCGCAGGACTATTTGCGGGATACATACGGCCTCTCGCCTGATAAGATCGCATTATCCATAACGAGATTTCTTAAGAAAAAACGTGGATCTTAGAGAAAGTGTCCATATTAACCAAAATAAAAAATAAAATCCGCGACACCGCCAAGGTAGCCGTTGTGAGTAATAAATTCGATCTTGCAAACAGGACCAAGCTTGTGTTGAGTTGCTTCTTTCCGCGCCAGACCAAATTATTTTTTCCATTTTCTACTCCCGAAGGAATTCGCGTCAAAAAGAAAAGCGAAATATCGGTTTACGTTGACGATTTCATTTACGGAGACGTACTCGAACCCGCGTATATCAGCCGCTTAAAGTCAAAAAGCAGTCCGGTGATCGTTGATTTGGGATGCAATACGGGCTTAGTCGCGGAATATTGGATGCGCCTCAATCCCAATACGCGTTATTATGCCTTTGACATGATGAAGGAGTGTATTTTGGCGGCGCAGGATCGCTTATCGAAATACAAAACGATATCGTACTTTGATTGCGCCCTGGGGGATGAGAATAAGAATATTGACATCAGCTACGACGGCACCATGGACAGCTCGAATTCTTTGACGAGCACCCGGGGAAAGACGAAGCGCACAGTTCTAATGCGGCGCCTCGACGATATCCAGGAAATTAAAGATATTAAAGAAATAGACTTACTTAAGATTGACGTCGAAGGCTTTGAAGAACCGGTATTAAGCGGGGCCATTAAAACATTAGAAAAGAGTCAGTATATTGTTATAGAGCTTCATCTGCCAAAGCATTGCGAGGATTATTCTGAAATTGCTGGCGCTCTTTTGAGATCCGGCCATATACTATATAAAGTCAAATCCCGAAATCTTTACTTTAAGAAATAAGGGCGACTCTCATCAGACACGTCTATCTCAGGCGTATTTTTTTATTTTTTCGATCAAGGCGGATGTTGACCTGCCCTTTCTGATGGGGAGGAATATCAGTTTTGCGCCGATTTTTTTTAGTAAGTGCCTTTCCGGTATTTCATGGATCTTTCTATCCCCGCCCTTTACGTGGACGTCTGGTTTTACTTTGGCGAGCCATCTGGTCGGCGCGAGATCCGCGAAAATAAATACATAATCGACCGATGAGAGCGATCCTATAACCTCAGCCCGCTCTATTGCCGTTATGATCGGACGATTTTTACCCTTGAGTTTCTTGACCGAGCTGTCCGAATTTATTCCTACTATAAGAACATCTCCGAGCGACCTGGCGCGCTCCAGATTTCTTATGTGGCCGACGTGAATGAGGTCGAAGCAGCCGTTCGTAGTTACGACTTTTAATCCTTTATCCTTTGCACGCTTGGCTATTTTTGCGATTTCACCGAGGCTTCTAACTTTCGCTTTTTTCATGGTATTTTATATATAGAAGTATCCTCTAATAAATCAATAGTTTCAAGCCTTTTTATGCAAAATAACAGTCCGAATCCAATTATTAGGGAGGCCTTTCTCCGGCACGCAAAAACTGTTGAAGAAAGTCTGGCGCAGCTTTTACCGGAAATCCAAAAGTCCGCGGAGATGTTGCTCGGGGTTGTAAATGCCGGGCGTAAAATACTAGCGTGCGGCAATGGCGGGTCGGCCGCAGACGCGCAACACCTGGCGGCTGAGTGGGTCTGCAGGTATAAAGATGACCGCCCACCGCTCGCGGCAGTCGCCCTCACAGTCGATACCTCGGCTTTAACGGCAATCGGTAATGATTACGGTTTTGAAAATGTTTTTGCGAGACAAGTTGAGGCGCTTGGTAATAGTGGAGATATCTTGGTCGTTTTCACGACAAGTGGAAAATCCAAGAATATATTGAACGCGATCCAGGCAGCTAAAAAGAAAGGTTTAAAAATTATCGCGCTTACCGGTGGCAAGGGGAAAGATTTGAAAAACGTTGTTGATGCGGCGATTATTGTTCCGACCGAAGAAACTGCGCGTATCCAGGAAATACATGAACTTATCTATCACATCTGGTGCGAGTTCGTCGATGAAAAATCGTGAACCTTCTTGCATTCCGGTTGAAATTGTGATATTATTTGACAAATGAAGTACTTAATAACCGGAATTACCGGCTTTGCCGGACCACATTTGGCGAATTTACTGGTTCAAGAAAACCACGAAGTTTACGGTTTGGTTCGTTCTTCTAACGGCATGGAAGCCGACATCCTTGACGTAGTCCCGGATAAAAATTACAACAAGATCAAATTTTTATATGGAGATTTAACCAGCCGCGGATTAACCGACGCAGTTTTTAAGAACAATCGTTTTGACGGAGTTTTCCATTTGGCGGCCCAAAGTCATCCGCCGACGAGCTTTGTCGACCCGAGAGGAACTTTCGAGGCTAATGCGGTTGGAACCGTGAACGTTGTGGAAGCGATAGCCGAATATCAGCCGGCCTGCAAATTGATGTTTTGTTCCACGTCAGAAGTATACGGAGCGCCCGCGGAATCTGCCGGACCAATTAACGAAAAATTTCCCATAGATCCGGTGAATCCTTACGGCATAAGCAAGGCCGCGGCCGATACCTATGTTCGGGAAAGGGCCAGATCTCTTAAATTGCCTTTTTTTGTCACACGAGCGTTTTCTCATACTGGTCCGAGGCGGGGCAAGAACTTTTCAATTTCCTCGGATGCTTACCAGATCGTGCGCGTCAAAAAAGGATTTCAGGATCCGGTCATTAACGTGGGAACCCTATCAAGCAAACGGGTCATTATGGACGTGACGGATTGCGTTAAGGCTTATTATCTTTTAATGCAGAAGTTTTCTCCCGGAGAAGCCTACAACGTTGGCGGAGATACGCCATACACGATTGGTGAGGTTCTGGATAAGATGCTCTCGATGGAGGGGCTCACGGGTAAAGTGGAAAAAAGAGTGGATCCCAAATTAGTGAGGCCCATCGATATTCCGGTCCAGATTTGCGACACTTCAAAGTGCAGGAATCTCACCGGCTGGGCTCCCAAGATTTCCATTGAGGAGACCCTAAGGAAACTTTTGGATTATTGGTACGACAAGATAAAAACCGCCTAGGGCTTTATCATCAACCCTTGCCCGGTAGGCAGGGAAAGAATGCCTATGCTCCTTTCTTTGGCAAACTTGTCGAACGCGTCGTGCTGTTCCCGGGCGAATCCGTAGTCATCCAAAAGCATTACGGCCCCCTTCACCATTTTGGGCCAGAAGTATTCAGCCGCCGCTATTTCCGGCACGGTGCAGTTCATATCAATATGTAGATATGCTATTTTCTCCGACTTCACCTGTCCCAAGGTTTCAGGTACCGCTCCTTTTACGATAGTTACGTTAGGGAATGAGCCAAACGCCTTTTTTACGAATGGATACATGGCCGACGTGTAGGGGTAGCTTCCTGTTTTTTTATACTCTACTAGACGTAAGCGTTCGTCTTGAGAAAGATATCGCTCATCCAATCCTTCATACGTATCCAGGAGATAAAATTTCTTACTTATATTTTTGAAGCCGATGTACTCCATAATCATGCGGCTTGTTGCGCCATATGCCACACCGCACTCCACGAAATCTCCGTCTAGGTTTTTCGCGTGATCTGCCGCCCAGCAGGCTGTATAGAGCCGCCATCTCACCACATAGCCGAGTTGAAGATGCCCTTCTTTTTCTGTCGTTGCAAGGCTTTTAATAAAGCGGTCGTCCTCTAAAAAATCGCAGAGGTGATTTGTAATTAAATCATCCTCGTCATATGTTGGAACCCAGCGCATGATCCTAACCCCGTATTTGAGGAAACGGTAGGCGGGGGTCAAAAAAGGGAAGGCCTGCTTTATTTTATTTTTTAGAATCTTTTTAGAAACCATAAAAGTTTTTCAGCATATTTAATTTTATTTGAAGTTTGGTATAAATTGATCCAGATTAAAAGCGCACAGGAGCGGAAATGATTAGAACCGGACCTGAAAAAACTTGAGTTTTTATGGACTCCTTGTATAATAGTCGAAAAGTTCAAGACTACAAAGATACTCGTCTTTGCAATAGAAGTTAATCTATAAAAACAAATAAAATACGCGCATGAAAGCCGCTGTATTGGAGAAAATAAACGCCCCTTTGACCGTGGCGGATGTAGGGCTTGGCGACCTCGCCGTCGGACAAGTGCTCGTGAAGATACTTGTGAGCGGTATTTGCGGCACACAGCTCCATGAAATTGCGGGCAACAGAAATAATGCGAAATTCACTCCTCATTTATTGGGCCACGAAGGGTGTGGCATCGTGGAAAACTTGGGTGCGGGTGTCACAAAAGTAAAGAAGGGCGATAAGGTGGTTATACACTGGCGCAAAGGTGACGGTATTGAAGCCGACTTTCCCACCTATGTGTTTAGAGGAAAAACCATACGAAGCGGGAAGTCAACGACTTTTAGCGAGTATTCAATTGTGTCGGAAAATCGTATTACTCCAGTGCCACGCGAGGTTCCGAATGATTTTTGCGCACTCCTTGGCTGCGGTCTCTCGACGGCGCTCGGCACTGTTCTAAACGAAGCGAGGGTGCGGTCCGGCGAAAGCGTTATGGTTGTCGGCCTCGGGGGCCTCGGCGCCTGTTTGATTAAGGCCGCTCTTTCAGCGGGCGCGAGCCCTATCATAGGTGTTGATGTGTTCGAGGACAAAAAAGACATAGTCGCATCGCTACACGGCAACTTATTCATCAACGCCGCTAGGGAAAATATTTCGGAAGCGACGCAGCGCGAGCTTGGCATAAAAGACATTGATGTTATCTTCGATGCCTCCGGGAATGCGCGAAGTATTACGGATACCATTCCGCTTCTCGGCAATGGTGGACGCTACGTTTTAGTCGGTTTCGTGAAGCCGGGGGAGAGTATAGAGATAAAGAACCCGAACCATCTATTCGGCGTAAGCGATGGCAAGACCATTAGAGCGACTCAAGGCGGAGGATTTTTGCCGAGCAAAGACATTCCGCGCTATGTAAAACTTTTCAAAGCCGGCTCATTAGATATCGATAACCTTATTACGCACCGCACGACGTTAGATAACATAAATGACGCCATTCAGATGATGCGGCAAGGCAAGGCGAATCGTATTATGATCGATTTTGAGAACCAATGAACACGCTCTTCGAGGCCTACAAAAAAATGTTCCTGATACGGACGGCGGAAGAAGAACTGGTCGCGCTATATCTGAAAGAGAAGATCATGAGTTTCGTCCATTTCTACATTGGCCAAGAGGCGGTAGCCGTCGGCGTTTGCGACGCCCTCAAGAAAGAAGATAAGGTTTTAGGCAATCATCGTTCCCACGGTCATTACTTGGCGAAAGGCGGCGATCTAAAAAAAATGATTTGTGAGCTTTTAGGGAAGGAGAACGGTTCTTCCCGTGGCAAGGGCGGTTCTATGCACATGATGGATCGATCGGTGAATTTTATGGGTTCAACGCCGATTTTGGGAAGCGTAGTACCGCTCGCGTGCGGCACTGCTTTTGAACAAAAGTACAATAATAAGCCGGACGTGACCGTTGTTTTCTTGGGCGACGGAGCCTTCGAAGAAGGCATAGTATATGAGACGTTTAACCTCGCCGCATTATTCAAATTACCGTTGATATTGGTGGTTGAAAATAATTTATTCTCCACAAACTCCAAATTGAAAGACAGGAGATCGGACGCGCACCATGTTCAAGGAATCGTAACTGGTTTTGGGATTCAATACGTCAAAGCCGACGGCAATGATTACGAGGATGTTCTGGGAAAAGCAAAAAAACTTATAGCTGGCGCACGGATGGGCCACCCCGCCGTTCTCGAATGTATGACCTACAGGCATATGGCGCACAGCGGTCCGATTTTTGAAGAGGAGTACCGAGAGGAAGATACCGCAGAGAACAGATTAAAAAAAGATTCCATAAAGAAGATGAGGCAGGCCGTTCTCCACGGCGGCGTTTCGGAGCAGGAAATCGTAAGTGCTGAAGACGGCATTAAAAAGACCGTTCAGGATAGTATTGATTTTGCTCTGAATGCGTCTTATCCGCCCAAAGAGAGTCTTTATACCGATTTATATGCCCCGTAGGAAATAGCGAGAAAATAAATATTTTCGAGCTAAAGCTAAAATCAACAAATATGAAATCATTCCCCAAACACACTACAAGGTCGTCAGACGCTAACGGAAAATATTTAATTTCCTACGGGGTATGCCTAGAATCATAAAATTTACCGAGGCTCTCAGAGAAGCCACGGACCAGATGATGGAGGCCGACAAAAATATTTTTTTCGTTGGTCTGGGTGCTACCTATAGAAATGCCGCGGACGGTACTGCGACCGGACTCGCGTCAAAATATCCCGAGCGAGTTTTCGACGTGCCGGACTCAGAGGGCGGTTTTACCGGCATGGCCGTTGGGGCGGCGATCAATGGACTTAGGCCTATCGTGCACCATGGCAGAGTGGAGTTCAGTTTATTGGCCGCTGACCAGATAATTACCCAAGCGGCAAAATGGAACTATATGTTTGGCGGAGGCAATCCGGTGCCGATAGTGCTCCGTATCAACGTCGGAAGGCAGTGGGGCAATGGCCCCCAGCATACACAGTCGCTCTACGCATTGTTTGGGAACGCGCTCGGCCTCAAGGTGGTGATACCGTCAACGCCCCGCATGGCAAAGGGACTCCTAGTTTCCGCTCTCCGCGACAATAATCCCGTGGTCATGCTGGAGTCTCGGTGGATCTTCCCAGTGAAACAAGATGTGCCAATCGAGCTTTACACCGAACCTCTGGGATATGCAAAGGTGGCGGTTCCGGGCAAGGACATAACCGTTCTCGCCTACGGCGATGGTTTCGTTGCCGCTTACGAAGCACTTTCTCTTCTTGGAGAACAGGTGAGCGTTGAATTAATCGATCTTGTTTCCCTGAACCCAGTTGATTACGAAACGATTTTTGCTTCGATGCGGAAGACGGGACGACTTCTTACGGTAGACACTACGAACGGCGCATTCAGTGTCGGATCCGAAATTATCTCCAAAGTAGCCCAGAAATCGCTGCAATTGCGGGAAGCGCCAAGCGCTCTCTCTTGCCCTAATGTTCCCTGTCCGACTTCGACAGCACTCACCGAATTCTATTATCCGACCAAGGTGGATATCGCGAATGCAGTGTTGCGCGTCATGCATAAGCCAGCTATTACTCGCGCATTAACGTTTGAGGAATTGCATCTTGCGCCGAATTTAACTCTTCTGTAAATAAAAAAGGCGCTAGTTCTCTGAAGAAAACTAACGCCTTTCCTTAAGGATATCTGCTCACCGTTGAGCAAAGCATCAGATGGTCACTGCCGGGCGATGGATCCACGTAGACGTTGGTAATGTCGTACTTGAACCTGCCGGAACTGTCCGGCCACGCCATGATGCGGTCTGGTTTAATGCCGAGTTTCGCTGCCGGGTGATGTGCGGCGAGTGTTGTTTTGATGTGCGAGGGTAAATAATCGCCCCCCCCACTTTCCGAATATCTGCAGAGTACCTTGCCTTCTTTGTCGGGATTGCAGTCGGCGGCATAAACAATGCCGTCGTGCCCCCGACCTTGCTCGGAAAGGAATTTACAGAGCGAGTCGGTGCTTCGCATTTGTTCGGGAGTTGTGACTCCGTTACGCGTCCACAGCCCGTGGTGTGTAGCAATGCGCCATGGTTTGGGGTCACCGACTTTATTGATCGAGCAAGCGATGGCGACACAGTTCTGCGTTTTGAGCACCAGATCGTCGGCGACATCGTCAGGTTTGATCCGCTGACTGTCGTTACCGATACCTTCAAGATCACGGACAATGCCATCTCCCCAAGTATAGTGGATGGAGATGTCATTGAGCTGGTACCTTGAAGCGATACAAATACCCACGAGTTCCTTTTCCCCCCATATCTTAAAATTGGCCCAGGGAGAAAAGTGGAAGTTCGGCAGAGGTCCCAGGTACTTGAGCAATGACACCCGAAAATCCTGCAAACACAGGACATCTGGAATCATTGCTCCTGACGCCGAAAGACTCTTCAACCACTTCAGCGTTTGCGGCTCTTCGTCGGGCGTTTTGCCCACGAAGCGGCCGCCATTGAGCGACCAAACAATCATGGACATAATACCCTCCCTTGGTTTTCAATATTTTCGGTTTGACCCTAGAAAGCGCCAATCGAATCTTCCTTAATTATAACTATTGTATACAGATTGTCAAGTTTCGGATTTTCGTTGAGTTTTTATGGATTTTTTGTATTATTAAGTGACGTAAAAAGTAAGTTTTTGTCTATGATATGTCAAAATATCAGGAAATAGTCAAAAAGTTCAAAACCACCAAGATTCTCGTTTTTGGTGATGTCATGCTGGATTTATACATTCAGGGAGATGTCGAGAGGATTTCTCCCGAGGCGCCGGTGCCGATAGTGCTTGAAAGATCGCGTGAATATTCGTTAGGAGGCGCCGGGAATGTCGCGGCAAATATCGCTGCGCTTGGTGGCCGGGTAACTCTTATGGGTAATGTCGGCAATGATAGCGAGGAGGATTTCGTTCGTGGGCTCTGTCGTAGAAGTGCCATCGTTCCGCGTTTCTTGCACGAGCCGAAGCGTCCTACTTCTACAAAGGTGAGAACGGTTTCAGGTCAGCATTTGCTATTAAGAATCGATCGAGAAAAAATCGGCGAGATCTCGAAGGTTACAGAAAAGAAAGCTGTACGTCTTCTGGGAAATCTTCACGGTCAGGATCTGGTTGTGATATCCGATTACGCCAAAGGATTTGTTACGGAAGCCGCGATAAGAGCTATTAAAAAGCGTTTTGCGGGGAAGAAGATAGTAGCGAACATAAAGCCCATGCCTATTGCACAGATGGGTACTCTTGCTTTTAAAGGCATAGATATCGGACTTTTTAAGGGTATAAATACTATTACCATGAACGCAAACGAAGGGCGTTTCTTTGCCGGCGTTGATACCTCGACCGACAAAGGGGCGGCTAATGCTGCACGCCGGCTTTCCAAACGGCTTAATGCTTCCGTGGTGCTGACAAGAGGCAGTAACGGGCTTACGGCGTACGACAATAAGCTTAGTAAGGCAGCTCATGTTGTAAATCGCCCATTACATGTTTTTGATGTAACGGGGGCCGGTGATACGGTTGTTGCCGTTCTTGCCCTTATGCTTGGCGCTGGTGTGCCGCTATTTAAAGCGGCAGAAGTGGCAAATCATGCCGGTGGAATAGTAGTTGGTCGTCGGGGAACGGCCGTTGTCCAACCCTCCGATTTAAAGCCTTTTCTTGATTAAAGAATGTTTCGACATACAGAAAGCTATCTGAAGTTTTTTATAAAACGCGGGGCGGGCGCGTTACGGTCATTTCTTTTGTTTCTTCGCGCGGCCCCGGTCAACTCCTCCGGTTATGAAGGGAGGATGCTCATCATAAACTTGGAGGCCATGGGCGATCTCGTTATCTTTACCTCCGTCCTTAAGCATTACAAAAAAAAATTTCCCAATATAAAAATTTTCCTGCTTATTAATGATGGAATGGGAATGGAAAAAGTTTTTAAAAACTTCGTAGACGAGGTTTTAACCATACAATACAAGAAGTTCGCTGTTGATCCATTTTACGGCTTTAAATTTATTAACAAACTGCGCCGCATCGGTTTTTCCAAAGTTATCAATCACGATTTCACCGTGCCAGAGATTATAGGAAAAATTATTGCGGTCGGCGTTGGCGCAAAAGAAATCATTGGTCACGAAGGTCAGGAGATGGAATTCCAAAAACCGCACGACGTTCAGCAGAAAAAGCAGCTCAAGTTTATAAAAGAAAAAATATTGCCGCGTTATACGAAATTGATTCCGTCCATTCATGAAGATATGGGAAAGGAAGGAACATTGGCCAGTATACTGCAACAATATGTGGCGATATATGAAGCAACAACCGGATTCAAAGAAGAGGATTATGCCACGATATTGCCCGGTTTTGATTCCGATAGGCAAACGAAAGCGGTAACGCAAAAATTCGGCCTTAAGCCAAAGTCATACGCGGTCTTGAATATCAACTGCAATGCCCCCTGCAGAACGTGGCCAGCCGAGCGTTTTCTAAAAATAGCAGAATTCCTTGCGGGCGAAGGATTTGACATAGCACTCGTGGGTTCAGGGGGAGAATTCGCGCGCGTGAAAGAATTCCAGGAAAATTGCGGCGCGCCTACAAAGAATCTGGCTGGCGAAACGTCGTTTCGTGAGATGACCGCTCTCGTAAAACACTGCGCACTCGTCGTTGCGAACGACACCTCGACGATTCATGTCGCAATTGCCCTCAAGAAGCCGTCCCTCGGCATTAGCGGCGGCGGGAAATTTGGCCTTTCTGTTCTTTATGGCTATAAAGACATAAATATGTGGGTATACAAGAGAACTGAGTGCTACAACGACAATTGGCATTGCGCTTTTAGTGTCCCGTATAATATGTCCTCTCCTTGCGTTGCGGCCGTGACGACCGAAATGGTTCTCGAAAAATTGAAGTCACTCGTCGCATATTTGCGACAAACCGATTCTTATCCACGCGAGAAATTTAGGGCAAGATTTTAATTTTCAATTGAATATGATTTTGCAAAACAAGCTCAGAATAGTTTATGCGGGGATTCGCAACGAGAATTATGACGCCCGCCGCGCCAACAGTTTTGAATACCAGAATTTTTATCTGACGCTTAAAAATATGCCGAACGTGGAGGTTATAGAGTGTCCATATGACCAGATAATTCATGTTGGGCGCGAGAAGTTTAATAATGAACTGCTCATGCTTGTAAAAACAAAGAAACCAGACTTATTTTTCGCGTTCATGTATACCGACGAACTTAGTCCACGTGTTCTTCTGGAAATAAAAAAAATTACGAAAAGTATCGCCTGGTTCGCGGATGACTATTGGCGGTTTTTTAATTATTCCAAACACTGGCCGCCGTATTTCACGTATGTTGTGACAACTTATTCGCGCGCAGTGGATTGGTATCGCGTGGCGGGACACGAAAACGTCATTCTTTCCCAATGGGCGTGCAACACCTCGTTCTATAAGCCGGTTGAGATAAAAAAAGATATTGATGTAAGTTTTGTGGGCCAGCATAAATCGGGCCGCACCAAAGTGATTGACGCGCTTCGCCGTGCTGGTATTAATGTTCAATGTTTCGGGTTCGGATGGCCGAACGGAAAAGTCTCGCACGAAGGAATGCTCAAAATCTTCGGGCGGAGTAAAATTTGCTTGAACCTCACCGACCGCAAGAGTTTATGGGATCCGTCAGTAATTGGCCGACTATTTTTAAGGATATCCGTGAACCGCATCGTTCCAGATTTTCACTTCGTGGATAATCTCAAGGCATATCTTCATTTTCCTACTATTCATACACATGCCCGTCCCTTTGAACTCGCCGGTTGCCAGGCATTCGTGATTTCCGGCTGGTCAGAAGATATTGGTAAATACTATAAAGAAGACAAAGAGATAGTCTGCTACAGATCAACCGCGGAGCTTATCGAGAAAATTAAGCGTTTCCTGCCGCACGATGCCGAGCGCGAAGCGATTGCGAAAGCGGCCTATAACCACACAATAAAAGATCATACCTACGAAAAGCGCTTCCAGAAAATTTTTTCAAAAATCGGATTGAGCTAAACCATGAACCAGAAACCGATTAAACTGCATTTGGGCTGCCAGGAAAAATATCTACCCGGCTACATTAACATCGACCTTCCCCACGAGGCGCATACCGTCCGCAAAGCCAAGGTTGATGTGGAGGCGGACGTGAGAGATTTGTCTTATCCCGCGGAGAGCGTGGATGAAATCCGCTCGCACCATCTCCTTGAGCATTTCTCACGCCAAGAGGCATTGCTTCTTTTAGCCCGATGGCACAAATGGCTCAAGATGGACGGGCTTTTACGCTTAGAGACGCCCGACTTTGAGGAATCGGCAAGAAAATTCTTGAAGGGAAACCTTGACGACCAGTTCCAGCTCGCTCGCCATATCTTCGGTTCTCACGAGGCCGATTGGGCGTACCACAAAGATTTCTGGTCGGAAAATAAATACCGTTTAGTGCTCCGTGAGTTAGGCTATGGTGATTTCCGATTCGAGAAAATTTCAAATAATGTCGAGTCTAAATTCCCAGTGCTCAAAGACACATTTATCTCAAAGCAAGAAAGACTTTTAAAGAAACTCGGCCCCCTCGGATTCAATAATTTGCCGAACATTGTAGCCTACGCCAAGAAAGTCGTGAAGGACGTTGATTACCATACGGTCATCCGTCGCATCTTGGAAAAATCTTTAGTGGGCCGCGAAACTAAAATCTTGGACGTGTGGATGAAGGAGGCGGAGCGAGGGATGTAGCGATCTGCGTTTGACCCTCGGATTTTTAAATCGTAGAATGACAAACATGGCTTCGCAGTCCAAGACTGTTCTTATCACGGGCGGCGCGGGATTTGTGGGGAGCAACGTGCTTGCATATTTTTTTCGCAAATACCCCGACTACCATTACGTTGTTTTGGATGCCCTGACCTACGCAGGGGATATGCGGGATATTACCGAGGAAATTCAGAAGTCCCGGAACTTTACTTTTGTAAAAGGCGACGTACGAGATAAAAAAGTTGTGGACGATCTTGTAGCGAAGGCTGATTACGTAATCCATTTTGCCGCGGAGACACATGTAGCGCGCTCCATCGCCGATGGCGAGATTTTTTTTGAAACGAACGTCTTAGGTACCGAGCGGGTGGCTACCGCTGTCCACCGCAACCGCGACAAGGTGGAGCGATTTATTCATTTTTCTACGAGCGAAGTATACGGCACGGCGGAGAGCGAACTAATAGATGAAAACCATCCCCTGAATCCCCAAAGTCCATACGCGGCATCGAAAACCGGCGCCGATCGCTTGATCTACGCCTACCATATGAGTTATCAGATTCCCAGCGTCATCATCCGGTCGTTCAATCTGTTCGGGCCACGCCAGCACCCGGAGAAGGTTATACCCCGCTTTATCACGAGCCGCATTATTGGCGAGCCGCTGACCGTTCACGGAACCGGTGAAAGCCAGCGAGATTTTACATATGTTGACGATGTGGCTCGGGCGATTGACCTCGTGCTCCATGCGTCTGCTGAAAAGGTGGTGGGGGAGGTGTTTAACGTCGGGAACGGCAGAGGGGTGTCAATAAAGTATATCGCTAATCTGGTTTTGAAGATGGTGGAGCCGGTAAATGGGGCGAAGGGCGGTGTACAGGTGGTTTCGACAAGCGACAGGCCCGGTCAGGTTTCCCGCCACGCCGCCGATTTCAAGAAAATCAAAACAGCGCTCGGATGGCAGCCGAGAACGACTTTCGAAGACGGTATGCGATTGACGGTTGATTGGTACAAACAGAACAGAAGTTGGTGGGAAGATAAACTAAAAATGAAGCAGGTTCCCATTGAATTAAAAAAGGGACGAGTCGAGATGCAGTAAGTTTTTGGTAGGTGGAGAACGGCAAGCCCCTCGTATCGGTTATCACTCCGGCATATAATGCCGTAGTTTATCTTGGAGATACAATACGCAGTGTTCTTGCTCAGACATACCAGAACTTCGAGCACATTATTATTGACGATGGTTCAACCGACGAGACGGAGACGGCGGTGCGCGCGTTTTCTGACCATAGGGTGAAGTATATCCGCCAGAAGAACAGCGGGCAGTCAACTGCTCGCAACGCCGGCATTGCGGCGGCAAAAGGCAAGTATATCGCCCTTCTTGATGCCGACGACTTTTTTCTGCCGGACAAGCTTTCTCTACAGGTAGGCTACCTTGAAGCGCATCCGGTCTGCGATTTTTGTTACTGCAAAGTCTATCATTTTTTTCACAATGACCCTGGCAAAACTTATTATTTTAAGATGGAACACCCTTCGGGGCACCTCTTCGAGAAACTGCTCGTGTCAAATTTTATTAATCCCCTAGGCGTGGTGGTGCGTAAAGATGTCTTTGAAAAATACGGCGGCTTCGGGCCGGAGTATCGTTGGGCTGATGAGCAGTATTTGTGGTTAAAATTTGCATACCGCAAAGTAAATTTTTGTTATATGAACAAGGCGCTTGGTTATTGCCGTCTCCACCCCGAGAGTTTCACCAACCGGCCCCAATATCTGCAAAAGTCTCAAGAGGATTATTTGCGCATCTTGCAACTTGTAAAAACTTGGATGAACGAAGCGGAGATTAGAAAATATAAAATAAGACGGCTGGAGCGAAGTCGTAAAATGCGGATAGTACTCGGGAAGCTGATGACGGGTGATAATGTATTCGCGAAATTCTTACACGCTCTTTATTTACTAAATAGAAGGAGAAGACTTGTTGCGTGTGCTGATAGGGCTCGCGGTTGATCTTTTCTTTGACACGTAAGCAAGGCAGTTATACGCTGTAAACTATTATGGCGCGAGTTCTTATAACCGGCGTCGCCGGCTTCATCGGCAGCAATCTTGCCGACCGCCTCCTCGGTGAAGGACATAATGTTGTCGGTCTTGACACGCTGGTCCACGGCGTGCCCGAGCAAGTTCCGAAAGAAGTTGAACTTCGTCATGGAGACATTCGCTCCAAAGAAATTTATCCGTTCTTCCAAGGCATTGATTTCGTTTTCCACTTAGCCGCTAAAAATTGTATCCCTGATTGTCAGAAGGATCCGGTGGGTACCGCGGATATAAACGTTACCGGTACGGCGAATATTTTCGATGCCGCGCGGCGGGCAGGCGTGAAAAAGGTGGTGTATGCGGAATCTGCCGCGATGTATGAAAAAATAAAAACAATGCCGACGCCGGAAGACGAAGTAATGCCAGAAACCTTTTATGGCATAAGCAAACTGTGCAACCATCTTTTCGCGAAAGCATACCAGCAATTTTATGGCTTAAAAACCGTCGGCCTTCGCTATTTTAATGTCTACGGTCCGCGGCAGGATTACCGCCGCACGATTCCTCCAGTTGCGAGCGCGTTTATCATCAAGTTTTTGAAAGGCGAGCAGCCGATTATTTTCGGCGACGGCACAAAGCGGTACGACTTTATTCACGTGGACGACATCAATGACTTCCATTTGCTTTGCATAAAGGATTCCCGCGTGGATAACCGCGTGTTCAATCTGGGAACGGGAAAAAATTACTCGATTCTTGAACTCTACGACATTGTGGCAAGAATAATGGGATCGAATTTGAAGCCCGTGCACAAGCCGGCTCCGGAAGATGGGGCAGAAACGAGCTTGGCGGACAATAGGCGCGCCAAAGAGATGGGCTGGTTGCCTAAGACGAATTTAGAAGACGGCCTCCGCGGCATGGTGGATTACGTCAAAAATGAATTTAAGAAGGGCAATATCAAATAGACAATTCCCAATCTCCACTTTATTATTAGATTGAATTTTTAAAATGATAGTTACAAGAACACCCTTTCGAGTAACGCTCGGCGGCGGCGGTACGGACTTGCCGTCTTATTACTCCAAGTACGGCGGTTTTATTTTTTCAGCCGGCCTTGACAAGTATATGTTCGTGAGCGTGAACCGGCCGGTTGTCGACGACCTGATCCGGCTTAAATACTCAAAGTCAGAGACAGTGGAACGTCTATCCGAGATCCAGCACGAGATTGCCCGAGAGACCCTCCGGATGCTAGGGATCGAAAAGGGAATTGAGATAAGCTCGATTGCCGATATCTCAGCTGGTACTGGCTTGGGTTCCTCGAGTTGCTACACCGTTGGTCTTCTCCACGCCCTTCATGTGATGAAGCGTGAGTACGTCCCCCTCCGCGACTTGGCGGAAGAAGACTTTAAACTGGAGGCGAGTATCCTTAAGCGTCCTATCGGCAAGCAGGACCCTTATCTCGCCGCCTTTGGCGGGCTTACCGTCCTCGAGATCGGAAAGGACAGCTCCGTGAAGGTCCGCAAAGCGAATGTCTCTGACGAGACAAGCGACGCCTTAAACCGCAACCTCCTTATTTTCTTTACCGGGGTCACGCGGAGCGCGGACGATATCCTCGAAGAACAGTCTAGGGCCGTGGCCGAGGAGAAGAAAGAAGTAATAGAAAGCATGCATTATATAAAACAACTCGGTCGAGAAACCCTTGAAGCGGTGGAGGATGGCGAGATAGATGAGGTTGGCCGTCTTTTCCACGCCCATTGGCAGCATAAAAAGAAAACTTCAAGTAAGATGTCCAATGAGCGTTTCGATAAGATATACGATACGGCTCTCGAGAACGGCGCTTTGGGCGGAAAAATTTCAGGAGCGGGCGGCGGCGGCTTTTTCACCTTCTATGTTCCGAAAAATCACAAGAAATTTAAAGAAATAATGAAGCAATTGGGACTTCGCGAGATGCGCTACCACTTTGATTTTGAAGGATCCAAGGTGCTCGTTGATTTCTAATATTTTATGGAGCCTTTCAGAATCGCCATTCTTGGGCTTTGGCACCTTGGCGAAATTTACTCTGCTGGTCTTGCCGAGCTGGGCCATGAAGTCATCGGCATCTCGGAAGACGAGGCGCTCGTCGCTAATTTCAAAAAAGGCGAACCGCCTCTTCCCGAGCCGGGCCTAAAAGAGCTAATCCTAAAAAATCAATCCGAAGGCCGTCTCCGCTATTCCGTTGATTTTTCGGAAATTAGCCAAGCCGATGTTTTATGGCTCACTTTTGACACGCCAGTAAGCGAAGACGATGAAGTTGACCTCTCGCCTATCTGGGATGCCCTCAAGAAATCCCTGCCTTATCTCTCGACCTCCGCGCTTCTTATTGTCTCAAGTCAAATTCCCGTCGGCACTTCCGACGAGATCCGTGACTTCTTAAGACGAAGCCGTTCCGATCTAAAATTATCCTACCTTTATATTCCAGAAAATTTGCGCCTTGGCGAAGCTCTCCGTTGTTTTATGGAGCCCGGCCGAATTGTGGTCGGCGGCTACGAGGCCGAAACTTTTAAGGAGGCTCGGCTCATTTTTTCTAAGCTCCAGGCTGATTTTTTGGAAATGTCGCCGGCTTCGGCTGAAATGGCGAAACACGCCGTAAACGCCTTCCTCGCGACTTCAGTGAGTTTCATTAATGATATTGCCGATCTTTGCGAAAAAACCGGAGCCGATATCCTGGATGTGACTCGAGCCCTCCGTTCAGAGTCGAGGATTGGTCCTAAAGCATTTCTTGATGCCGGCTTGGGTTTCTCCGGCGGCACTCTTAGCCGCGATCTTAAAGTTTTAGTGGCTGCTTCCGAAAAGTTTAACTCGCCGCTTCCAGTGATCTCGAGCGTATTCAGAAAAAATCTTTCCCGTAAAGACCTAATTATTCAAAAGATTTCAGGAGCCATAGGTGGTTTAAACGGAAAGTCGCTTGCTCTTTTAGGTTTGACTTATAAGCCAGGCACCCGCACCCTCCGCCGTTCAAGAGCCGTAGAAATCGCCCAGGCCCTTAAAGATGCCGGCGCCTCTCTTCGGCTTTCTGACCCAGAAGTGGACGAGAGTGAGCTTTCCATTGTTGGTCGCTTTGACTTCTTTCGTGACCCCTATGAGTCTGTTCGGGATTCCGACGCCGTAATCCTCCTTACTCCTTGGCCGGTCTTTAAAAATCTGGATTTTAAAAAACTCGGTGCTTCAGTAAAACCCCAAGCTGTTTTTTTTGACACCTCCAATTTCCTGTGGGATAAAGAAAGAGAAATTAACGCATCAGGTTTTCGCTATTTAGGCATCGGTCGGAAAAATTAATGCCATGATTCTCGAGGGTAAAATTGCTTTGATCACCGGCGGCAGCCGCGGCATCGGCTTGGCTGTTGCCCGTTCCTTTCTTAAGGAAGGCGTTAAAGTAATGCTCTCGGCTCGATCCAGGGATGAGCTCGAAAAAGCCCGGTCTGACTTGAAGAAAGATTTCCCCGCCCCCGCCGTCTTCCCCGCTGACGTTTCAAATTATGCTTTGGTTAAATCTTTAGTCGAGGAAGCCAAGAAGACATTCGGCAAAATCGATATCTTAGTTAATGCCGCTGGAATCTACGGTCCAATCGGCCCCACCTCAGAGATTGACGTTGATCTTTGGCGAAAAACTTATGAAATCAATGTTTTTGGAACCTTCCACATGATCCGCGAAGTCCTGCCTTTGATGATCAAAAATCGATCCGGAAAAATTATTAATTTCTCCGGAGGCGGCGACGGCCCTCTCCCTAACTTCAGCGCTTATAATTCCTCAAAAGTTGCCATTGTTCGCTTAACCGAAACCATCGCTGCTGAAGTCAGAGATTTTGGAATTGATATAAACTGCATCGCTCCTGGTCCTGTAAACACAAGTTTCCTCGAAGAAGCTTTAAAAGCCGGCGAGAAAAAAGTCGGGAAGTCCAAATATCAAGAACTCTTAAAGCAGAAAGCCGATGGCGGCGTAGCCCCTGAAAAATCAGCCGAGCTCTCTACTTTTCTTGCCTCGAGCGTCTCTAATGGACTTACCGGCAAGTTCCTAAGCGCGGTTTGGGATGATTGGAGAAAATGGGATAAAGAAATGATCAAAGAGATTTCAAAGACAGAACTTTATACTCTGCGCCGAAAAATATGAGTCCCGTTAGAAGCCGCGATCTCGTTGCAAAAACTCTGAATATCAATCAATGTATAGTCATTACGATAAAATAAATCTGCAGATTCGCCTAGATCGCGATCTGCTTCTAACGGGATGAGAACTATCCGCGTTGGCATTGTCGGAGCCGGTCTTATTGGCGGGAAGCGGGCTGAGGTGATAGAGAACGTGGGAGGCGCAGTTTTAGTCGCTGTAAGCGATATTGATAGGAAAAAAGCCCTGGAGTTTTCCAAGGATCACCACTCTCAAATTTTTGAGAGATGGGAAGACCTCGTCGCTTCGAAGGATATAGATATCGTAATCATTGCCGTTCCAAATAAATTTCTTCTGCCCATTGCCCTAAAGGCGCTTGAAAACGGAAAGCATATTCTTGCGGAGAAGCCATTCGGGAAAAATGCCCAAGAAGCCGAGAAGCTTTATCACGCGGCGGAAGGGAGCGGACGTATCGTCAAAGTCGGGTTCAATCATCGGTTCCACCCGGCGATCTTTAAGGCGAAACAACTTTTTGACGAAGGGCTTATCGGGAAGATTCTTTTTATTCGCGGGCGCTACGGTCACGGCGGACGGCTTGGAATGGAAAAAGAGTGGCGTTTCAATAAAGACATCTCCGGAGGCGGAGAGCTTTTGGATCAAGGAGTTCATCTCATCGATTTGTGCCGCTGGTTCGCTGGTGAATTTGATGAGGTTTATGGCATTGCCGAAACGAAATTTTGGAACACCGATCTTGAAGACAACGCTTTTGTAATTTTGAGAAACAAAAACACTACTGCTTCTTTTCATGTGAGTACCACCAACTGGAAGAACATTTTTTCTTTTGAAGCTTTTGGGGATAAGGGATTTTTGGCCGTTCAAGGTCTAGGAAAGAGTTACGGCCCAGAGACTTTAACCATAGGAAAGAGAAAGCCAGAGTTCGGGGTTCCGGACATAGAGACTCTGGAATTCCTAAAAGACTCAAGTTGGGAAGATGAGTGGAGAAATTTTCTGGGAGCGGTAAGCGGCAAAGAAAAAATTATCGGCGACGCCAATGACGGTCTTGCGGCAAATAAAATTATTGAGGCGATTTACGAGTCTTCTAAATCTAAAAAAGTTGTGAACTTGAGGCCGTGAATTTCTTTGACATAAAAGCACTCTTTAGATAATATCAAGAGCAATGGTAAAGCCAACCCATGAGCTAAAGGTGAAGATTTTCGCAGACGGAGCAGAGGCGCAGACAATGATTGACCTCGCGGCAGAGCCTATCATAAAAGGTTTTACGACTAACCCGACATTGATGCGTAAGGCCGGCATAACCGACTATGTCGGGTTTGCCAAATCGGTTTTGGGAAAAATAAAAGACAAGCCCATCTCTTTCGAGGTTTTCTCCGACGAATTCAACGAGATGGAGCGGCAGGCGAGAATCATTAATTCATGGGCGGAAAATGTCTATGTCAAAATCCCGGTCACTAACACCCGCAGCGAATCTTCAGGTGAGCTCATAAAAAAACTATCCTCCCAGTGCATAAAACTGAATGTAACCGCCATTTTAACCTTGCCGCAAGTCGAAACAGTTTCTCGATTTCTTAATCCTAAAATTCCAGCCATTGTCTCGGTCTTTGCCGGACGTATTGCTGACACAGGTGTAGACCCCATGCCTATTATGAAGAAAGCCAAAGAAATCCTTTTGCCTTATCCAAAATTCGAATTGCTCTGGGCAAGCAGTCGAGAGTTATTGAATATCTACCAGGCCGAAGAGATTGGCGTCGACATAATTACGGTGACCAGCGAAATTTTAAAGAAAACTGGCATGGTCGGTTACGATCATCGTGAGCTTTCAATCGAAACCGTGAAAATGTTCTACGAAGACGGTCAAAAAGTCGGCTACACCCTATATGAATCGTAATGTATAAGGACTATATTAAGAGTTATCTGAACGAAGCCAAAGCCATCATCGACAAGATTGACCAAGGCTCGATTCATCGCGTCATTGAGATTTTAAATGGCGTCCGCGAGCAAAAAGGTAGGCTCTTTATTTTGGGCGTGGGCGGCGGAGCAGGGCATGCGAGCCACGCCGTAAACGATTTCAGGAAGCTGGCCGGCATCGAAGCCTATACCCCGGTCGATAATGTCGCCGAACTCACCGCGCGCGTGAACGACGAAGGATGGGACACCGTGTTTGCGAAGTGGCTTGAAGGCAGCAATCTCAACAATAAAGATGCGATTCTTGTTTTTTCGGTTGGCGGGGGACACGCCGAGAAAAATGTCAGCATGAATATCGTAGAGGCCCTAAAACTCGCTAAGCAGGTTCACGCAAAGATTTTGGGAGTGGTGGGACGCGACGGGGGATACACGAAACAGGTCGCTGATGCCTGCGTCGTGGTGCCTGTGATAAACAGCGAGAACGTCACCCCGCACACCGAGGCCTTTCAGGCAGTGATTTGGCACTTGATTGTCTCGCACCCGAAGTTTCAATCTCAAAAAGGAAAATGGGAGTCCCTGGGAGGCACGAGCGTAAGTTAAGGAAACTCCGAGCTATCTTTTTGGATCGGGACGGAACCATTATCCGCCACGTGGAACTCATGCGGCGCATCGCGGATTTGAAGTTCCTGCCGTACGTGGCACGGGCGATCCGAGCTTTTAACAAACTAGGATTTCTCGTTGTTGTTATCACTAATCAGCCGGTCATCGCGCGCGGCCTCGCGACCCCTAAGGAGATTGATCGGATTCATGCGGTCTTAGTTCGGCGGCTCAAGACAAAGGGCGCTAGCGTGGATGCCGTTTACTTCTGCCCCCATCATCCGAACGCCGACATGAGGAGATATCGCCTCGCGTGCTCGTGTCGCAAGCCCGAGCCGGGAATGATTCTTAAGGCGCTTAAAAAATACAGAATCAATCCCAAACAAAGCTATATCATTGGTGATGGATTAATCGATGTTGTGGCCGGTAAGCGAGCAAGCCTCAAAACAATCCTAGTTAAAACTGGGCCTGGTTCTCGTGAAGACCTAAAATACAAGCACATTCGACCCGATTTTTTAGTCAAGAACCTAAGTCAGGCGATAAAAATTATCAGTAATGCCAAATAAAATCACCCAAGCCGTGATTCTTTGCGCCGGCCTCGGAACTCGGCTTAAGCCCCTGACCGATACCATTCCCAAGCCCATGATTCCGCTTTTAGGAAAACCGATGCTCGAGTGGAACATTCGGTACTTCAAGCGCCACGGGGTGCGGGAGTTTTTCGTGAACCTACATCACCTGCCGGATGTAATCATGAATTACTTCGGCGATGGGTCGAGGTTTGGTGTACGCATCCACTATTCGTTTGAGCAGACGATTTTGGGAACAGCTGGGGGGCTCAAAAATTTTGAGCCGACCATCGGAGACGAGTTTTATGTCATCTACGGCGATATGCTAAGTTTGGTTGATTATACAAAGATGAGTGAGGCGTTTCGTAAAAAGAAAGACCCGATTGGCATGCAGCGCACCGAACTGACTGATTCCTACGCTGATGCTGACGTGGTTGAGCTCGATGCGGATATGAAATTCATTAAGATCCATTCTAAGCCACATACGGAGAAATATTCCAATGCGCATCGTATGCGCGGCGTCTTCATCCTTAAAAAAGAGATACTCTCTTTTATACCCGAAGACACTTTTTATGAAATTGGCAAGGAACTTCTTCCCGAAGTTGTCGCGGCTGGGAAGAATTTCTACGGCTATGGGTGCAGGGAGTATTCGAAGGGGATTGACACGATCGAGAAAATCAATGAAGTTGAGAATTATCTGAAAAGTATTAATTAATAAAAATGAATCCCGAAATCCAGATCGACTACTCCAAATATAAAGTTATGATTTTAGGTGCTGGTCTTGGTACTCGTCTAAGTTCTGTTGCTAACGGTCTCCCTAAGGTCATGATGCCCATTGCAGACAAACTTCCTCTTCTAGAACATACCATCCGACTACTTAGAAACCAGGGATTCAACCAATTTATTATCAATCTTCACTATTCACCAGAGAAGATTACATCGTACTTTGGAGACGGCATTCGCTTAGGAGTCAATATTTCTTACAGCGATGAAACTAATCTTTTATTAAACACTGCTGGAGCCATAAAAAAAGCTGCCCCATCCCTGTCAGATACTTTTTTACTTGCATACGGCGACATAGTTCACTTTACAGACTTTCGTCCAATTCTAAAATTTCATCAAGATAGAAATTCTATACTTACCGTTATCCTTAACAAATCAGATAATCTCCAAAATGTAGATATTGCAGAAATCCATACTAAAAATAACCAAATTATAAAATGGCATTTTCGCCCCCACCACATTAATGAATTAAACAGCAAGCTTTTTGCCAACTCAGGTTTATATGTGATTTCAAAAAGAGTTTTAGATTTTATTCCTCCAAATACGTCCAAAAGCTTGGATTCGGAAATTATTCCCGCGCTGCTTGGATCCGGCAATAAGCTTTACGGATTCCTTTCGCCAGGAGACACCCTAGATATTGGCTCTCCAGAGCGTTATGAGTTCGCTAAGCAATGGTATTCGAAACAGCCCCAGATGTTCTAAGGGCATGATCTTATAGAAAAACTAAAAAATAAGCCGTACGAAGTCGTACGGCTTATATTCTATTGATTTCTCTGTAGATGCCCTACAGTCACTTCATGCGACCACGGGAGGATCACCGGTTCTTCACCAAAAAGGGCGAAATACTCGGTTGTACCCCAGTGGTTCAAGATCGGGAGATAAAATCCGTAGCGGAATTTTTTCTCTCGAAACATCAGGCCGATCATGTAATCAGGTGCGAACCCCTCAGTACTCCGGAATCGCTCGGCGTAAAGATCGATCACTCGACTCAGGCTTTCTCCCAGCGAACCCGAAGCCGTAATTCCAGCAAAAGGTTCTTTAGGGACAAGGAAACATTGACCGACTCGATGTCCTCCAGCCACCACCTTGACACCGCTTGACTCAAGGATAGTAAGGTGTTCGTTGCTTTGGGTATACCCGTGAACTTCATCCTCACTTGCTCGGCCACCAAGTAGAAGGGGAGATTCATCTTTGGCGAGGTCGGGCGAGAGTAGGTGATAATGAAGATGTCCCTGATTTTGACCAGCGAGTGGGCCGACGTGGACGCCCATAATAATCTTGTTCTCGCTACGCTCCTCGATTACTTTAACGGCAATGTCGAGGGCCGTAACAAGTTCTACTATTCCGCCTAAGGAACGTAGTCGTTCTTCGTCCCAGCATGTTTCTGGGACGATGAGTTCGTGGTAGGGGAACGGCGTGTAGAGGTTTTTCAGCCTCATCCAAACGCCGCCGAAATCGTATGTTTTTACGATCTCCTGTTCTTCCGGTTTCTCAAATGGACACGTTTCAGGGTTTATTTTAATTCGGGTTTGCCACGGTCTTGAGAGTTTTACGGTTTTTCTGGTTCCGCCAGCTGCAGTACATATGCCTCCAGGTTGTTGCGTTACAACAATATTGTTTTCTTCCATTCTTTCCTACTTTCATTTTTGTGTTAAGAGCACGATCGCAAAAATCGCAAAAAGTGCCCCGATGATTTTCTTCACCGTGAACGGTTCTGTGGCGTGCGCCTGTAGGGTCGTAAGGCTTAAGCCGAACGAAATGCCAACGGCGATCACCACCATCATTACCAGGACTACGGTGATGTATCGCGACGGTTCAGTTGGCCCTGCGACTACCTGTTGGTAGAAATAGTGACCAAGGCCGTTTAAGAGCCCCGCACCCAGTCCCCAGAGGATCGCCGTTTTTGTGAAGCTGCTGTTGCGCGCGGCTTCTTTAAGGAACGGCATAAATACGATTGCCGATATGGCATTCAAGATGAACGCCGCAATCACATAGTGCAGCCGGCTCTGGCTCATGAGAAAAGGCCATGAGGTAAAGCAGAGTGCTGATAACGCGAGGAGCGCGAGTACCTGTCCGTTCATTACATCTCCTTTCGTTTATGATTTGCGCTTAAATCTTATTCACTTGTAAAATTGCGGCTAAATTATAATATCAGCGAAGTTTTTTGTCAAATATAAGTAATAAAAAGCCCCGTATCTTAGAAAAGATAGGGGCTTTTAAGGCGTACGAGATTCATTCTTTGGTTCCGGCGTAGGCCTCCGGCGGTTCGCCGATGAAGTACATGTTGTCTTGCATGGCAATAATTATCTTATCGCCGTCTCCGATACTAGTACCTTTCGCGACGATACCATTCGGGATGAACACGAGTACTTCACCCGTTCTTGGTGACCGGACGACCGCTTTGGAGCTTCCTCTTGCCGCACCAGCTTCCGGATGAAGAACAGCAACACCAGCATGATAATGAATACCGCGACGTTGATTTCGACTGGCACGATACCTATGAACCAGGTGGCGGCCTTGTCGATGAGTTTGAATAATGGGTACATTCCCCCTCCTTTTTAATAAGGGTTTTTGGTTTTGGCAAGTGTTACTTGCCGTTCTTTCTCACGGCATTGTGGAGCTGACGTTCCGAGGCGTCATCTGCTCGGCCGCCGAGAACACAAGCTGAGTAGACGACTATCGCGAGAATCACGACACAAATACTAGTAACAACCCAGAAAATTGGGCTATGAAATATTGATGTTAGCATGACCTCTCCTATGTTAAAGTTCTCAGTTTTTAAAGAACTTCCCCTATCTTATCATAGCTTCTAATTTTTGTCAAATAAAGTTTTTTCTGCTACTCTGAGTTTCAATGTCACCCAAAGTCAGCGTCTTAATCGTCACTTGGAACCGCGCCCAGCTTATCGGCCGCGCGATCGAGAGTGTTATTGAACAGACTTTCCGAGATTGGGAAATTATTGTTGTTGACGACGGTTCAACTGACGCCACCGAACGTGTGGTCAAGGAGTGGGCAAAAAAAGAAATCCGAATCCGCTATTTTAGGCGAGAGCACGTTGGCCGAATAGCCGTAGTCTCTAATTTTGGCTTAAAACAGGCAAAAGGGGAATACATCGCCATTCTTGACGATGACGATTCGTGGGCAAGTGAAGAAAAGCTAAAAAAACAAGTTGAATTTCTTGATAAAAATCCGGAATACGTTGGCTGCGGCGGCGGTTTTATCGTTATTGATAAAGACGGCCGCGAAGGCGGACGTTTCTTTAAACCAGAAATGGACGAAGATATTAAAAAGCGAGCGCTGATTGCGAATCCAATGGTTAATTCAACCTCGCTCTTTAGACGGAAAACGGCCGAGAAAACCGGTTTTTATGATGAAACCTTGCCGGAGTTCGCTGACTGGGATTTTTGGCTGAAGCTGGGCTTGGCCGGCAAACTCCACAATTTCCAAGAATATTTCGTTTATTACTTAATGTGGGGCCGCGGCAGCTCTTTTTCAAAACAGAAAGGGACGGCTTATTCGGCCTTGAAAATCGTGCGCCGCTACAAAAATAAATACCCGAATTATAACCCCGCCCTTTTTTTGGCGTTCACCTATTATCTTTACTCCTGCCTTCCTTATGTCTTGAGGCGATTTACTAACCCGATTCTCTCGAAACTCAAAAAAAATTTTTTCTCGAGACCCTGAAGGTTAATTGTTAGAACTTTTGTATTTCTCCGTTCGTAACGGGCCGAAGAGTCAATTTTATTTCTTTAAGGAGAGGTTCTTTTAAATAAAGAATGGCAATAAGGTAGCTAATTGAAGAAAAGGCAAGAATTCCCAAAAGATGGAAGTCAGAAATCTTAAGGAGTAAGACGACTCCAGCCATAAAGAGGGAAGCGATAAAGATTTTCTTAAGAGAACTCAAAATTCGAAAATCATTTATTTTTTTCATTGTTCGCCAGAGGTAAGCATTGCTTAAGAACTGGGCGCCAAACGTGGCCCAGGCCGAGCCAACAATTCCAAAGAAAGGTATCAAGAGAAAATCAAAAATTAAATTGGAAATCCCGCCGACTGCGGCAAAGATAGCCAAGGATTTCTGCCGGTCGTAAGCGAAGATCGCGTTGCTTAAAATTACCGCCGGGAAGTTTATAAGCATGGTAAGCGTGAGAATCTGAAATGAAGAAACGCCCCCATGATAGCTTTGGCCAAAAAGAAAGGTCATAATCTCCGAGCCGAGGATCACCCCGAAAATTGCGAGAGGAATTGAGATAAGAAAAGTCAGGCCCATGAGTCGTTCGAGGACTCGGCGGAGTTTTTCATCTTCTTTTTTAGCCAGTCGCGCGAAGGCCGGGAAGACGCTTGTGGCAATGATGGAAGGTAATAAGTAAAAGAGCTGGATTGGCCGGAGCGCCGCCGAGTAAAATCCCACATCTTCAGCTGATTTGAAGAAGCCGATCACTAAAATATCGGTGTTGATCATGAGTCCGCTTAAAACCGCCGAGATCGCAAATGGCCAGGCTGAGGTAAAGATTGGTTTTAAAAGCTTGGCAGTAAAATTAGAGAAAAGGCCCTGAAATTGTTTTCGTAAGACGTAAAATGTTGCTGAGGCGCCTAAAGCCGTGCCAAAGACATAAGCGTAACTGAATGAGCGAACGGTTGGAGAAACTTTAAGGAAGGTGAAGCCGAAAGCCACAACAGCCAGATTAGTAAGGAGGTAAAGCTGGGCGTCAACCTCCATTTTTTCAAGAGCTTTAATTATGGAAGAGCCAAATTCTCGAAGCACATCAAAAAGCAGAACCAGGGAAATTAAAGGAAGGATAGTCTTTGCTTCTTCTATTCTGCTTAATTGGGGGCCAATGAAAATAACGATAAGGATGCCGAGAAAGATTAGGGCTAGCTTGGAAAAAAATGAGGTGGAAATAATTTTGGCTCGTCGGACAGGGTCGTTGGTTCGCGCTGTCTCCTTGATGAGAACGGGATTGATCCCGAAATCAGCAAGGATTGTCAAAAATGCTACAAGCCCTATGGCGTAAGAGAAAACGCCCCAGCCGCTCGCTCCCAAGACTCGCGCGGCATAGATGATGATTACGGCTCTGAGTAGTCTGCCGCCGACGTTCGAGACCGTGAGCCAGAAAGTATTTTTAGCAATCGTCTGGCGAAGCGTCCGATTTTCAAAAAGAAACAACTTTACCTTTTTAAACATTTGTTTTAAGATATGAGCCAATGAAGGCAATTATTCAGGCTGGAGGATTAGGAACGCGTCTTCGGCCAGTTACATACGAGATCCCCAAGCCGCTTCTTACCGTAAAGAAAAAACCCATCTTAAATCATCTTGTAGATCTCTTTACGCGCCACGGGATTCACGAGATTGGAGTTGTGGTGAGTCGAGCGCATGAAGCGGATTTTTCGCGTTGGCAGAAAACGTGGAGGGGCGAGATGCCCGATGAGAAGATTACCATATTCTTCGAAGATCAACCAAGCGGAACCTTTGGGTACCTTAAGCATCTGCGCGGCTGGATCGGCAATGAGAAATTCATTCTCTCGAACGGCGACGAACTCAAGGACTTTGACTTAAGCGCCCTGAAGAACTTTCACGAAGCCCACTCACCAGTGGCAACCATAGCCTTAGTTAAGGTTCCGAATCCGGAAGAATACGGGGTCCCTCTGATAAATGGCCACCACATCAGAGAATTTTTGGAGAAGCCAAAGAATCCTCCCACGGAATTTATCTCTTCCGGACTTTATATTTTGGAGCCCACAGTTTTTGATTACGCGGACTTAACTAAGGACTTCCTGATGATTGAGAACGACGTTTTTCCCAAAATTGCATCTGAAGGAAAACTTCTTGGCTACAAAGTAGAAAACGGTCGCTGGTTTGATTGCGGAAACTTAGAACGCTGGGAAAAAGCGATTAGAGAGTGGTAGTAAGTGTTATTTAAGACGAATCGGCAAAAAAGTTCTTAAAAGTTTTTAAAATTATTGACATATCGAGGACCGGCGAGCGGTTTTTTAAATAGTAAATGTCGTACTGGAGTTTTTCGTGAGTATCTTCGACTGAAGCTTCATGGCGATGGTTAATTTGGGCCCAGCCGGTAATGCCCGGTTTAATTAAATGCCGAATATCGTAATGAGCGATCTCTTCGCGGAGCTTTAAGACAAACTCCGGTCTTTCCGGTCTTGGCCCAACAAAGGAAAGCTCGCCCCTGAGGATATTTAAAAGCTGGGGCAGTTCATCTAAGTGGGTAAAGCGAAGCAGGTGGCCGATTGCGGTCGATCGCTTGTCATTAAGTTTTGACCATTTAGGGCCGTCTTTTTCAGCGTCAACTTTCATGGTTCGGAATTTGTAGAGGGTGAATTCCAGGCCGTTTTTGCCTACTCTTTTTTGTCGGTAAATCACCGGGCCAGGCGAGAAGATTTTTATTAATATAGCGATCAATAATTCTAAGGGTAAGAGGACTAAGCCTAAAATTAAGGCCAAGAGAAATTCGCCGCCGCGTTTTAGCTGGTCGTAGAAACGCTGATGCCCGTGAGCCAGGTGTTCGAGAAACCACGTTTCTTCAAGGTCAGAGAGCGGAATTTTTTGGAAAATCAATTCATAAAAATTAGGCAGATCTCTTATTTCTATGCCCATGGAGAGGAGTTCATAAAGTTTTTTACTTAATCTCTCGTTTTTTTTGAGATGCCTGGGAACGACAACGAGATTAACCCGATGTTCTTTTAGAAGCGATTTTAAATTATTTATGGTTTGGTTAACCTCTTCTTCCTTTTCCCATTTGACTATTTCGTATCCTAGCTGGGGATTAGAGGTAATGGTTTTATAGATCTCCTCGGCGGTCCCGCCGTTCCCAACGAGGAGTACTTTATTTGGAGCCTCGCCGCTTGCGGCTGATCTATTGAAAAAACGGCGCCAATAAAATTGGACGACTGCGAAGATAACAAGAAAGATGAAAAGATTTCTTCTTGGCGCAATGCCAAAGATCGGGATAAGGTAGAAGAAAGAAACGGCGATCAAGGCGTTTATGCCCAAGGTCAAGGCCAAGTTCTTTTGAAAGTCAAAACCGTTGCGGAGATGACGGAGATTGTAGAGGCCAGCGATATAGAAGACCGCGATCCATAAAGCAAAAACGATCGAGAAAGGCCGAGCGTGAAAATTAGTGAAAGCTTCAAAAAAGAAACTTCCATAGCGGATGGCGAGCGTTAGGAAGAGCGCCAAGTAGAGGACGACTATGTCTCCGAAGAGGAGGATGAGAATCTTGCATTTATCTTTAGACATCAGCTTTAATAATAAAGCCTTCTCTTTAAGAGAAAGCCCGTTCACATTTTTCCACTTTCTTTAAGTTTACATTTTTAGCATATTTTAGCAATTTAGCCGTGCTTGACCCCCACACTAATAGTGGTTAGGCATTCTAGACGAAGCCAGAGTTAGGCCTAAGCAACAAGGTTTTTCGGGAAAAATCAGGTTGTTTGAATTTAACCATGGAATGCAGTTAGCTTCGCAAACCACTATTAGTGTGGGGGTTGACCCAAGAATTTTATATGCTAGAGTTAAGGCTAATTTATGGAAGGAGAAATGAACAAAGAGAAACGAGACTATCTCTTGCCAGCGAGCATTCTTGTTGCGGCAATTTTAATTTCCGGCTCGATTGTCTATTTAGTTGGGAGCCGAAGCACGGGTGGCGTTAGTGACGTTGGTAAAGAAGACTCTGACCAGTTAGCCACTATCAAAGAAACCTCTAATCTAAAAACTTCAGATCGCGATGTAATCTTGGGAGACCCCAAGGCGCCGGTGACTTTGATTGAATTCGGCGATTATCAGTGCCCTTTTTGCGGTCGGTTTTTTGAGCAGGTGGAAATTCCTTTACGGGAAAATTACATTAAGTCCGGCAAGGTAAAAATGGTTTTTATGAATTTCTCCTTTCTTGGGCCAGAGTCAACTGCCGCCGCAGAGGCGGCTGAATGTGCCAAAGATCAGAAGCAGTTCTGGGCCTTTCATGACGCTATTTATGAAACCGAAATAAAAGACGGCCGTGAAAACAACGGCAACTTAAATCGAGACCTTTTCCTTAAATTAGCCAGCGAACTTAAGCTCGATAATTCTTCCTTTACTTCCTGTTTTGATAGCAAAAAATATGCAAGACAAGTGGAAGAAGATAATAATAACGCAAGAGCCCTGGGCGTAAACTCAACGCCAACAACTTTTGTTAACAGCCAAAAGCTTATTGGCGCCCTTCCCTACGCTCAATTTAAGGCCGCTATTGACAGTATTTTGAAATAAGAATAAACTTACAGATAGTTTAAATTAGCGCTGGGGCTTGTTTTTTTTAACATTTCGCCCAGGTAAGCTAAGTTAACATAAAGGGCGAAATAATAAAAAGTTTATGGATTATCAAGATAATCGACCCCCGCGTCAGGAGTTCAAGGGTGATTGGAAGTGTTCCAAGTGCGGAGCGAAGATCGAAAGCTTGCCTTTCAATCCTGATCCGAATCGCTTGGATCAGCTTCTGTGCCGCGACTGCCACCGTTCAATGAGGCAGTCGTTCAGACGCTAGGAAAAGTCAAAAAATCCCCCCCGACCGTGATCGGGGGGGATTTTTTTGTTGACCCCGCACCTTAGAAAGATGTGAGCGCCAGCCGTTTTTCTTGAGAGGACGTTCTTCATTCGCAAATCAGATTTTTAAAAAGTAGAAACCGTGTTTTGGCAAAAAGCGTTTTGAAAAACGAAATCTTTCTAAGGTGACGGGGTTGACGAAAGAAATATCTTCAATAAAATTAATTTATGACTTCAAGATGGGTAGAGCTTATAGCCGGTTTTTGGATCATTATTTCTCCATGGGTCTTGGGATTTTCAAGCATTAGCTTGATGAAGTGGAGCAATGTCATTTCCGGAGTCTTAATAGTACTTCTAAGTGCTTGGGCGATCTTCGAGAAAAAGGTCGTTTGAATCCAAATAATATTTATGGACAAAAAAGTTAAAATATATACCACCCCTTCCTGCGTTTACTGCAAGATGACCAAAGAACTATTTAAAAAGCACAACATTGAATATGAAGAGAGCGATGTGGCAAGCGACCCTAAGGCTCGCGAGGACATGGTTAATAAGTCACATCAGCTGGGAGTGCCAGTGATTGATATTGACGGCGAGATCTTTGTGGGCTTTGATCGGAGCGCCCTCGCCAAAGCTTTGGATATCAAAATTTAAACGGAATGTATGATCTAATAATAAATAATCGGCGGCCCGCCAGAGGCGAGGCTCGCCAACCTCAATAATTTAATATGTATGATTTAGTGATTGTTGGCGGCGGTCCCGGCGGCGTGGCTGCCGGCGTCTATGCGGCCCGCCCCGTACAACTCCCGCAATAAACCTAGTCTCACCTTTAAACCATGTACGACCTTATTATCATAGGAGGCGGTCCGGGTGGAGTAGCGGCGGGAGTCTACGGGGCCAGAAAGAAAATAAAAACATTGCTCATAACCGAAGAGTGGGGCGGACAGTCCCTGGTTTCCGCCGATATCCAAAACTGGATTGGGACGAAATCCGTCTCCGGTTTTGATTTCGCGAAAATGCTTGAGGATCACCTCCGAGCACAGGAAGGTATTGAAATTATTGAGGGCGACATCGTCTCGGCGGTCGAAAAGTTCCAGAGCGGTTTCAAAGTGAAAACTCAAATCGGGAAAACTTTTGAAACGAAATATCTTTTAATTACGACCGGCAGCCGTCGGCGCAAGCTCGGCATCCCGGGCGAGAAAGAACTCGAGACGGCCGGGGAGTCGCTTATTGTTCGACGTGCGACGCGCCGATTTTTAAGGACAAGGTGGTTGCAGTCGTGGGTGGCGGGAATGCTGGTCTTGAGGCCGTTCTCGATCTCCTGCCGTATGCCTCGAAGATTTATCTTATGGAGTATACAGACGTACTCCGCGGCGATCCTATTACACAGGAAACAATCAAGAAGAAGGACGGCAAGGTTACCATTATGATGATGGTCGAGACGAAAAAAATTGTGGGCGATAAGTTCGTGACGGGCCTGAAGTATAAAGATCGTAAGACGGGAGAAGAGAAAACACTCGATCTCCAAGGCGTTTTCGTTGAGATCGGCTCTATTCCAAACACGGACTTTCTCGCGGGAATGGCGGAGCTAAATAAGTTCGGCGAAATCGTGGTGGACCACAAAACACAGAAAACCTCCGCGCCCGGCATCTGGGCAGTGGGGGACGTAACAGACGTGCTCTACAAGCAGAACAATATTTCGGCCGGGGATGCCGTAAAAGCGGTTTTGAATATCTACGAAGAAATTAATAAGGCGGGCTCTTGACCCCGCACCGAGCCGAGCCCTTCGCTTTCCACAACGCCTAAGGAAATATAGAGTTTTTCAATAAAATAGACTATTTTCAGCGA
Organism: Candidatus Liptonbacteria bacterium; assembly: GCA_016182105.1. Lineage (GTDB taxonomy): Bacteria > Patescibacteriota > Minisyncoccia > UBA6257 > 2-01-FULL-56-20 > JACOXZ01. The sequence goes on along the minus strand of JACOXZ010000010.1, from coordinate 8,623 downwards.
GGAATCGATTAAATAGGGAAAGCGTTTAGGCGTTGCAGGGCTCGATCTGGTGACGGGGTTGACACGCTGGCGGTTTCCGCTAAAATTTCTTAACATTAACAGTCGAAGGTCTAATTAGTTATTAGGTTATAAATCACGTAATGTTATGAACTTCAAACCACTTTCAAACCACGTTTTTATCGAACCGGTCGACGAAGAAAAAATGACGAAGTCAGGAATTGTGATTCCCGACACGGCGGACAAGGAGAAACCCATCCGCGGCAAGGTCTTGGCAATCGGCCCCGGCAAGGTGAAGGACAATGGCGAGCGGATGCCGATGTCGGTCGCGCCCGGCGACATGGTGCTCTTTAAAAAGTACGGGCCGGATGAGATCGAAATCGAAGGGAAAAAATACTTGGTCGGAGATGAGGATGATATTCTAGCCATCATCGGCTAACTAAAACAATGGCAAAACAACTACTTTTTAACGAAAGTGCCAGAGCGGCGCTAAAGAAAGGAATAGATAAGCTCGCGGAGGCGGTCCGGATGACTTTAGGCCCTCGTGGCCGCGCGGTTGTGATCGAGAAGGGCTATGGAGCGCCGCAGGTTACCTTCGACGGCGTGACAGTTGCAAAAGAAATCGAGCTTGAAGAGAAATACGAGAACCTCGGCGCGGATTTCATAAAGCAGGCAGCGGAGAAAACAAATGATAATGTCGGTGACGGCACCACGACCTCTGTCGTTTTGGCACACGCGATGATTGACGAAGGCGAAAAGGCAATCCGCGAGAAGGGATTTAACGTGATTCAGCTTGCGGAAGAGCTTAGGCATTCTGCAAACGAGGTCGTGAAAAAACTTGAATCCCAGCGCGAGCTCATTAACGACAATAAGAAAATTGAGGAGTCGGCAACCTTGGCAGCCAAAGACCCGGAGATCGGCCGCTTGATCTCTGAAGTGATGGGGAAAATTGGCAAGGAAGGGGTGGTCACGATCGAGGATTCGAACACCATCGGCAACTCCTATGATATGGTCGAGGGGATGCAGTTTGACCGCGGCTACGTCTCGCCCTATATGATCACTAACCAGGAGCGGATGGAAGCCGTGCTCGAAGACCCCTATATTTTGGTAACTGACAAGAAAGTATCTTCAATCACCGAGCTTTTGCCGCTTTTGGAAAAGGTGGTCCAGAGCGGCAAAAAAGACCTTGTGATTATCGCCGACGAAGTTGAGGGCGAAGCGCTCGCAACCTTGGTCGTGAACAAGCTTCGCGGCGTCTTCAATGTTTTGGCGGTCAAGGCCCCGGGTTTCGGCGACCGACGGAAGGAGATGTTGCAGGATGTCGCAGTTGTAACTGGCGCGAACTTCATTTCGGAAGATTTGGGCAAGAAACTCGAGAATGTGGTAGTCGCCGACCTCGGCCACGCGCATAAAGTGATTGCGAATAAAGATAATACGACAATCGTGGGCGGTAAGGGCGCAAAGAACGATATCGAGGCTCGCGTCCAGCAGATCAAGGCGCAGATCAAAAAGACCGACTCTGATTTTGATAAAGAAAAACTCCAGGAGCGGTTGGGCAAGCTCTCGGGCGGGGTGGCAGTCATCAAAGTTGGCGCGCCGACCGAGTCTGCCCAGAAAGAATTGAAACAACGCGTTGAGGACGCCGTTCACGCAACCCGCGCCGCGATGGAGGAGGGCATCGTCCCCGGCGGCGGCATCGCGCTCTTCAATGTGATCTCGACGATGGAAGAAGCGAAAGGCGATAGTGTAACCGTGAAGCAAACCGCCGCAATGATCCTCCGCCGCGCACTCGAGGCGCCTTTGACTGCGATTGTTGTAAACAGCGGTGAGGCGCCAAGTAAAATTATTAGTGAACTCAAAATGCAAAAAGCGCAGTCCAAACCGTGGCTAGGCTTTAACGCCATGACGAACAAGATTGCAGACTTAAAGGAAGCAGGCATCATTGACCCCTTGAAGGTCGTGAAGACCGCATTCATGAATGCTATTTCTGTGGCGGCTAACTACCTTACGGTTGGCGCGGCGGTTACGAATATACCCGAGAAGAAGGAGAGAGGAATGGGAGGCGGAGGTATGGGTATGCCGCCGATGGGAGAGGACTATTAGGGTCGCTCGCTGTTGGCCTCTCGACACCACCGGTTCGGCCACTCCTGCGGTGTCCGCCCGCTTGCGCTCTCGCCCCAATGGGTCGCCTCAGGCGACACCAAGCCCGTCGGGGCTCCGAGAGCTGTCTTGAGACCAACAGCTCGCTTTTTGGTGTATTGAAAAACTTACTAAAATTATACTGACGACCGTCAGTATAATTTTAGTAAAGTAAAAAGTAAAAGGAAGCCCCGCGAGATGCGGGTTTTTTGTTGTAGCGACGAGTTTTGGAGTAGAATAACTGTGAAGCAATGGAACAAGAAAAATGGTTTACTGAAAGTCGGGAGTCGGAGCCTAAAGTCAATGAGGTTATCGTGGATTTTTTTCGTCATGGTCAATCTGCTTACACGAATGAAGGAAGAGATTTAACCGAGAAGGGAGAGGAACAAGTGAGGGAGAGCGCCGAAAAAATTGTTGAGGGAATCGATCCCGAAAAAGAGATTGTTGTTTTATGGAGTTCTCCGGCGCGCCGAGCTCAGGGATCCTCGGAGATTTTGAAGGAGGTATTAGATCAGAGAGGTATTGATATACATAAGAAGTCAGCTATTTCCTCAATGCGCAATTTCGATCAGAAAGACAAGGAATATTTTACCGAGCTCTTTAAAGAATTTGAGGCGCAGCAGAGTCCATTTGACGTTACATATGCACGAGATCCGCGATTTCAAGAAAAAAGCGATAAGTTTGAAAGTCAGCCGGAAGTACGGGAACGAGCCGGACGTGTCTTTAATGCGATTGATTACCTTGCACGACACGCCAAGCTCGAAAACAAAAAGCTCCATATTATCGGAGCTAGTCATTTCGAGTTTTTAAATCCCGTTATGGAGGATATTTTTGGCTATAAGGTTGAAGAGGGACAAGGAATGAGATATGGCGAGGGAATGCGTATCTTTTTCGACTATGACTCTGTTCGTAAGGAAACGAAAATTTCTGCTGAATTTCGTGGTGAACGGAAAGATAATATTATATTCGATAAAGGAAAAAGAAAATTTATTGTTGAAAAATAGTAGATATGGAGAATTATAAAAAAATTATCAATTCATTTTTAGAGGGTAAGATAGAAAATATTGAAGAAAAAGGGTTAATTCCTAAACGTATAGAAACTCAAATTTCACAGATATTTTTATTTCCCAAAACCGTATATAAAATTTGCAAAAGGGATAATGCGTTTTTTAACGACCACTTCAGGAACTTAGCTGATCGAAAAACAAGAATAGATTTTTATAAATCAGATTTTTTTGAGAATAATTATTTCAGTCCTGACGTTTATTTGAACGTTTATGGGGTAAATATTGCCGATGGTAAGGTTGTAGTTACCAATAATGTTGATAGCGCTGAAGATGTTGTTATGAAAATGAAGAGGATTGATTTGAAATATAATCTCAGCCATCTTTTGCATGAAAAATCATTAACGGAAATGGATTTTAGAAGTATGGGATTCCAGCAAACAAAAGCCGTTGATCTATATTCCCACCAACCAAAAACCCATGAAAGTTATTATGATATTTTCCAAAGAAGATTTGATGATTTAAAAGATTGGATGTATTCTGCTCCCGATTATTTTACGAAAGAAAAGACAGACGAAATAATCAAAGTTTTACGAGAATATTTAGAAAAAAGAAAAGAGTATTTCCTTAATTTCGATAAATCAAAATATGTAGTTTCTTTAGATAATCATTCCGATAATATTTTCTATCAAGATAGAAAGATGTTTTTTTTGGATATTTATCCCCCAAAAGAAGATTGGATGATTGTTTCTCCGTGGATAAATATTTATAGACCAGCTACAGATATTTTTATTTTGATGGGAGAAAAGTATTCTAAAGCCTTTATTCAGGGATATAAGGATTATTATGGATCTTTAAATGAAGACCACGAATTATTTTATTTTATATACAGTGCGGCAATTCAGGCAGTCTCTCTACATAATTTATCAGTCAATAATTCAGTAAAACTAGAAGATTCTAAAACCTATAAGGATTTCATATTAAAAAATATTGAAAAATTAAATTTCTAATTTCTTGTAAATCCTTGCACGAGGGGCTTGTCCTGAGCTTGTCGAAGGACGGTTTTTGGTGTAGGGTAGGGGCAGTTTACCCCGAGCTTGTCGAGGGGGTTAGTAAGCACTTGAAAATCGAAAAAAGGAGGAGTTGTGAGAAAAGTTGAACCGCAGGTATACCTCATTGGCGAAACTAGGATTATTGAAGAAGGCCTTCGGGCCTACCTGAACCACGTCGGCGCTCCGGAGTGGAAGTCTGACGCTCCAACCGATATAGAACGGATCATCGAGGTGTATGGGCGCCTCTGCTACCGAAGTTGGAAACCGGGGATGAACCCGAACGTCCTCAAGGTACGCAAGGAGAACGCGGAGTACATAGGCAACATCCTTGACGTGAAGCACGGTTCGGTCATCGAACATCCGGTTATTAATTTTATCTTCGCCGATGTGAGCCGAGTCTTCACGCACGAACTGGTGCGCCACCGCCCCGGAGTCGCTATCTCCCAAGAGAGTCTCCGGTTTGTTCGGCTTGACGACCTTGGCCAGTGGTTGCCGACAGCCATACGAGAAGACGAGGAAGCGGTGGAGATTTTTGCGCAGACCTTCAGAGAGCTTGAATCGCTTCAGGTCGAATTGGCCGAACATTTTAAGCTCGACGACCCCGGTGTTCCTATGCACCGGAAGAAGGTTATCACTTCGGCAATGCGTCGCTTGGCTCCTGATGGCCTTGCGACCACGATTGGCTGGTCGGCAAACCCCAGAACGATTCGCTGGGTTCTTGAAGCGAGAACAGACAAATTCGCTGAGGAAGAAATCCGCCTCGTCTTCGGTAAAGTCGGAGAGATCGTGACGAAACGTTACCCCAACCTTTTCGGCGACTATACCATCGAGATGGTGGATGGATTGCCGTGGTACAAGACCGAGCACAGCAAGGTTTGATAATAACCCCGCCAATTTAACGGCGGGGCTTTTTATTTGATTCGTGACTCGCCGATGATATAATAAAGGTACTATGTGGTTCTTTTGGATACTTCTTGCAATCGTTCTTTGGCTCGTTTTTACGTACAATCGGTTGGTCACACTCCGCCTCCGTGCAAAAGAGGCGCTCTCGGATATTGATGTGCAGTCGAAGCGGCGGTACGACCTTATTCCGAATGTCGTCGAAACCGTGAAGGGTTATGCGAAGCACGAGAAAGGCGTGCTCGAGAATGTGACCAAGGCGCGGACGCAGGCGATGGGCGCGGCTGGGAACGCCTTAGAGAAGCAGCGCGCGGAGGATATGCTTTCGAATACCCTAAAAACCCTCCTCGCGGTTTCCGAAAACTATCCTGACTTGAAAGCCAACGCTAATTTCCTCGACCTCCAGAGGGAACTCGCGGACACCGAAAACAAGATGCAGGCTGCGCGGCGGTTCTACAACGAAACTGTCCGCGACTTGAACACCAAAATCCAGATTTTCCCCACGAACCTCATCGCCGACACATTCGGCTTCCGCGAAGAGAAGTTTTTTGAAGCGGCCTCCGGCGCGGAGCGGGAAGTAGTTAAAGTTCAATTCTAGACGCGTTGGTCGTTTTCTCGTTATGATAGTGGCTAACAATGGCCTCTCTTTACACATACAAAGATTCCAATATTCGCAAAACCTGGTTTTTGTTCACCGGGTTTTTCGTGGTCGTGATCGCGATTGGCTGGATTTTTGCCCAAGCGTACGCCGACCCCTCGATCCTCTACATCGCGGTCTTCTTCAGCGTCTTTATGAGCGCCTTGAGTTATTGGTATTCGGACAAAATCGTTTTGAAAATGACGCGGGCCACACCTGCCACGCGCGAGTCCCACCGCGAGCTCTGGAATGTCGTCGAGAATTTGACGATCACGGCCGGGCTCCCGATGCCGAAGGTCTATCTAGTCCCTGAGGAGGCGCCGAACGCTTTTGCGACTGGCCGTGACCCTAAGCACGCCGTTCTTGCGGTGACCGAAGGGCTCATCCGGCGCCTCGATCGTTCGGAACTCGAAGGGGTGATCGCTCACGAACTTTCGCATATTGGGAACCGAGATATGCTTGTTGGGACCGTGGCTGTGGTTTTGGTCGGATTCATCGCGATTCTCTCGGATATGTTTATACGCTCGATGTTTTTGGGCGGCCGGCGGCGCAGTGGCGGCCGCGGGAACGCCGGCGCGATACTTCTCGTTGTTGGCATCGTGCTCTCGATTTTGGCGCCTATCTCAGCTAAACTAATCCAGCTTGCGATCTCGCGGCGGCGCGAATTTCTGGCGGATGCATCGGGTGCCTTGCTTACGCGCTACCCAGAAGGCCTCGCCCGGGCGCTCGAAAAGATTTCCAAAGACACGACGCCGATGGCGGTTGCGAATAATACCACCGCGCACCTGTGGCTCGACGACCCATTCAAGGGCAAAGCCAAAACCTCTTGGTTTCACAAGCTTTTCCAAACCCACCCGCCCGTTGAGGAAAGAATTGCGGCCTTGCGGGGAATGACGTAGAATTGATTTGGTTTTTGGAGGCGTCGCCCCGCACAGCAACGGGGCTGTATGCGGGGCAGGCTAGTGCGATTCGTTTGTTCCCGATTTCCTTAGCGATTAGAATAAGCTTAGGAAATCGCAATCCCGCTTAAAGCGGAAAGGTGCGTGAGTGGTTTAAACGGCAGTCCTGGAAAGACTGTGTACCAGAAATGGTACCGTGGGTTCGAATCCCACCCTTTCCGCTTTGTGCGGGAGAAAGCGGATATTAGGTTCTGCTCCCGAGGCGCATCCGCCTCTGGCGGAGAATCCTCTCGCCTCCGCCAGACAACATTTTCTATTGTTTGACTAGAATAAAAAAGCCCCGATTTAGGCACCGGGGCTTACAAACCTGCGCGTGATCACCCTAAAGCCACTTCCGGCTTTGCGGGCTGCTCTCTTTTTGGCAGGAGTCGGCCGACGAGGCGGGGGAGCGGTTGATTTACACTTAGGCCCGAGAGAATTTCGTCCTGGTTGGGTCGAGTTTGGAGGATTTCCTCCATGAAGCGGACACCGGATTCCCCAGTGATGAAGATTGCTTTGAATTTATACCTGGGGTCGTGATAGTGTCTTTTACCAGCGCTAAGAACATAAACGGCCACTCCAAGGGACATTCCTCTGCGCGACACTTCGTTGATGAACTTTTCGGCTGCCTCGTTTGCTACGACCAAGACATACTGAATCTGGCACATTATTCCTCCTTTTAGGGTTTTTGTGGTTTTTTAATGTCAAAGGACAATAAGGGATTTATATCATAAGCGTAAAGATAAGTCAATTATTTGCCGCCAATCACCTTTCCTTTTTCGGGGAATGAGGTATTATTAATAAATAAAAGTCCAAATAAACAAACCATTAAAAATATATGCCAAATTCTGCGTTTATGAAGCCAGTGAATATCAGTCCTGAACTAGCTGTTGTAGTCGGTGAAGGACCAATGCCTCGGTCGGAAGTTGTTAAAAAGCTCTGGGTATACATTAAAGAGCACGATCTTCAGGATCCCAAAAACAAACGAAATATCAATGCCGATGAAAACTTGAAGAAGGTATTCGATGGCAAAGCGACTGTCAATATGTTTGAAATGACTAAACTCGTTTCTAAACATCTTTCCTAGTATCGGGCGGGCACTTAACCCGATTCGGTACGTGATCGCCTTTTAATTTTTTGTTGTTCCTGCTAGTATATCTTCTAGCTGGAAAACGTAAATTGAAAACTCATAACGAAGGAGTTGATAATGCCGAAATCGTTTGATGTGAGAATCGTGGATGTGGACAAGGCTGAAGAAGGGAAAAATCTCCGGCGCGTCACAAACGAAGAAATTGTTACAATACTCGAAGGGAATCGAGCTGTGGTGCGGAACTGGTTTGACCTCCCGATGTTCCCAGAATGGTGGAAAGGAGATCCTATCGCCGCGCCTCACCGCGAGCGGCACGAAGCGAAGTTCTTGGAGAAATACGGCCGGATGCCGAACATAGATGACTCTAGGGATCGCACCGTGCTCCTCGAGGAATTCGTGTTCGGGGATACAGAAACGAGCAATGAGTGGATCGAAGACCACACCGGAATAAGCTCGAGGCTTTTCGCGAAGCCGGATGTCGCAACTAGCGACCTTGCTTCGGAGGCCGCCGATAACGTCCTTGCGGCCGCGGGAGTAGAGGCGTGCGAGGTGAGGGGGATATTCGTCGCGACTGTTACCCCAGACCATCCGCAGACGCCGCCCATGGCTGCGATCGTGAGCGCGAAGCTAGGCATAAACGGAAAAGGCAAGCGCTACCTGCCAGATATGCCTTTTATTGACGGCACCGCCGCTTGTTCAAGCTTTGTGGTTGTGCTCCGGGCCGCCTGCGCTATTGCCCAAAGCGAAGGCGGGCTGTATCTTGTTATTGGCGCGGACGTGATGAGCAGGACCGTAAATCCATTCTCGCGCAACATGTTCCCTATCCTTGGCGATGGGGCGGGCGCTGTTCTTCTTGAGGCTTACGA
>JACOXZ010000028.1 GCA_016182105.1 Candidatus Liptonbacteria bacterium | reverse complement strand
GTTAATCAAGATCTTCGGCGGCGAATTTAAAATTTTAATGGAAGCTTCGGGTGATGAGTTGCGGCGAAGCGGCGTTGAAGAAAAAATCATCCGCGGTATTGTGGCGGTGCGCGAAGGCAAAATCAAATTCGACCCGCCGGGCTACGATGGCGAATACGGGAGGATGGTTTTTTTGAACGAAGACAAAATAAAAGAAGAAGAGAAGCAGGAAAAATTGTTCTAATTACTAATTGCTATTTACTCGCCATGCTCTCCATCAACGATCTCCAAAACGGAATAGTAGTAAAAATTGGGAGCGACCCCTATTTAGTGATGTCTGTAAGGCATTTACACGTGGGTCGCGGCAGTTCGAGTGTTCAGACTCGGATTAAAAATCTGCGTACCGGTCAGGTTTTAGAACGGAATTTTAAGCCGTCTGATGAATTTGAGGAGGCGGAAATTGGAAAAATGAAATCAAGGCTTCTTTACGAGAGTCGCGGCATGTACTGGCTTGATGAAATCGGAAATCCAAAGAATCGCTTCTCTTTAACCACCGAAGAAATCGGCGACGGAGCCCAATTTTTGAAGCCGAATTTGGAAGTTCAGGCAATTAAATTCGACGACAAAATAATTAATATCGAACTGCCGATAAAAGTTGATTATAAAGTTGTTGAAGCGCCGCCCACGGTGCGCGGCAATACAGCCCAGGGCGGCACAAAAACCGTCGTGATTGAATCCGGCGCCAAAATTTCCGCCCCGCTTTTTATAAACGAAGGCGATATTATTCGCGTTAATACCCAAACCGGAGAATATGCTGAACGAATTGAAAAATTCTAAAAAGAAATCATAATAGGGGTATCGAAAACAGCTTGGTCTCATTAATGAGACCAAGCTGTTTTTTTGCGGTACTTGTGTAGATTTAGCTTATTTTAAACCGCCATTGGGCTGGGAGCCAATTAAATATAGCTAAAATGTGGAGGCTAACAGAAAGTATCGAGGAGAGAGACTTCGCGATACCTCGCTAATCCCCATCAGCTATATTTACTCGCCAAAGCTTTAAGCGAAGGCGGGCTAACTCCACAGCCCAATAGCGGCTATTTATCCTCTCTCTGGGCCCTCGAGATTTTTCTCAAGAGCTCGGAAGAAGAGGGGAGGAAAAAAGATAAGTGCAAATTATCTGTATAATCCCTCCCCCGATACGAATGCGATACTGCAAAGAGCAATCCTCATTTATTCGTCTTGCCGCGAAGGTGTTCTCGGCTTGACGACGACCCGAGGAGGGCCGTTTCCTGCCGTCGCGTCCGCATCCGGCAGAACGGTATCGTCTCTCGCGAGGGTTACCCGCCGTTTCGGGAATCCCTCCTGCGCTCCGGCTCTGCTCATATCCAGACCTTCAAGCTGAATAGAGCGCCCCTTATCCGACCGGAGGTATTTACAACCGCCGCGGTTTCCCAAAATCGAAACCCGAAGGGCGACTGCGCGAGGATTTGATAAGGCCTCGCCATTGAAATGCCCTACATCGCTCCTGTGCCGAGCCAACGATAGACGAATTCGAATCCACAAAACTCGCACTGGATTCTTTCATCCACATCCTCAGCTACTGCGCACCATGGCTCGGGGCGCATCCCTAAAACCGTAGTGTAGGGCTGCCGTTGTCCGCAATTCGGACACGGCGCTCCCAGAAAAGTGCCCTCACTGTAGTCGGACTTCCGATTCACAACCATCTCAGTCATCGCGACCTCCTTTCAATGTTTTGCCTGCCGTTTTTGAGCAGCCATTTTCCGATCTCGACCGGCGGGTGAGATACCTGCCGATTGGGAACCCAGTGGTCTGGATTCCCGCAGCAGAACTCCAGGCGGCCGTCCGCATGGATAAGCCGCTGCTCACCCGGCGGGCACTCCGGACAAAAACTGATAACCATTTCGACTGCCATTTTACCCTCCATCCCTCACTCGACGTACGACGACGCGAGCGGGGCGGATAGAGCCGTTTCACCATGAAGCGGCAACTATATCCCCGAAATTCAGAGATATAATCGCCGCCTCATGATATTTTTACAAAGTACTTCCTCTCTTTGAACTTCCATCCAAAGATAGAAGCTCAAGTCGAGGGGCGAAGCACAAAGTTTGTGTTCTCTGTGCCTCGCCCAGAAACTCCACCTACAGTCGAAAACTACTTGCAGTGTACCCGCACATACGCACCGTTA
>JACOXZ010000014.1 GCA_016182105.1 Candidatus Liptonbacteria bacterium | reverse complement strand
CCCAGATTTGTCAGCGGCTAAATAATGGTAAAGCATCCCAATGCACTTCACTCTCTAATGGCCCTTAAAACTTCATCAATCGTGGTTAAGGCGAGCTCGACCTTCTCTAGCCCGTCTTCAAACATTGTCTTCATCCCATCTTCGCGGGCAGCAACCCTTAAGCCGTCAAGGCTAAAACGGGGATCGATTATCAGTTTTCTAATCTTCTCGGTGGCGTCGAGAACCTCAAAAATACCGAGCCTTCCACGATAGCCAGTCCCTCCGCAAGTAGGGCAGCCTTTGCCTCGGTAAAAAACTTTAGGCATTCGGAAGTCCTTGGGTTCAATCCCCAGCTCCTTAAACTGCTCGCGAATTACTCCTTTTATTTCCGGGCCGGCGTCATAGGAAGAAATGCAAGCCGCGCAAATCCTCCTCACTAATCTTTGGGCAGCGATTAAATTCAAAACCGAACTTACCAAAAATGGCGGAATGTCTAGATCGAAGAGTCGTGGTATCACTGTCGGCGCATCATTAGTGTGAACAGAAGATAAAAGCAGGTGGCCGGTTAAGGCCGACTGCACCGCAATGCCTGCGGTTTCATTGTCTCTGATCTCGCCTACCATAATAATATTGGGGTCCTGCCTAAGGATAGACCTTAGACCGCTCGCAAAAGTAATGCCAGCTTGAGGATTGATTTGAATTTGGTTTACGTAACGCATATTGTATTCAACTGGGTCTTCAATGGACACGATATTAACTTCGGTCCGGTTTAAAATATTCATCAAAGCGTAGAGGGTGGTTGTTTTTCCGGAGCCAGTGGGACCGCAGATGATAAGCATACCGTAAGCCTTCTTTAAAGTTTCCGCCACCACTTTGGCGGTCTTAGGCAACATCCCTAACTCCTCTAATGAAAGCGGTTTTTGAGTAGCTTCTAAGAGTCGCATCTCCACTTTTTCGCCGTAATAAGTCGGGAGGACAGACACCCGGACATCGACTAACTGATTCACGATTCTGTAGCCGAACCGGCCATCTTGAGGACGATAGTGCTCGTCAATCTTCAAGCCCGCGAGAAGTTTGATTCTCGCAGCGAGCGCCGGTTGAATGGCCTTAGGAACTCTCATAATTTCATAGAGAATTCCGTCTATCCGGTAGCGAATTAAGACCGTATCTTCCAGAATCTCCAGGTGAATATCCGAAGCCCTGGAAGAAATGGCATAGGAAAGTAAATTGTTGACAATAGAGACAATTGGCAATTGGGCCGCTGCCTCCTCGATGGTCTTCACCTGGCCGCGAAGAGACTCTTGGATGTTTTGTTCGATTAGCTTTTTATAATCTTGAGCTTGCTGAAGGCCATAAATCGAAAAAACACGGTTAAGATCATCTGGAGTAGCTAAGAATGGCCTAACTTTGGTCTTAAGATGTTGGGCTAAAAAAATTGTGGTATCAAGATCGCCGGGGTTAAGCATTGCCGCGTCAAGCGTGCCGTCTGACTCTCGATTGAAAATAATTACTTGTCTCTGACGAGCAATATCTTCAGAGAGAAGTTTAACAATTTTCTCGTCGATTTGGCGGTTGGCTAAATCAGCCCGCTCAACGCCAAGTGCAGCGGCGATCACGCCACTTAGATAATCAGATCCAACTACTTTCTCGGAAACTAAAACATCGAGAATGTTCTGATTCTTACGTTCAGCCTCGGTCAAAAGGGAGTCGAATCTGTTTTCGGTGATTAAACCTTCTTGAGCTAATTTCTTTTTAAGCTGGCTTATTGGAATAGGAAGGTTCATCCCGTTAGAAGCAGATCGCGATCGGCGATATGCAATAGTAGTTATTATTTTTGAAACGACGATGGATAATCATAAAATTGAATATTTAATCACAAGCGATCGCGGCTTCTAACGGGATTCATTCCCCACTCTTCAAAGATTAAACAGGGCCAAAAAATTTTTGGGAAAAAGCCAATTTTTTACAAGTATAGCAAAAATAGCGAGCGGAAACCACGCAAAGTAAAGCGGCGCTCGTTTTTCCGATGAAAAGAAGCGGTAATAAGCCGAAAAAAGAAGCTCGAAGATCAAAATGAAAACTATATAAAAGAGAAAGCCCGGATAACCGGTGAGTAATATGCCGAGCGCGAAGAATCGGACTTCTTCTTTTTCGAAAAAACGTTCTCCGTAACGGATGTTCAATTTCTCCGCGACATTGCTTAAAACGATTGCGGCAAGAAGCGCGATCAAGGGAGGACCGAAAATGCGCGAGCCGGCATAGGAGAAAAAATACCAAATGCCCTGATACGGCGGGAGGAGGAACTTGCCTGGCGGACCAGAGGCCCATGCCGCGTATTGCTGGTAGGTAAAGTAAAGAGTGATGCCAAAGATAACGAGAACCGAGAGTATCCAGATAAACTTGAGGTAACGAACCAAAAAGGAGCGCAGAGTAATCTGCGCTCCCATGCTCAAAACTAGAATCAAAAGGCCTAGTTCATCTGCCAAGCGCATCTAGAGGGCAAGCCCTGGAGCAGTGCCTACTTCGTAGATATCATTACGATTGCCGCCATCAGTAGTTCGTACATCATTCGCACCAGTTGTGAACTTCGCGCTTTCTATGCCTGAAACATTGATTTCAAATACCAAGCTTGAACTCGCTCGATAGGCATAGAATAAAGGTCCTGTATTTGACGGATCAACCGGCAAGCTGCCAACAGGCGCTCCGGAACTGATCGTGGTAAGGTCAACTGGGACCCAACCAGTACCATTGACGTTCCTTAGGTTCGCTACGGTTGTGGAAACGTATGTTCCTGCCGCAAACAATCCGCAACCTGCAGCCGTGGAGCTATTATTCGTTCCTTGGCCGTTCGTAACATAGCAACTAGTATAGCTAGGGGCCAAAACCGGCGTAATCACATCAGCGAGATAAAGCGAAAGCGCGCTCTTTAAAGTTGCCATATCAGAGAGCCGGTTTGAATCCCTGGACTGCTTTAAGAGTTCGGCTGGGTTCAGGGTCAAAATTACGACAGCAGAAAGAATCGCCACAATGCCTATCACGACGAGGAGCTCAATCAAAGTAAACCCTTTGGTTTGCTTATTTTCCATTACAAATTGTTCTGATTAAATTCGACCTTTCGAGTCTTAACTATTATATCACAAAGACTTACTTCCTTAGCGCAGGGTTGTGGATAACCTATTATTTATCTACAAGTCCAGGCCTGGGTCAGAACCAACTTCTAAGTACCAATCGAATGGCCCGCCGTCTCTTGATTCAACGTCGCTTTTGCCGTTCTGCGCAAATTTGATGCTTTCCATATTAGCCACTATTTTATAGACCAAGGTAGGAGTCGTGCTTGCCGCATAGGCATAGTAATAAGGCGAAGTATTTACAGGATCAACCGGCAAATTAGAAATCGGCGAGCGGGCGCTGATAAGGTTAAAGTTAACAGGCAGCCAGCCGGTTCCGTCAACATCGCGCTTTGTACCCGTGACATTGGTAAAATAAGTGAGCTGGAAAAAACCGCCGCAACGAGTACTCGTCGCGATATCTGCGGACATGTAACAGCCGCCGTAACGGTAAGGGCTCGAGGAAGCGATATCTGGAGTAATCACGTCGGCCAGATAAAAAGAAATAGCGCTTTTTAAAGTGGCGAGGTCGGAAATGCGATTCGAGTCGCGCGACTGCTTCAAGAGTTCGGCCGGGTTCAAGGTTAAAAGAGTAACGGCTGAAACAATAGCCACAATGCCTATCACGACGAGGAGCTCGATAAGCGTAAATCCTTTAACCTTTTTTAGGTTTGTTTCCATACTATAAAAAATTATAGCATATCAAATAATTTTTAGGTTGTGGATAATGCTTTGAAAATCTTCCGGCGGTTCAGCTTCCAGCTTAATCCTGCCGCCTTGGAACTGGCTGAACTCCAGCGAGTAGGCGTGAAGCATTAAACGGCTCACCCAGTTTGGCTGAAGTTTACGGCCATAGAGCCGATCGCCAACCACTGGATGATTGATGCTCGAAAGATGAACTCTAATCTGGTGAGTGCGGCCGGTTTGAGGCCTAAGCTCAAGCAGAGAAAAATTCTCTTCGCCTATTTTAAGATATTCCTTGACTCGGTAATCGGTTGAGGCATCTTTTAAAAATTTTAAAGAATGCACGGTTCTTTTGATCGTCCCTTTTTTAATACCGATCGATTTACTTAGGTTTCCTTCTCTGCTGGTTACCTTGCCAAAAACTAAAGCCAGATAAGTTTTTTTAATTTTATGTTCTTGAAAGAGCAATTTTAAATAGTCGAAACATTTTTGATTTTTGGCAACGAGAAGAATTCCCGAAGTTTCTTTGTCTAGACGATGAACAATTCCCGGCCGCAATGGGGTCGCCTGCCTGCCGGCAGGCAGGTCGCCCACATTCTTTATTTCCGGATAGCGAGCGATGAGCCATTCGGTAAGAGTTGACTCGTGCAATCTCGATTTAGGAATTTTTGCTCGCCTCGCTTTCGCTTCGGCGAAGCGGGATGGATGGACTAATAAACCTGCTGGCTTATTTAGGGCCAGGAAATCTTTATCTTCATAAATTATTGAGACCTCATTCAAGTTAAGGGTTAATTAGTGGGTGAGGGAGGGATCGAACCTCCGACCTCTGTCTTATCAGGACAGCGTTCTACCACTGAACTACTCACCCAAAATTTCGGTTTGTTCGGCGGGCAGGTCAGGACAGCGTTCTACCACTGAACTATGCGCCCCTCCCCGGTGCGCCTTGCAGGGATCGAACCTGCGGCCTTTTCGATGTCAACGAAACGCTCTGCCACTGAGCTAAAGGCGCGAAGCAAAATTATATTACTCACCCGGGAGTCTAAGGTCAAGCTTTTTCGCGCCTTCAATGTCAAAATTAATTTTCACTCCTTCGTTAAGGTTTCTGCTTAAAGCCCTATTTAAATTTTGAACACCTACCTTAATCGCCCATAAAGAGTAAAATACTAAAACTGAAATAATCAAAATAGTCGCTACAACCAGCGCTCCCTGATAGTGAATCCTGAAAAATCTTTTCATCCCGTTAGAGATAGGAAACGCTCTGCGTTTCCGTTAATTGCACGCATGACTAGTACGCCTCGTCTATTGATGTTTTCATAGATGTAAAATTCGTACATAGATGGGTTATCTCTAACGGGATTCATGCCAATTTTATTCGAGCGAAGCGAGAAGACAAAATTGAGCACCCCCCACCTTTGCTATCCAATCGGGGAGTGAATAACAAAGCAGAGCGGAGCGATTCGACTGCGTCTTTGTTTTGATGTGTCATTATAATCTTAGCCATAAAGGTGGGGGGTGAAGGTTTTGTTTATAAAATTTCTGCGATTTCATCTTGAAATTTTATACAAAAGCCTTCACTTAAAAAATACAAGACCCTGAACGCTCATATTGTAATCGCCGCCGCTCTTCCGGTTTAAACTAAAATTTTGAACGACGAACAGGAATCTCGCGGACTTGGCCTCCAGCGCTTTTAAAAACTCCAAGTTGTTGCTAAGCCCACCAGTCAAGCTTAAAGCAAAGCCTAAAGAGCCCGGACTGTCTTTTTGCGCCGCATTGGTCTCGCCTTGAAAATTAAAACCAAGGGAAACGCCGTAGTTTTTAGCCAAAGCATCGAGATAGATGGAGAAACCCAAAAGCTGATCTTGGGTTGGAAGCAATGAGTCCATAGCTCGGCTGTATGGCTCGGCCTCTGGAGCGACTTTCTTTAACTCCGCTAAAATATCAACCACGCCTGTCCGCTGGGCTATGAGCCCCTTTTCCCTCGCTACTTTTGCTGAAAGAGAGCTAAGTTGAATACCCAAGACATAAAAGGCCACTGCTGAACCAACAAAACCAATAAAGATCACTATTAAACTTGTTATTAAGCTGCGTCTGAAACTCTTCGGCATTATGCCATAATATTATAGTTTATTCGTTGACTCTAGACCAACCTCCTTTATTCTTAGGGAAAATGGATGAAGCTATCTTCTATAACGCTTTAAACATTTTAAAGTACAGCGACTACCGCGAGCTTAAAGAGTTGAAACTAAGATTCGGGAGCTTCAAGAACGCTTGGCAGGAACTGGAACCGTCCGAAAAAAAAGCCGTAAACCCGGAAAAGGAATGGCAAAAAGTTCAAGAATTAGGCCTGAAACTAATTCTTTTAGAAGATCTCCTATTTCCAAAGATTTTAAGAGAAATCCCCTGGCCGCCCTTTGGTATTTATGTCTTAGGGTGTCTCCCAAAAGACGAATCAGCAAACTTGGCCATTGTTGGCACGAGGAGGGCCACGGAGACCGGTAAATCTTCGGCTAAAAAATTTGCCTATGAACTTAGCTTAGCCGGCCTTAAAATTATAAGCGGACTTGCCTTAGGCATTGACGCCAAAAGCCATGAGGGGTGTCTCGAGGCCAAGGGCCAGACTCTCGCTGTTTTAGGAAACGGCTTGGATTATTTTTACCCTAAAACCAACTCTAAGCTCGCAGAAAAAATTTTGGCCTCTCGCGGGGCTATAATTTCTGAGTACCCCTTGGGAGCGCCGGCCCAAAGCTATCATTTTTTGGAACGCAACCGAATTGTAAGCGGTCTCTCTAGAGGAGTTTTGATAATCGAGGCGCCTCAAAAATCCGGGGCGCTAGTCACGGCTAAATTTGCCTTGG
This sequence comes from Candidatus Liptonbacteria bacterium, assembly GCA_016182105.1. GTDB lineage: Bacteria > Patescibacteriota > Minisyncoccia > UBA6257 > 2-01-FULL-56-20 > JACOXZ01. Next base: position 14,102 of record JACOXZ010000014.1, on the reverse strand, counting down.
ATCAGAATAGAGAAGTGTTTGTCTTGCCCGGACCAGCGAGTCACCAGAATTTTATAGGCTCGCATCAGTTGATCAGGGCCGGAGCAGAACTTATAACCAAACCAGAAGAAATTTTGGAGGTTTTAAATATATCTTCTCCAAAAAGTAAAAGCGAAGAAAATATTGAACGATCGGTTTTCGAAACTGAAGAGGAAAAAATCATTATTGAAACCCTCACGAAATTTCAAGACCCCTTAAGTATTGACAAAATTATTGAGCTCACTAACCTCAAAGCACCGGTCGTAAGCCAAACTCTAAGTTTCCTTTTAATCAGAAACCTCGTCAAAGAAACGGAGACGGGTTATATAATAATGAATGAATCCCGTTAGAAGCCGCGATCGCGTTGCAAATAAATTAAATATCAACCAATGCACAGTCGTTACAATAAAATAAACCTGCAGACTTGCGCAGATCGCGATCTGCTTCTAACGGGATGAAGTTAGTAATAGTTGAGTCTCCGACAAAAGTCCCGCCCATATCCCGATCTGCGCAGCAGGAGGTTAATGGGCGCGATCCCGCCACTTCCTGTTTCGTCAATACGACCAAGCATGATTCGGGATATAAGCGGGATCCTCGCCCACTTCATACTCGCTTCGCTCGTGAAGTGGCGGGACAAAAACTATCAATAAAGAAATGAAACTGATAATAGTAGAATCGCCTACCAAAGCCAAGACTATCAGCAACTTTGTCGGCTCCACCTACAAAGTTGAATCCTCTTTTGGCCATGTCCGCGATCTCCCCAAGGCCAAACTCGGCATTGATCTCGAAAATGGTTTCGAGCCGAAGTACGTCATCCCTAAAAAAGCGGAGAAAAGAGTTAACGCTCTTCGAAAAATGGTCGGGGAGGCCAAAGAATTGATTCTCGCAACTGACGAAGACCGAGAGGGCGAAGCTATTGCTTGGCATCTTGAAGAAATCTTAAAAGAGAGCGGTTCAAATTTTCCGCCTTTAAAAAGAATAGTCTTCCATGAAATTACCGAGCGCGCGATCGAGGAGGCTCTAAAAAACCCTCGCAGTCTTGACTTAAGCCTGGTTAACGCCCAGCAAGCAAGACGAATCTTGGACAGGCTCGTCGGCTATAAGCTCTCCCCTTTTCTTTGGAAAAAAATTAGGTACGGGCTTTCAGCCGGCCGGGTTCAGTCAGTGGCCCTTCGAATCGTGATCGACCGTGAAGAAGAAATCAAAAAGTTTAACTCAGAAACTTATTACACTCTTCACGCGGAACTCAAATCTCTAAAAAATGCCAGAAGCGTTATTCACGCCGAGCTCTATAAACAAGGAGATGAAATTATTCCTAAGCTGGGCACCAAAACTAAAGAAGAAGCCGAGAAAATTCTTCGAGATCTTGAAAAATCGTCTTACCGAATTCTAAAAATTGAAAAAAAGGAGGGGCAAAAAAATCCTATGCCGCCTTTTATTACGAGCACGCTAGAGCAATCAGCCTCAAGACTTTTGGGTTTCTCTTCCAAAAAAACCATGTTTATGGCCCAGAGACTTTACGAAAACGGCTACATTACCTATATGCGGACTGATTCTTTAAATATTTCTGGAGAAGCGCTTAGGGGAGCGACTGAATGGATAAACAAAAATCTCGGCTCAAAATACCTCCTAACTAAACCGCGGATTTTCAAAACCAAGTCACGCTTAGCCCAAGAAGCGCACGAGGCGATTAGACCGACCAAGGTCGAGATCGAACCTAAAAATTTGAGGTTGGAAAAAACTCTGCAAAAACTTTATGACCTAATTTGGCGTCGATTTATGGCCTCTCAGCTTCCGCCTGCTATATTTGAGGCTACCCGAGTGGAGGTTGAAGCAAAATCCCTAAAATCTTCCAGAGTTCATCTTCTTAAGGCCTCTGGCAATCTTCTTCGCTTTGATGGTTTTCTTAAACTCTGGCCCATGAAATTCGAAGAACGTGAAATCCCGCCCCTCGAAGAAAAAGAAGATCTTAAACTTATCAAAGCAAAAGCCGAAGAACACCACACTGAACCGCCTCCCCGCTATAATGAGGCTTCACTTATTAAAACGCTCGAAAATTACGGCATTGGCCGGCCATCGACTTATGCGCCGATCATTTCGGTAATTCAAGAAAGGGGCTATGTGGAAAAAAATCAGGGCAAATTTTTTCCAACTGATATCGGAACATTGGTAAACAAGGTGATGACCGAGAATTTTCCAGAAGTTGTGGATGTCCAATTTACAGCCAAAATGGAAGAAGATCTGGATGAAATTGCAAAAGGCGATAAGGAGTGGCATGGAGTTATCCGTAAATTCTACAATCCTTTCTCTAAAAATCTTGAGGAGAAGTATCAGGAAGTTTCCAAAAAAGAACTAACCGAGGAAAAAACCGATATCGTCTGCGAACTCTGCGGAAAACCGATGATCGTCAAATTCGGCCGTTTCGGAAAGTTCTTGTCTTGTTCCGGTTACCCTGACTGTAAAAATAAAAAGACTTTGAAAGAGCCTCCTAAATCTATCGGGCTTATTTGCCCGAAATGTAAAGAAGGAGAAATTATAGAAAGAGTCGTCCGAAAGAATGGACGCGCGAGAGGTAAAATCTTCTGGGGCTGCAACCGCTATCCCGCCTGCGACTACGCATCTTGGGTAAACCCCCTTAAAGAAAAGGGGTAAAAGAAAGAAAATGACGGTTAGAGAAATTATCGAGAAAAAACCGGAAAGCTTGATTAGCCAAGCTTTTAGCTTGATTAAAAATCTAGAGCATTCGACCAGCCGACTGCCGATTGCCGAGATTCTCTATAAGTGGCAGCTCGACGAAGCGACAGTTGGAGCGGGTTTAATAATTGAGCCATTTAAAAAAGGATCTCTTTCATTGGACTTCATTAAAAAGCAGTTAGGCGAAGATATCGCCTTCCTTGTCGAGGGAGCCGCAAGGCTCGGTAAGGTTCAAGACCTAAAGAGCGGAGCTAGGGCGGAAAACTTAAGAAAACTTATCTTGGCTTTGAGCCAGGACTTAAGAGTGGTTTTTTTGAAATTAGCCGAAGAGCTCTTCAAAGTGAGAACGATCGGCGCCCTGCCGCCGCCTGAACAGAAAAAAATTGCCTTGGAGGCGCAAGATATTTATGCGCCCTTGGCTCTCCGGCTAGGCATGCAGAACTTAAGCGGTGAACTTAAAGATACGGCTTTCCCTTATCTTTATCCCAAAGAATACGAATCTCTTAAAGAGCTGGTTAAAGACGAATATCGGACAAGGGAAAAATATCTTAGAGAGAGATCGACTTTCGCGCCAAACGCTACTCCAGTCTCTACGAAAAACTTAAACGTTACGAGATGGATATCGAAAAAATTTATGATTTAGTGGCTATGCGGATCATTATGGAAACCATCCCCGAATGCTACGCGGTTTTGGGAATTGTGCACCACATGTGGCCTCCTATCCCTGGCCGAATTAAGGATTATATCGCGATGCCCAAACTAAACAGCTACCGCAGTCTCCACACAACGGTCGTTGGCCCACGAGAGAAAAACTTAGAGATTCAGATCAGGACCGCGAAAATGCATGAGGAAAATGAAAACGGTCTTGCTGGGCACTGGCTTTACGAGCAAAACCGAAGTCAAGGTAAGTCTCAAAAACTTCCGAAAAATCTGGAAAAGGAAATCGGCCTCGTCGGCCAATTAAGGAACTGGCTCGATAAATACCGAGGTCGGGATTCAAGTCCTGAAGAATTCCTGGGAGATGCAAAAATAAAATTTTTTCAGGACAGAATCTTCGTTCTGACTCCTAAAGGCGATGTCATTGATCTTCCTCTGAACGGAACGCTGATTGATTTCGCCTACCACATCCACACCGAAATAGGCAATGCCGCGACTTCCGCCAAGGTGAACGGCAAGATTGTTCCACTTGACACCAAGCTCTCTTCGGGCGACCTTGTAGAAATCTTGACCCAAAAAAATAAAAAACCAGAAAGCAAGTGGCTCGAGTTTGCAAAAACCTCGCTTGCCAAAGACCATATCCGCGCCGAGCTCCGCAAAAAGAATAAAAATTTACTAAAGCGCCTGAGGGGGCCGTACAAAAAATAACTATCCCTCTCCGCCACCTAAGTGCTCCAGAATATTTTTTAGCTCTTCGGGTGAGTAAAAAGTGATGGTGATTTTTCCAGTCTCGCCGCTCTGTGATATTTTTACTGGCGCCCCCAAAGCGGCGCTTAATTTCACCTCCATATCTTTTAGCTCTGGAGGTAAATCTTTTTCCCCAGTATCTTTTTTCCACTTCGGGTCGCGGACTCTGTTTTTAAGCTCTCTTGTCGTTAAACGGCTTGCTATAAGATCTTGAAAAAATCTCTCTTGGGCTGCAGCGTCAGTTACGGCTAGAAGAAGACGGCCATGGGTCTCGGTAATCTGATTTTTTATAAGAGCTTCTTGGATCATGACCGGCAAATCAAGAAGTCTCACGGAGTTCGCGATTGATTCCCGACTTTTGCCGAGGCGAGTCGCAATCTCTCTTTGAGTTAGAGAAAATTCATCCTGGAGCTTGGCGAAGGCTCTCGCCATCTCAATAGGATTCAGGTTTTCCCTTTGGAGATTTTCTATAACCGCCATCTGGAGCCGCTCATGCTCGGTATTTATAGTCCTAACAATTGCCGGCACCCTCTCAAGTCCTAAGATTCTCGCGGCCAAAAGCCGCCGCTCACCGGCAATAAGATGGTATTCTACCTCAGTACCGGCTTCGGTCTCACGCTCTATCTTAGAAACAACAAGCGGCTGAAGAAAACCGACCTCACGGATGGAGTGAGCGAGATCCTCGAGCCCGCCCTTCTCAAAATCTTTTCTCGGCTGATGAGGATTTGGTTTGATTTTTTCGACTTCTATTTGGAAGACCGCTTCGCTCGACTTTGACGTCCGCGGGGGTGCCTCTGCTCCTGAAGACGGTTTTGACCTACTTGAAGGTATTAATGATTCTAATCCCTTGCCTAACATGCCAGTTTTGTCTAAATTTCAGAGCCCATCTTGTGGCGAAGAAAATTTAGCCACAAAATTGAGCACCCCGCCCCTTTGCTCACATAATCTGGACAACAAATCAAAGCTAAGCGGAGCGATTCGACTGCGTCTTTGTTTTGATGTGTCATTATAGTCTTAGCCATAAAGGGGCGGGGTTAAGATTTTGTAGAAAAAATTCTTCACTTTCAGTTCGAATTTTTAACAAAATCTAAATATTAAAATTGCCGAAGTTTTGGCTCGATACAGTTTGCGCTACCGGTCCAAAGGCAACTTCTTGCTTAATAATTTCCTCAGCTAAATTACGGTAAGCCAAGGCACCCACTGAATCAGGGCGGTAAAGCAAGATGGGTTTTGAAAAACTCGGCGCCTCGGCCAAAGCCACGCTCCTCGGAATTTCGGTTTGAAACACGGGATGGGGAAAATGTTTCCGGAGTTCGCGCGCCACTTCGCGACTCAAGTGCTCACGCTTATCATACATAGTTATAAAAGCTCCGGTAACTTTAAGGGGGTGCCTTAAGTTGTTTCGAATAAGATCTACCGTCTGAAGCAGCTGGCCCAAGCCTTCAAGACTGTAATACTCGGCCTGAACCGGGATTATGACCTCATCCCCTGCCACAAGGCCGTTTACCGTGAGTAAACTCAAGCTCGGAGGCAGGTCAATCAAAACGTAATCATAGCGGTGCCGCAAGTGATTCAGGAATCTTCTTAAAAAATATTCTCTCTCTGGTTCGTTCACGAGCTCAACCAAGGCGCCTGCCAAGTGTGGCGCCGAGGGCACGAAATGGAAATTGTGAAGCTGCGTCGGCCGCAAAACTTGGTGCGGTTGGACCGCGCCCAAAATTCCGTGATAAACGCTAAGAGAGATCTCAAGAGGATTCGCGCCTAAGGCAGAGGAAGCATTGGCTTGCGGATCAAAATCGACAAGCAAGGTCCTACGGCCAGCGGCGGCCAGGTAAGCGCCGAGATTTACGGCAGTGGTTGTCTTTCCAACGCCCCCTTTGGCATTACAAATTGCTATTACTCTAGCCATGTCAAATCAGGTGATATTTTTCGAGGACCCCTTCGAGAAGGGGCTGGATGCCGATTTTCTTAATTTCATAATCCCACAATTCCTCAACTTCATAGCCACACTTTTCTAAGTATCTCTTCTTTGAATAATCTTTTTTCCTGATTTTAGGATTTTGATGCCAATATCGACCAAGTATCTCGAGAACTAAACGCCGTTTAGGAAAAAGAATATCCACCACAAACTTATCAAATAAGGAGGCTTGCCTTTGATAATCCACTTCGTATTTGTCGAGGGTACTGTATACTAATTTTTCGAGCTTATTTGGAGTTTCGATAGACTTTTGTGAAGTAAGGGCTCTAACTCTTAATATCCGCATTCGATCACGAAATGCCGGAAGAGAACAAGAGTCTTTAGTTGTTCGACTCCATCCGAAAGCTCTCAACCTATTTTTAATAGCATCTCTTGAAATGTCTAAAATTTGGCTAACCTGATTAATTGACTTCTTCTGAATTACGTATAGCCGCCGAAGTTTTTCTTTATCGATAGGAAGTTTGTTGTATGGCTCCCATCCTAATCGAGCTAAACTCATTTTGGCTCGCGTTGCCGCTGGAAATCTCTTATTTTTATTCCATGGTACTCTATTAATATTCTCATGTCCTTTGATAAAAAGGCTGAACCGACCTCTGTGTTTCTTTGTTAAATTACCACAGCCGCATGCACACAGACGAGGGCGATGAATTTTCTGATCAAAACCGCCGGGGCCGCGCTTGCTATGACCTTTTATAAAATCATTAACAACATAGCTAAAACCTCCTCCTTCCTTTTTGGGATATTTGTGAACTTCCAAAAGCTCACTGCAACCACACAAACAAGGTTTGGGTCTGTACTTGGTGATACCGCTATTCCAAACGAGCCGAGTCATTCCCAAACTATTCTAAAACTTCTTCTTGATTTTAGCAATAAGCTGGAGTTAAATGTTAGAGGCGCCCGGGTGCTGAAATTGGGAACCAGAGCGGACTCAAAATCCGCTGACCGCAAGGTCTTGTGGGTTCAAGTCCCACCCCGGGCACAAAGCAAACGGCTCCGCACAAGGTGGAGCCGTTTGCTTTTGGTGGGATTTGAACGAAGGGTGGGTCGGAGGGAAAGCAGCCGGGTTCCCTCCGTGTAGGAGATTATTCAGAAACCGTGCGGTTCTGAAAACGGAGCGAGCGGAGCGAGTGAGTAGTGAAAATCCCTCTCTGCCCACTTTTTATAACAAAAGAGTCCTAGACTTTCTTGGCTAGGGGGTCAAGCCAGCGATGAATTAGGAAAGCGGAGAGAACTCCTACGAGCGCGCCGCCTAAGATATCTAGCGGCCAATGGACGCCGACCACAACCCTTGCCAAACCGTTTAAGAAAGACAAGATAAAAAACCAAATTCCTAAACGCCGGTTCAAATAAAAAATCAGAAGCGAAAGCGCAAACAAGATTGCGGCGTGATTAGAAGGAAAAGAACTGCTTATAGGTGGAGCAATAAGGGGGGTAAATCCGATTTCTTCAAACGGCCGGGGGTGATGATAAAAAAATCGGAAAAATTGAACGAGTAGTCCGCTCCCTAAAATTAAGGCAAGCGCCGCTTCGATATAAAAAAAGAGCCGACGACGGAAGCTCGATTTATAAAAAATTAAAACCAAAAAGCCAAGGGTAAGAAGATAAGGCAGGAATTTCGCCAGAAATACGAAAACCGCATCCAGTATAGAATTGTGGCGGCTGAAACCGAAAAAAACTTCGAAAATTTTTTGATTCAACGCCGTAAAAAGCATTTCAGCGCGCGACAAAGGGCAGTAGCCCCATGAATCTTGCTCTTTTTATGGCTAGAGCTAAACGGCGCTGATGCTTCGCGCAAATGCCGCTATGCTTAGGGTCGATAATTTTGGCTTGGCTCGAAGTAAAACGGCGAAGAAGTTCTGTTTCTTTATAATCAATCTCTTTTAAGTTTTGCGAACAAAAAAAACACTGCTGCATTTTAGTGTTGTTGAGTGTGACGCGAACAATCGCCTTTCCGCGCGGCTCTGAGGCCGAGCGGGCAGGGTGCCCCGCCTGACGGCTTTCTCGAACCGGCGTCGTGTCTGCTCCAGCGGCAGCCACGCGCCTGCATCTCAACGCCGAAATCCTTCGACAAGCTCAGGAACCAAGCTTTCGGCGTTTCCGATAGCTTCTCAAAAACCGTCGGGCGGGGCGAGCGAGGCCGAAGCGCCAGCGAGAACCCACGCTGGGGGTTCAAGCGGTAGCGGAAAGGCGATTGTTCGCGTGTGTAGGTCACGACCATAAAATCCTAGACCTTCTTTACTTGAAGTGAGTCAAGCTCGAGAGCCGTGTCCCGGCCAAAAATCGGAACAAGCACCTTTACGTGTCCCCGCTCCTCGTCAATGCCGGAAATTTTTCCCTCATAATCTTTGAAAGGACCGTCAATGATCTTTACGAGATCCCCTGCTCGGAGATCAAGGTTAAACTTGCTCTCTTCTTTGCCCATCCGCGTGAATATTGACTCCACTTCTTCCTTAGAGAGAGGCGTAGGCTTGGTATTGTCGGTTCCCACAAAGCCGGTTACCCGAGGCGTATTTCGGACCACATACCAGGAGTCCTCGGTTAAAATCATCTCGACAAGGACATAGCCCGGATAAATCTTCTCTTCAATCGTTTCCCGGTGACCGCTTTTAACTTTTATCTTCTTCTCTTTAGGGACAATTACATTAAAAATCTTATCGCCCATAAGCAGGGATTCAACACGCTGCTTTAAGTAGCGAGCCACTGCCTCTTCGTATCCGGAATAGGTGTGGACAGCGTACCACTGCCTTAAACCGGTAGTCTCCTTGGCTTGTAGATCGTTTTTGGTCATCCCTCTTAATTTATCTCAAAACCAGAAGTCTTAAAAGAAAAGAGAAAAGATAATCAAAAGATCCCAAAAATGCGGCGATACCCAACGAAATCCCGATCACCAGCGCGGTAAGTTTTACAGCTTCGTTCCTAGTTGGCCAGTTCACGTGACGGAACTCCTGCCGCGCCTCCTCAAAAAATTTTTTGAGTCTCGGAATCACTCTCATAAGACCGCCTAAGTATGAGATAGCCTCCTTAAATGTCAAGGTTTTTAACAGAGAGAGCGTGGGTCTGGATGAATTGTTTTCGCGGCAGAACCTCATCGCCCATCAAGATATCAAAAAGCCGATCAGCTTCTTTTGCGTCTTCAATCTCGACACGCTTCAGGAGCCTTAAGGCGGGATTCATGGTCGTCTCCCAAAGCTGGCTCGGGTTCATCTCGCCTAAACCTTTGTAGCGCTGGATCAAGGGTCCCTCTTTGGATTTTTGAAGCTCTTTCACGATGCCTTGCTTTTCACTCTCGGTGTAGGCATAACGGACATTTTTACCGGTTTGGATTCGATAGAGCGGCGGCTGGGCAATATAAAGGTAGCCTGCTTCAATCACTTTTCGGAAATAACGATAGAAAAGAGTTAAAAGCAGGGTTCGGATATGGGCGCCGTCAACATCAGCGTCAGTCATCAAAATTACCTTGTGATAGCGGATTTTCGCTAAATCAAATTCCTCGCCTATCGCGGTTCCGATCGCGACAACCAAAGAACGGATCTCGAGATTCACGAGCATCTTGTCGAGCCGCGCTTTCTCCACATTCAAAATTTTGCCTTTAAGCGGCAGAATGGCTTGTACTTTCCGGTCCCGGCCGGACTTCGCGCTCCCTCCCGCTGAATCGCCCTCCACGATAAAAAGCTCGGAATCAACTGGGTTTCGAGATATGCAGTCAGCGAGCTTGCCGGGCAAAGTAAGGCCTTCAAGCGCGCCTCGTCTCAAGACCGTGTCTTTAGCAGCTTTAGCAGCAAGCCTGGCTTTGGCAGCAAGCATCACCTTCGCAAGGACTCTCCGCGCTTCAGCTGGCCGCTTTTCAAAAAATTCCTTTAGAGCGTCGTTCACCACCGCCTCAACCGCTGTCCGCGCCTCCGGATTCCCCAGCCGCGCCTTGGTCTGACCCTCAAACTGCGGCTCCCTTAATTTGACGGAGACTATCGCCACCAAACCCTCGCGCGTATCATCGCTCGTCAAGTTCTCATCTTTTTCTTTGAGATACTTCTCGGCCCGGGCATAGTTATTTAAAGATCGGGTTAAGGCCGACTTGAAACCGGTTAAATGCATTCCGCCGTCAGGCGTGTAGATGTTGTTCGCAAAACTTAGCTCCCGAACCTCGAGGTCGTCAATGTAAAGCAGGGCAGATTCCACCTCGATTTTTTCCTGCGTTCTATGGATATAGAAAACATCTTCTTGGAGCGGCTTTTTTCCGTGCGCCAAATATTTCACAAAAGATAGGAGACCGCCTTCAAAATAGAAGCCGTAAAACTGGGGCGGGGACGACCTGTGGTCCAAGAAATTGATCCGAATGCCCTTGGTAAGGAAGGCCTGCTGGCGCAGGTGGTCAATGATGCGTTTATCATTGAATTCAAGGCTTGAGAAAACCTCTCTGTCCGGCGAAAAAATTACTTTGGTGCCGGTCTTTTTGCAGGTGCCGATTTTTTTAACCTTTTCTTTGGGTTTACCTCTAACATATTCTTGTACGTAGAGACCTTGATCGCGGCAAACCTCAACCCGTAGATAATCGGAGAGGGCGTTCACCACCGAAACGCCCACTCCGTGAAGTCCGCCAGCCACTTTGTATGATTCGCCGCCGAATTTACCTCCGGCGTGAAGCGTGGTCATTACGGTCTCCAAGGCCGACTTTTTGGTCTGGGCGTGCATATCAACCGGGATGCCGCGGCCGTCGTCAGTGACGCTCACTTTATTCTCTGCTAGAAGCTCAACCGTGATGTTTTTGGCATAGCCAGCCATGGCCTCGTCAATCGCGTTATCAACCACTTCCCAGATCAAATGATGAAGTCCGTCAACGCCGGTTGAACCCACGTACATCCCCGGCCTCTTCCGGACCGGCTCCAAGCCCTCAAGGACGTAGATGTCTTTGGCTTCATAGGAAACTTCTTGCGGTTTTTTAGGAGTCAATTCTTCTTTTGATTTTTGAGGATTTTTGGGCATAAATTGGAACAAAAATTAAATAAGCCGTCGCAGGGCTTTCTAAATTATATCACGGAATCCGAAATTAACCAAGTTAAAGTTTTATTCCAAGCTCGTCCAAAATCTCTTTAATGTCTTGATATCGTGGACTTTGCTTTAAATCAAAATTCCGGCTGACTTCTAAGATAGAGGAACGGGCGAGTTCTCTCTCGCCGACTAGAAAATAGGCAATGCCCAGATTCATCTTGGCGTCCAAATCGCTTGGCTCAAGCTCTAGGGCTGTATTGTAAAGCTCAATTGCTTCAGGGAGATGCCCAGCATCGGCAAAGTAGTTTCCTACCACCCGCGGCTCATGATAACGCTTCCAACGCCTGCCAAGCGCGAGGGCTTTCTTAATTTCCTGATAACCGATCTCAAGCTCGTGATTTTCAAAAGCCAAGAGACCATAATAGAAGTGGGCATCAGGCACTTTATCGTTTAACTCAATGGCGTGCTTTAAAATTTCAAAAGCTTCGCTTGCTTTGCCTTCTATAAACTTTGTTTTGGAAAGCGAGAAGTAAACCTCCTGCCGATTAGGGCTAAGGGTTAGTGCGATCTCGGCTTCACGTTCGGCTTTTTTTAAGAAATTTTCCGGATCAACGTCAGAAACCTGGTTATATATATCAATCAAAACCTGGTGGTTATAAAAATCTTTGGGATGTTCAGCGGCCACTTCTTCCATAGTGGACACAGCCCGACGAACCTCGTCTTCCGAGGTAAGTTTGCCATAGAAATAGGCCTCGGCAACAGTAGTCGCGTAATCTCTTTTGAAATTGGAGCGGTAAGGCGTCCAAAGCTCGACTCCTTGATGAAAATTCTCTACGGCCTTAGTAGGCTCGTTTCTAACAAAATAGACAAAACCCCAGTATTGGTGCCTAACCGCTATGATCGTCTGGATATTCAAGAAATAGACCGCGATAATGGCTACTAGAGCGGAGGAAATTAGCGTAAAAGTTTGGACACCGCCTTTAAGAGGCGGGTCTTGGCTATCCTTTGAATCTGCTTTTGCATTTATTTTCTCTAAGCGCTTGCCATGAACAAAGCCGAGGATCATAAAGAACATAAAAAACGGGCCGATGGTTTCAAAAACGAAAAGATTTCTCGTAAAGTAAGCGAAGAGGACGGCTATAAGCAGGTTGCCTAGGGTTTTATCGCGAAGGCGCCAAATCGAGTAGAGAAAAATACCGATAAGCGCCAGATAAGCGAGGCCGAGAATAAGGCCGCCGCTTACAAAGTATTCCGCAAGTGCGTTATGGGGCTTGTCAAAACGGGTCTCCTGATAGCTTATTTCAAGCGCTCGCGGGTCATAGTGTTTATTGAATACAATATTAAAATTCTCCCATCCCCAACCCGTAAGCGGCTTCTCCAAAAATCCTTGCCAAGCGGCCCTTAAGGCAATAATTCTCGGAAGAAGGGATGATGATGAAAGAGAAATATCTTGAAAGCGATTTAGTCCCGGAATGCCACTCCAAAAAGAAGAAGATTTGGTGAACCAAAAAGCGGAAGTTAAAACAACCGCAAGCAACCATAGAACGAGATAAAACTTTCTTTCGCTAAGCAGTTTAGCTTTAAGTTTTGGCGGTCGGAGTCCAAAAAGAAAAAGGAGGACAAACACTCCAAGCAAAAGCCCTAGAATGTCGCCTCGAGTCTGGGCGCGAAAAACCGCAAGAATATCCAAGACGAAAACTAAGGAAAGAAAAACTGCCTCGAGGATAAACTTCCGCTTGCGAATGCCGCTCACCCGCTCCTCGAAAAGATGCAAAAGAAAATAGAGACTCAAAAAAATATTAAATATCAAATAGCCGGCGAGGAAAGTGGGGTTCCCGAAAGTGGCTCCTGGCCGACCGCCTATTTGTTCATTAAGTAAGAGGTTGGGGTTTATGATTTGAAGAAAGGCAATCACGGAAACAATAAAAGAGGTGGTTAGGGAGGAATATAAAAGCGACTTCCAGGGAATCTCTTTCCATAAGCTCGAGAGAACAAGCGTAAAAAGCGCTAAATGGATAATGGTGATAACTCCCAAATTTCTCTCTTGAGTTGACCAAAAACTCCGCGAAATATCCGCGCCGGTTATGGCAGTAAAAACCAAAGCTCCTATAAACATAGCCAACCCTAGAAGGACAAGGCTTTTTCGCGGCCGATATCTTTTATCGATAGTTGCGAGAGCGAGCCAGAGAAAAAAAGTTATCTCGACTAATCCTTGAAAAAAAGCGGTTTTGGTTAGGGTAAAGGGATAAACTGCTCGTTTCAAGTAAAAAAGCGGCGTGCCGATAACAGCGATAAATACGAAAATTTTAATAGTTTTAAGCAAGTAATTGGTCATCACTTTAAGCAATCATACAATTTTCCGCCAAAATCCAAAAAGCCCCGACCGATGTCGAGGCTTCCTGGTTTTATCCGGACAAGAGACAAGGAACTCTTGCTCGGAATCAAGTTTAACCGATTAAGTACCTATGGCGTAGGATACACCGGTGATGCTAAGTGGCGCAGTGACGTACGGTGCCAAAATGTTAATAACAGTTGAGGCACCTGAGTCAAGACCATCGGTGAATTTCATATCACCCAAGATATTAACCGTGGCAGTCAAGGTCTGGGAGATGCTCGCTTGGGCTGTCCTCGTCTTTGTTGAGTCAATCCTAAGCGTCCAGGTCCTTGTCTGACCGGCATTCACCACCTGACCAGTGTTTGTCGCGCCAAGAAGGAACGACTTGGAGCAGGAATTGCCGCCAGTACAAGCTGAAGAAGTGACGTTCCCAGTGCCAAGCGCTGAACCGTTCTCGTCAAGCAAGAGGACCCCGTCTAAGAACGCTGCGTTTGACGGAGCATCCCCTGAAAAGGTTACGGTCACAGAGTTAATGGCGACCGAGCCAGCTGCGTCAGCCGCAAAGGTTAAGGTAGCGATGTCATCAGCAGAAGTTTTGGCTCTTCCGGAAGCCGAGCCTAGCGACGCTCTTGAGAAGACAACTTTGGTCCGCAGTAGCGTCTGGGCATTGCTGTTCGCTGAAGACAA
>JACOXZ010000013.1 GCA_016182105.1 Candidatus Liptonbacteria bacterium | reverse complement strand
GATGCCTTCTTGGTTTAAAAGGCTTGAGTCAAAGTGGGTTTGACAGCATTGGTTGGTGCCGATATAGATGCCATCGGTTATGTAGTTATAATCGATCGGCTGGTGCTTATTACTCATTCTTTCCCGATCATTAGAGTATTTTTTGGGTTCTTTCTCTGATTTCCGGAACTGCCATTGGCCCGCGCTTGTGATCGCGGATTACGCCCTCTTTATCAACAAAGATGGTCTCGGGCATCGAGAAACCGCCGACTGACCCGTAGAAAGAATCATCGGGGTCAAGAAGAAGGATGAGACTCGCAGTTACGCCAAGCTCATCGGTATATTTTTTCGCGACCGAAAGAGACTCGCCGCGGTCAATGGCGATGAATACCACCTTGCCTTCAAATTCCTTCTGGACCGTGACAAAGTCAGGCAACTCTTCGCGGCAGAAGGGACACCAAGCGGCCCAGGAATTGATAACCAGCGGTTTCCCGACAAAATCAGACAAGCTAACTTTTTTGCCGCCGTAATCAGAGAGGCTGAAATCAGGCGCCTTGCCTAGGTTTTCGGAGCGCGAAACGCTCGTCTCAAGCCCTGGTTGAACTTGACTGCGGAAAACAGCAAAACCTAGAGCGGCAAGCACAATAGCTACGATAATAAATGTACTTGTTTTGCGCATTGCTTGTTTTCGATTTACGGCTGGATAACAAAGGAACCGCCGCCCGTAAAGAGGATGGCCAGGGCCGCGGCGAGGAGGATCAAGTCAAACTCCCAGCCGGTTTTGTCCATGGCCGCAAAAGGCACGTGCCAACGCATTATTTTCATTAAGATCGACCCTACCATCACGATCGCAAGAAGGAGGGCGGCCAGCTGGGTGAGGTAGCCGAAAATAATAGAGATCCCGGAAAGCAGTTCAATCGACCCTAAAAGGAGAATCATTCCGCCCATATTGGCCATGCCCATCATTCCGGCCATGCCCTTGGCGTTTTTGACCTTCGGGATGGCATGATAGATGAAGATGAGGCCGATCGCGAGCCGAAGAATGAAAAGACCCCAATTGTCGAAGAAGAGCAATGAAGGAAATATCATTAGTTTATTTTAGATTAATTTTTTTTACCGACCTTTTTAGGAAAAAACATATTGGCCTCGAAAAAATTCGATTACTTTTCTTGCGTCGTCAAAAGCGCTTTTTAGAGAAGAGGTGGCTCCGGGCGAAGGGGTCATGTTAAAAATGATGTTTTCACCGATAATTTTTACCTCACCCAGAAGGAGTTGTTTTTTCTCGGTATCAATGACCTGCGCCCGGATGCCGCCGATGCCTTTCGCGAGTTTTACGTCTTTTAGCTTAATACTGGGGATAATTTTTCTGATTTGCTTTAGATAAAGCCGCTTGCCGATCAAAGGCCATCTGAAAAAAAAGTTCCGAAGGATGAATTTGAATATAACAGGATCAGACATTATTTTAAAGACGGTGATAATTGAATTGAAGTTCCATCCGAAAGATTTCATAAAGTCGAGGGTTGTTCTATAATTTCGCGCTTCAAGCCACGGAATCACGCGGGCGGTGGGTCCAAAACGTGTTTTCTCCGGCACATTTAAATCCGGATCGCCATGAACCGCGGCAAACGGCAGTTTTTCCACTTGAACGGTGTAGACTTTCCCGCCCAAAACGTTCGGCGTGTAATAAAAGTTGCCCTGGGTCGGAAGGACGCTGTATTCCTTGCCGTAGCCCATTGATTTAGCAAGAAGGAGACTGTGGTTGCCGGCCGCGACCACCACCACCGTCCCCTGGAAAAAATTCATTCCGGCCCTGATAAAGTAACTGTTTTCGGTTTTGCGGATTTCTCCGGCTTTGCTGTTTAAAAAAACTTGAACGCGCTCGCCGCCGATTCGCTTTGCATTTTCGACAAACGATTCCGCAAGTTTCCCGAAATCAACCGTGCACGCCTCCCCCGAATAAAGGGCTAAAATTTTTTCAAGAGGGTTTCGCCCTCGGACCACTTTTGGCTCAAGTTTGGCAATTTGGTCTCGGCCGAGTTTTTCGAGCTTCGGAAAGAGATTTTTGAAGATTTCATATCTTTCCGTAAGTAACCGGACTTCTTTTTCGCCAACGCCCAAGACCATTTTTCCGGCCGGCCCGCAGATTATACTTCCTCCCGGATCGCCGACCTCTTTGATGTAGCGCAAAATCATCTCTGTGGCTTCTTTCACGGCTTTGGCTTTGGGCAGGGAGTAGTTGGTCTCAATGTCGCCGAAGTGAAGCGTCTGGCTGTTGTTTTTGCTCGAGGAGTTTACTTGGGCAAGCTTGGGATATTTCTCGAGGAGGACGATACGGGAGATATTGGTATGGCGAACAAGCACGTAAAGAAGGGCGGCGCCAACCACGCCGCCGCCGATAATGACCACATCGTATTTCTTGGATTCGATATTTTCCATTTAAGGCACTACTTGTAAAGTTCTGTTTCGGGATGGACGGCGACCCAAGAAAACCAGAACGCGGCGAACGGATTTATGCGTTCAAGCGCTCCATTATTTTTCTTTTCGAAAAGGCGAACGGCGTCAATATCCTTTTCATATCGCGCCACTATGGTTTTACCGGCGAAGGAATCAATAATCTCCCCCATTTTTTTGATTGACGGCGGAAAGTAGGCCTTGGCTTTGCCGTCAAGAACGACTCCTAAAATAAAATCTTTCTCGCCGAGGCGCTCGTCTTTCTTTGAAACCGGGAAGTAAGTGCCGGGAGTCGTATAGTAATCGCCGTAAGGGTCAACACCGTAGAGACGAATGGTGCCTGTATCCCGCGAGAGAACTTGGCCATCTGGATGGAGTTTTTTCCAATCGCCAAAGCGCACCATATCTGACGGCAGAACCTCGAGCTTTACTCCGGTCATCTCGCCCACGATTGCCTCTCCTAAAATCTGCGACCAGAGACTATCCGTCTTGCGGTCGTACATAACCAGGTTTGAATTCCAGAGTTTGCCCGAGGTGCCGAACTCGACCCGCTCGCCTTTCACGAGCGGATCGAAAACTATTCCGGAGAGGCAGAGCGGACAATAGGTTATGAACGCTCTTTGCCCGCCGATGGTGTCGTTTACGATTTCATGCCAAACAAGGATCTGGAAGGGATAAAAACGATTTACGCCGTTTAACTCTAAGGCGATTCCCGGTTCTGAATCTTTTAGTGATGTCGCCATGCTCACAGAAACAAATTTCGGATTGTCAATCGAGGGGATGCCGTCTTTGGGCGGCCCGCCGCCGATGATTTCTTCGAGCGGAACGCTGTGTTTGACGCCGTTCGTGATCATAATGTTTTTTTCCGCTCGCAAAACATCATTATTTTCCGACTGGGACTCGGCCGTGGTCGAAATGGCTTCGGGAGAAATAAGGTTTTGCGCTGAATTGTTCGGGAGTTTATGAATAATACCCAAGCCAGTCGCAAGTACGCCCAGAAAAATAATAAAGCCGACTATGCCCCAGGAAAATTTCGCCTTCATTTTTTATTGGCCAATGCCGGCCCACTGTTTTAAGTTTTCGTAAGCGGTGGATCCGCAAATGAATTTACCTGTAGCGGTATTGAAGAAAAAGGGCACGCCGTCGCAGAGGCCTTTGTCGTATTCCTCCATCTTCCGGGCATTTTCTTCACTCGACCAGACTTCGTATTGCTCGACTTTGACGCCAATTTCTTTTTCGAGACGCTCGACTAAAGGCGCCATATGTAGACAATGGGGGCATTCGCGACCGTAGAATTCAAGAAGCATTTTTTAAGTATTTATTTTATTCATTTTTGGGAGAGAAGGTAGCGGAAGCACTTCATTAAATCCGTTGTTAAACGATTGATTTTGAGGCGGTAGCAGATTGTCCGGCCCATCCGCTTTGAAATAACCAAGCCGGCGCCCTCCATTTTATGGAGCTGGTGAGAAATGGCGGGCATCGAAAGCCCGACCTCATCGGCAATATCAGAAACGCAAAGTTCCTTCTTAAGGCTAAGGATATAGAAGATTTTAAAACCGCACTCACTGCTTACGGCCTTAAATACTTTGGCCGGTATTTTAGCGCTGATTTTGGCGACTGTCATATTTTTACATTTTTACAAATATGGAAATAATGTCAAGACCCACCTTCGCAAAGAACAATACCTGTCAAGTCCCCCTAAAATTGGCCTATTTTACATCAAAACTTTTAAATCCCTTCAGCTCGTTTTTAAATTCAAAGTCCACTTTTTCTACCTTGGCGAGCGCCGGGCCCTTCCTACACCATTCCAAGAATTGAGAGAGATCTTTTTCGTTGCCTTCAGCCTCGATATAGACACTGCCGTCGTCTTCATTCCGCGCAAAGCCTTTAATCCCCCGTTTTTCCGCCTCAACCTTAGCTCCAAAGCGAAAAAACATGCCTTGAACAAAGCCGTAAATTTTTACGGTCAAGTGTTTTTCCATTTCCGATAGATAAATTTTCTTATCTCTTCTGCGGCTAAAATTGAAAAGGCCACGACAACAGCTATTAGCCACTCTTTGACGCTTAAATCCGTGGTCCGAAGAATTGACTGCATAAAAGGCGCGTGTACCGCCGCGACCTGAAGACCGATGATGATAAATAGAGCCCCCACTAAGAATTTATTGCTTAACGGATTGGTTTTAAAAAAGGACTGATTTTCGGTTCGGCAGTTCCAAGCGTTGATCCACTGAAAGATAGCAAGAGTGGTTAAAGAAATTGTCCAGGCCTTAACTATATCAACTTCAAAGTATTTATTAAAAAGGAAAAGAGCGCCCACCATCATAGGAACGGCCATCACAAAGATCCTGACCGACATAAGCTTGTCAACGAAATATCTTTTAGGCCTAGAAAATTTTCCGGTTAAGAGATTTTTCTCATTTGGCTCCATAGCCAGAGCTACAGTCAAAAACCCGTCAGTCACTAAATTCAGCCAGATGATTTGGGCGGGTAAAAGCGGCAAGGGATATCCCAGAAGCAAAGCGCCCAAAATAGTGAGAAACTCTCCCATACTGGTTGAGAAGAGATAAAGAATGACCTTTTTTATAGTTTTATAGAGCGCTCTCCCCTCTTCTACGGCCGAGGTAATGCTTCCGAAATTGTCATCCAGAAGCACAATATCTGAAGCTTCTTTGGCCACTTCCGTGCCGATCTTGCCCATGGCTACTCCCAAATCAGCGGCCACAAGCGAAGGTGCGTCGTTTACGCCATCGCCAGTCATGGCCACAATTTCGCCTCGACGGCGATAAGATTGAATGATTTTGAGCTTATGTTCTGGAGTCACTCGAGAGAAAACAGTCACCTTAGTGAGCAGGCGATCTAATTCTTTGCCGCTTAATTTATCAATTTCTTCGCCTGTTAAAACTTCATCCCCTTTTTTAAAAATTCCCGCGTCCCGAGCAATAGCCACGGCTGTTAGCTTATGGTCGCCGGTAATCATCACCACCTTCATTCCAGCTTGCTTGGCTTTTTCCATGGCGAGCGGCACTTCTGGCCTGAGAGCGTCAATCATTCCGTAAAATCCCCCAAAAGTTAGATCTTTAATATCGCTTAACGTCTCCGAAAGAGACAATTCACGGAAAGCGAAAGCCACCACCCTGAGTCCGCGCATAGACATAATTTGAAAAATATGCTCCACCTCGCCAAGTTTTTCTTCCGTTAAAGAAAGAGCTTTGCCGTTTAAGAATATTTTTTTGGAAAGTTTTAGGATGATTTCCGGCGCTCCGGCCACTGCCAAAAACTGAGATTTGCCAGCCCTGAAAGAGACGGCGTGAAATTTAGTTTCATGTTCAAATGGCAAGTCAACTAATTGAGACATTTCCTCGAGTAATCCCTCCCTATCAATCCCGATTTTCTGGGAAGCCACAAGAATGGCTGCTTCTGTTGGATCGCCCATCACGCGCCAGGTTTTTTCTTTTTCATCGAAACGGATATTCACATCTGATGAGAGAGCTGCAATTTTGCCTGCTAAAAGAAGCTCGGGGTGGTTAGTCGGTTCAATCATTTTTCCGTTTAGCTTCACCTCGCCCTTTGGTTCGTAGCCGCTCCCAGTTATCTCAAAAAGATTGTGGTCAGCAAAGATACGAGTCACCACGAGCTCGTTTTTAGTGACCGTCCCGGTTTTATCTACGGCAATGATGTTCGCCTCCCCAAGCGCCTCAACTGCCTGAAGCTTCTTCACTAAGGCGTTTCTTCTGCTCATCCGTGAGACGCCGTTTGCTAAAACCAAAGTAATCACAATCGGCAATCCTTCGGGGATGATCGAAACAGATAGAGAAACAACCGTTGCGAACATTTCGCGCGCGGATTTATCGAGAAGAAGGCCTAAAACAAACATCGAGGCGCTAATTACGGAAACAGTGATGATAATGAGCCGTGAAAGATAACGAATGTCTTTTTGGAGAGGAATCTCGGTCTTAACCGAGGAAATAGCCTGGCTGATTTTGCCGATCACGGTCGAAGACCCGGTTAAAACTGCAACTGCCCGGCCATAGCCGCTTACAACATAAGTGCCTTTGAAGACCATATTTTTCTGATCCGCTGTGGGAAGATCGGCTTTAGAAAGAATAGTTTTAATCTTTGAAACCGAAACCGATTCGCCAGTGAGCGAAGACTCATCTGTTTTGATATTTCGCGATTCAATAATCCTCGCGTCAGCCGGCACTTTTTCGCCCTGATGCAGGACTAAAATATCTCCTGGCCCAACCTCTTTGTCTGGAATCACAATTTCTTTGCCGTTGCGTAAGACCATGGCTTCGGTCTCGACGAATCTCTTGAGCGCGGCTAAAGTATTTTGCGCTTTGCCTTCCTGGATAGCTCCGACTACCGCGTTAAAAGTTAAAACAAAAAGGATAATCAGGGCATCGGCGATCTCGCCTATCAGAAAAAGCGCGACACAAACTAAAAGCAAAACATAGATAAGAGAGCTTTGAAATTGCCGAAAGAAAATTTCTAGAAGCGAATCGGATTTTACCTCTGGAAGGGTGTTTAGCCCAAAAGACTTGAGACGTTTCTTTGCCTCCTCTTCTTTGAGGCCGTGCTTAAAATCAGTCTCAAGTTCTTTTTCAATTTCCGAAAGCGTCTTGGTATACCAGGCCTGACTTGGGCTTTTACTCATGCTTTACGTGGCCGAGCGCATAGCGAAGATCGCCTCCTACTTTCTTTTTGGGATTAAAAATATTATCTGGATCAAAGATTTTTTTGGTCTCAGCAAAAAGTTTGACGATTTTAGAACCGAACATCTTCTTGAGGTACGGGGTGCGAATTAAGCCGTCATTATGCTCGGCGGTGAATGATCCTCCGAATTCCTTCACAAGATCGTAAACTTCTAGAGCAACCTTAGGGATCAGAGCCCTCGCTTCTGGATCAGCCAGATTCATTAAAGGGATAATATGGAAATTGCCGTCGCCGGCATGCCCGGCAATGGTTGAAATCATTTTGTCTTTGTGTTTCTCGATAATGGCAGCGAGGCGCGGCAGAAATTCTGTGAGTTTCTCTGGCCGCACGATAACGTCGTCAACAAATGGGGCGGTATGCTTGTCCTCTACGCGATTCCTCAAAAGATTGAAGCTCTCGCGCCGAATTGTCCAGTATTTCTTCTCTTCATCCTCGGTTTTAGTGGTACGAAGCGGCACATGAAATTTCTCGAGTGCTCTCGTGAGCTCCCTCTCGCGGCGAGTAAGTTCAAGCTCATCGTCGCCCGTCAACTGGACGAGTAGCACCAATTTAGGCATGCCGTGCCGGAGAATAATAAAAAGTTCCGGTACGAATTGTAGAGCAAACGAGAAGACGTTCCCTTTCATAATTTTTAAAATGTCCGGGAAGAAACGGATTGCAAGTTTCAGGGTCTTATCGTCGTACGATTCAAAACTCTCTGGCTTAAACGCAAGCGCCGTGTGAATAATTTCGACGAGCGGCGCGAGGTCCTTAAGGAACGCCACAACTAGCCGCGAGTGCAGCTTCTTTTTGATGAGACGAAACTTAATCTCCGTGAGGAACGCGAGCGTTCCCTGCGAACCCACGATGAGTTTCGTAAGATCAAATTTTTTTCTATCCCATACATTCCATAGATAGTAGCCAGCTGAATTTTTGGAGACATTAGGCTTGGCTTTTTTGATTAAATCGTAATTGTCTTCAATTAACTTATAAAGCTTGCGATACATCTTGCCCTCGAAATTTTTCTGCTTAAGTTTCTTATTAAGTTCAGCTTTGGTAAGGGGTTTAATAATGTACTCTTCGCCATCCGCTAAAACTGCTTTGAGCTCCAAGATATAATCCTCTGTTTTGCCGTAGGCCAAGGTTTTTTCACCGGCAGAATTATTGGCCACCATCCCGCCCACGGTGCAGATCTCACGGGAGGCAGGATACGAAGGAATTATTTGTCCGCCTTTTGCGAGTGTCTGCTTTTCAAAATCGCGATAAAATACGCCCGGCTCCACTCTCGCGTAGCCGTCCCCCACTTCTTTGATACGGTTAAAATATTTTGTGAAATCAATAATAATTGACTCATTTAACGGCCCGCCGCTCATATCCGTCCCGCCGGAACGAGCGGTGAGTGAAATATTCTTACCCTTCTTTTTCTCGGCGGCGACGAATTTAACAAGGTTTTTCAAGTCCTCTACATCTCGTGGCGCCACAACTACTTCCGGCTTCACCTTAAAAATAGAGGCGTCTTCGCTATACTTCTCAAGCGTCGCTCCATCAAAATACACTTCTCCGCGGAAAAACTTCTTGAAATCCTCAGCGAGCATAAATAGATTATATCACGCTCTAACTACCGCTCGCCGTCTGCCCACAAGATCAACTAGCTTTGATGGTTTGCCGTGAAGCCCTCCGATATCAACATAAAAATCAACTCGACTGCCAAAATAGTGTTTTGCCTCGGCGACTGTTCTCGCCGGCCTCTCACCTTCAATGTTCGCGCTCGGCGCGACAAGCGGGCCTGTCTTTTTAAGGAACGCTCGGAGTGATTTTTTAGCGGGGAGCCGGAACGCAAGTGTTTTTGCCCCGCGATGGAGATAGGTAAACTTCTTCGACGGGCACGGCAGAATGATACTTACTTTGCCCGGCCAAAACCGCCTCAGAACTTTCTTAGTTCTTGAGTCAACATTAACGCCGAAGCGCTTTAGATCAGTGATCGAGCTCACTAGAATTATCATCGGTTTCTTGCGATTCCGCTTACGCAACTTATAAATTCGCTCCACCGTCTTCGGTCTCAAGGCCGATCCCACAATTCCGTAAATCGTATCAGTCGGCAGCACCCCCACTGCATTACGCTTCAAAATTTTTATAACCTCACGATGCGTCATATTCTACCATTCGCGCGAATAAGGGAAAGGTTAAAAAGACTAGAGGAGAGAAAGAATGTGTCGGGCCGATGGCTTCTGTCCTGATGCCAAACGATAGAAAACCTGCGCGCTCCTCTGCTCCTTATCAACGATATCCACGCCGGTAAGAATACCGAGGTGTTTTGAAGTTGCCTTGAACGAAAGGTTAATCTCATCCGCAATCTCGGCAACCGCCGCTTCCCTATTTCGCTTGAGATAGGCAAGAATGGCTAGTCTTCGCCGATTGGCCAGCGCCTTTAGTACCCTTTCCAATTCTTTCATATAGTTTTGGTAATTGTATCACACTCCACCATTCGCGCGAATTAGGGCATGAAGGAAATAGGCGGCGTGACGAGGAAGAAGTATGCAAAAAAAATAAAGCCCCGACCTTGAGATTGAGGCAAGTCAATATCCGACTGGTGGACGCTTCGAAAAGAAATCTTTGTCGATTGTGCGATCAAAACATACTCGGCCGACATCGTGAGACCACACATCGCCACCAAGGATTGGCCCGTAGGGACCGGTTGGGATCGGCTTTGCTAGTCGTTCCTGCTCCACAATGTTCGTAACAGTTGCAAACGTAGCGCATAGGGCAAACTGCAGAGGTCCCTTAATTTCATACCCATATTCCTTTCCTGTTTCAGGATCCGTAGGAATCACAACATTACGCGTGGAATCGTTTAATGCTGTGAGATTTTGCGGAAGTTTGCTCTTATTCTGCCAATATTCAATCACCTGCGACTGAATGTATTGCAAATTCCCGACGCGCTCACCATCAAAACGGCGAGCTCGCTCGTCCTTCGGAGATCCGACCACAAAAAAACCGGCTACGACGGCGATAACAACTATCCCGATGACTGTGTAGGTAAAAAATTTCATCTAGTTGGTTTTATGCCGGCGTAAGTCAGATAAATAATAGTAGAAGACGCTTCCGGCGGCGAAGAATACGGTAAGAACTTTAAGGAGAAACCGGGACGTAAACTCTCCGCCCAGCAGCTGATATACCAGCGTTACCAGGTCACCAATTACGATCGTTGCCGCCGCAAATAGAGTGAAATAAATCAGCCAGCGTCTGATGCGGAGGTTTCGTTTCTCAGGCTCTTTCGCGTAGATTTTATTCAAAAACCGGTTGGTGATGATATAGACAGGAAACACAATAACAAGAGAAGCAATTGACCAGCGAATCCCGGAATAGGCGCTCTGTCTCACCCAGTAGTCGGCGCCTTCAAGCTTATCCGGAAACGCGAGATTGATGTATTGGAACACCAACGTTATAAAACTCCCGGCACTTACATAGAGAGCGATGATCGAAAGAAGATGCAAAAAAAAATCTTTGGGCCCGGATTTCACGGTTTCGTTTTTCATGAATTAAGTCTACTTATTATTCTTCATTTTTTCAAGTTCAGATTCGGTATCGCTTTTAGCGCCGTGGTCACGATCGTCATAAACCAAACTTTCCGGTTTATCGACCGTGCTGCCTGATAAAACATGGTGCCAAACATGTTCTGACTGCTCCGGCGGCTGAAGTTCACCAAAATGTTTATCGTGAATC
>JACOXZ010000020.1 GCA_016182105.1 Candidatus Liptonbacteria bacterium | reverse complement strand
TTGACTTTTTATTATTTCGCTTTTAAGCTCTTTAATAGCAACAAGGGTAAAGCAACTTGAAAATATATAAGGAGTAGCGCAAGGAGCGCTCTGGACTAGAAAGGAGCGCGGTCATGTCGACCGACGAGAAACAAAAAGAAGTCATCAATCTTGCCGTAAGTATAAATAAACGAGGCGAGATCCTGATGATTCGTCGGGTGAAAGAGGAGATTGGTAAAGGAGATGCTAAACTCACTTGGGCATTCCCTGGTGGACGGCAAAGGAATAGTGAGACGCCAGAGCAATGCGTGAGACGCGAGACGATTGATGAAACAGGCTACGACGTAAATCCTCTTGTGAGGATTTCCTCACGCGAGCACCCCCAGTTCGATGTCTTTGTGATTTACCATCTCTGCCCTCTGGCATCCCAAGAGCCAGTAGGCAAGCCCAACCAACCTCACGAGATTGCGGAAATACGGTGGGTTAAGCCGGAAACAGTTGAGAAGCTTGTCACAACGGATCTTAACCCTTCGATAAAGCAACTTCTGGAACTGCTGAAGAAAGGTTCAGAAGACACCCTCTTTAGCAAATTTACTCCAGACTCCTCGAAAACACCCTAAAGCGGCCCCGGATGAGGAGGGGGGCCGCTTTTTTATTTTTTATTTTTAAAAAACCCCGTTAGCGGGGTAAACGAAAATCCCGCCTTAGATTCCGGCATTTAGCCAGGTGGGCGGGCTCAATCTTGACCCGCAGGCCAAGATACTATTACCCTCCCTGAAGAAATTATTTGATCCGAATCTTAGGGCGGGATCAATTATGATTATACACTATTTTAAAAATAAAGAAATCAACCCCGACACCATAACAAGCACTTCAACGCCTAAACGCTTTCCCTGAGTTTAGCCGTATCTATCTATAAATTCAGTTGTTTTTATTGAAAAATCTCACTTTTTTCGAGCATTGTGGAAAGCGTAGTGCTTGTTTGGTGCGGGGTCAACTGTACACAACTTTGTGCACAAAAAGTGTAAAAACTACGAGCCGCCTGTGGATAAATCCTTATTTTTATTACAAATGGGCGTTGCTATCTTTCTAAGGTGACGGGGTTGACCCCCACACTAATTGTGGATTTTTCAGTCATATTATCTGAGTTACCAAATTACTTAGGAATATGCCGGGAATTGTATTGCTGGCGAACATCACGGATCGTAGGACATGATCCACTATTAGTGTGGGGGTTGACTCTTTTTAATATAAAACCACCAAACCAAAATAGCGGATGTCCCGCCAATCAAATCGTTTAGAAAATCCTTTAGGGTATCGGTATATAAGTTCGGGTGAGGACGAGGGGTATTCGGCGGTAAGTGAGCTATAAATGTGTCGCGGAAGTATTCAAAAAACTCCCAAAGAATACTCACGAGAGCGACAAAACCGAGAACGATTATAATAGTAAAGAGAAAATTTTTTTTTGCGTTAAATACTCTAAAACGCTCTTCAAAAAGATAGAAAAAAAGGAGCGCGACCCAGGCACCGCCCATCAAATGCATCGGGGTATCAAACCACCTATATGTCCAATACCACGATTTGGCGATTCCTAAGATATGCGCCGCGCCAATAATAAGAATAAAAACAATAAGCAGACGCGCCAACATCTAATTTTTTAGCGTTTTTGCCACTGGGGGGCGCGTCTCGCTTTCTTTAAGCCGTATTTCTTCCGCTCAACCATCCGCGGATCGCGGGTTAAAAATCCAAGGTTTCGCAGCCTTTTTTTGAATTCGGCGTTAAACTCTGTGAGGGCCCGGGCAAGGCCGTGGCGAACTGCCTCTGATTGAGCGTGAATCCCTCCGCCTCTAACCTTAACCTTTACGTCAAACTTGGCTCCTAGTTTGAGATTCTCGATAGGAGATAAAACAGCTTGCCCTAGGCCTGGCTCCCTAAAGTATTCTTTAAGCTCCTTATCGTTTACCGTAACTCTGCCGCTCCCCGACATTAAACGAACTCTGGCTATTGCTGTTTTCCGGCGGCCCAGAGCTTCGTAATATTTCGCCTTTACCGGTTTTTTTTCTTCTTTTTTGACCATGCCAATTTTGTCTAAATTTTCGAGCTAATCTTGTAGCGAAGAAAATTTAGCCACAAAATTGAGCACCCCGCCCCTTTGCTGTCATAATCTGGACAACAAATCAAAGCTAAGCGGAGCGATTCGACTGCGTCTTTGTTATGATGTGTCATTATAATCTTAGCCTCACTCAACGAATATAAGGTTTTTGAGCCTCTTTTGATTTAAAAAGTTTTTGGGAAGCATTCTCCGGACAGCCTCGCGGAGCACTTTCCTGGGGTCGCGCAAGAAGACCTGCTCAAAGGTCTTCATTTTAAGATGGCCAACATAGCCCGTGTGCCGAAGGTACTTTTTTTCCTTAAATTTCCGGCCGGTTACAAGGAGGAGTCCGACATTTTTAACCAAAACCCGGTCCTCCCCAATTAAACGCGGGTTATATTTAGGGCTTTTCTTGCCTTGAAGAATTACGGCGATCTCCGAGGCAATTCGGCCAAGGGGTCTTTTTGTGGCGTCAATAATATGATCCCTCATCCCGTTAGAAGCAGATCGCGATCTAGGCAAGTCTGCAGTTTAATTTTATTCATTGTAATGACTCATATATTGATAGACATTTGGATTTTTAGCAACGCGATCGCGGCTTCTAACGGGATCATGCCAATTTTGCCTAAACAAACTCAACTCTCGCGAGCCGGCTGCCATCTCTATTTCTAGACTTCGAGAGCTTGCTAATCCGCAGATATCCGCCGGGCCGCTTGGTGTAGCGCGGACCGAGTTCGTCATAAAGCTTTTTAACGACCTGTCTGTTATGAATACGGGAGAGAAGAAGGCGGTGGCTGGCTAAGGTTTGTTTTTTGGCAATTGAGACCAAACGTTCAACGATGGGCCTTATCGCCTTCGCGCGAGTTTCAGTGGTTTCAATTTTCTCCCGCCGAATGAGCTCGCTTGCCAAGTTCCGAATGAAGGCTCGACGCGGGCCAGCTAAACGATGAAATTTTCTTCCAGTCTTTCTATGCCGCATCTTTCTTCTCTTCTTTTTCCTCTTCTTTAACTTTGCTCTCCGCAGTCTTTGTCTTCCTTATCCGCTTCTTCTGCGGAGCTTTAGTCTCTGTTTTAGCTAATTCGAATTCTTTAACCTGAAGACCTAGCACCTTTTCAGCATGGTCCTTGAGGATACTCGCGGCTTTGTGGAGCGCCGAGGAGGGGCTGATTATTCCATCGGTTTCAATCTCGAGACGCAGGCGGTTAAAATCGGTCCTGTCCCCCACCCGCATGTTTTCAACGATAAAATTAACTTTAGTTACCGGAGAGAAAAAGGCATCAACTGCAATCGCGCCAATAGGCAATTTTTCCTCGCTTTTTCTCGTCTCGGTCGGTGAAAACCCTAATCCCCGCCTTACCTCGAGTTCGAGGTCTAGCTCGACATTCTTTTCCGTTAAAGTGGCGAGAATCTCCTCGGGGTTAACTACTTCTACTTGAGCATTGGTTTTTATATCCGCGCCGGTTACCACCTTTTCGCCTTTAATTTTCAAGGTTAAAACTTGCGGCTCGTCGGTATGCATCCGAAAACGTAGTTTTCTAAAGTTTAGCGTAAGTTCCACCATATCTTCTTTAACGCCTGGCAAGGTATAAAATTCATGAGGAACGTTTTTTATCTTAATCTGAGTTACGGCTGCCCCAGGCAAAGACGAAAAGAGAATGCGTCGGATGGCATTCCCCAAGGTCAAGCCGTAGCCGGTATAAAGACCGTCAATTTCAAAAACGCCGTGCTTCTCGTCTTCGGAAACGGTTTTTATATTTACGGTTTTACTTAAGTGAAATGATTCCATGGTTTTTGGGGTTTATTTAGAAAAGGATTCAATTAAAAGATTGATTTCAAAAGCCGGTTTTAAATCCTTGGGAAGATCTATGACTCGGCCTTCAAGATTTTCTACATCAAGGTGAAGCCAGGATGGAGGTTCGTATTTCTTAAGCTTTTCTTTAAGTTCTCGGAAAGCAGTTTTTGGCTTAGATTCTCCTCTTATACCTACCACATCGCCGACCTTGAGGAGAAGCCCTGGCGATCTTACTCTTTTTTGATTTACCAAAATATGGCCGTGCACCACTTCCTGACGAGCCATTAAGCGCGAAGGTGTAAGACCCAGTCGAAAAACAACGTTATCCAGCCGGCGCTCAAAGAGCTCAAGGAGCTTCAAGGCGGTCGAACCTGTCTCTTTTCTGGCTTTCCTGTAAAGCTCACCAAGCCCCCTTTCATCCAAACCGTAACTGACCTTGAATTTCTGCTTCTCTCGAAGCTGGAGGGCAAATTCAGAAAGATTCTTTCGTTGTCTTTTCTTCCCGTGGGCACCCGGCGGATAAGGTTTTCTTATCATAGCACATTTTGGAGAATTGCAACGTTCGCCCTTCAAGTGCAGGTGCTCGTCAAGCCGTCTCTCTTTTTTTTCTTTAGGACCGATCATCCCTCACCCTTCAAAGATTTGTCGCTTCGCGACCACGAAGCGAGGCATTATTTCCAGCCGTTCTAATGTTTTGAAAGTAAATCCTGGTTTCATGTTAAAACTGGTCTTTATCTTTGAAGGGTGAGGGATTACACCCTCCGAACTTTTCTTGGTCTCGGGCCGTTATGTGGAATAGGAGTGACGTCTTTAATGGAAGTAATATTGAATCCGTGATTAATGAGAGAACGGATGGCTGAATCGCGGCCGCCGCCTACCCCGCGCACAATCACCTCCACATTATTTGGCCCGCTTGACTTCAATTTTTCAGCAAGAACGGCGACGATCTTAGACGAGGCAAAAGGAGTGGCTTTTTTGGGGCCAGAGAAACCAAGGGAACCGGCGGAAGCCCAGGCAATTAGGTTGCCCATGGAATCAGTCACGCTTATCAAGATGTTATTATAAGAAGCTTTAATATAGATGCGGCCAGAGGCAATTTTTTTAGCCTTCCCCACGCTCGCCCCTTTTGGAGCTTCTTTTTTTTCCTTGAAAATTTCTTCTTTTGATTGTTCAACAACCTTCTTTTTACCCATGCCAATTTTGTACAAAACCCTTTATTTCAACTCAACTTTCCTCTTGCCGCTCCCGGCCGTCTTTCTGACATTGCCTCTCACGGTGCGCGAATTGGTCTTTGTCCTCTGGCCGCGGACCGGCAACCGCCGGAGGTGTCGTACTCCGCGGTAAACCTGCAAATCTTTAAGGCGTTCTACATTGCGGCGAATGAGCTGACGCAGCTCGCCTTCAACCCGATAGTTTCTTTCAATAACGTTTTGAATCCTCGAAATTTCTTCAGCTGTTAAATCTTTCGTCCTCTTACTTCTCGCTATTTTCGCGCTATCCAAAACCCGACGGCTTGAAGACCGTCCTAGACCGTAAAGATAGGTTAAAGCAACTTCTATTATTTTGTTGTCCGGGATATTGACCCCTAAAATTCTCATCCCGTTAGAAAATTAAAACCCGCGCTTTGCGACCACTCAAGCGATCACTGGTGAAATTAATTGTTTGGTATTGATACATCGTGATTATTAATTTTCTAACGGGACTCATCCCTGTCTTTGTTTATGTTTAGGATTCTTACAGATGACAAAAAGACGGCCTTCGCGCTTGATAACCTTGCAGCTTTTGCAGATTTTTTTTATTGAAGCTTTAACCTTCACTTTTACATTTTAGAGCCGCCGGATGATGCGGCCGCGGCGGCCGTCCGGCCCGACCTCTACGAGAACCCGGTCGCCCGGCAAGATTCTAATATGATTAATCTTAAGCCGCCCAGCAGGATAACCTAAAATTTCCTGGTTGTCTTTGAGTCTAATCCGAAAAGTTAAGCCGGGCAGAGCCTCTTCAACTAGACCTTCGGCTCGTTCCGGATCTCCCTTAGGGCGAGGTGCCATAAAAACCAGTCAGCGTATTATAAACAAAGATAAAAAAAGGTCAACCTCATCCCTAATCCACATTAATTTCCACCTTCACGGCGTCTTTAGGAAGACTAGTAAGCCACCTCGGCCACAAAGAAAACTTGGCTGAAGAGATTCCTTTAAGCTTTAGAACTATTGACTCCGCTTCTTTTACCTTCTTTCCTAAAACTTCTTTTTTGAAATCCTCGGGGTTGAAGTCTTCGGTTAAGACGCCTTCGGCTTTAAGCGAGAATTTAATCTCTCCTTGGGTAAAGTTGGGTTTAACACCGCTGTAAGAAAGTTTCAAATCCTTAAAAACTTTTTCGGGGTTATCGCGCAGAGCAATCGCAAGAAGAAGAGTCGTGAGGTCATTCTCTTTAAAACCCAGAGCTTTAATCTCGGCTTCTCCCAAAACGCTGAAATTGCCTCCTTGGTCGGTATTCCGATTAGCGGTTAATTTAGTAGTTTTAATCTCGGTCGCTCCCTCGACAATTTTAAAATCCGGCTCGAGGCTCGTGAGGAAATTCGCCTCGAGAGCTGATTTCAGCGCTTCGCTGATTTTGCTTTTGGCAAGAGTTACGTCTTCCTCGGTTGGCACTGCCTTCTTTCCAATAAAACCGCCTTTGGTCTCACCTAAGATTCCCCCATAAAATCCCTCGTACTTAGGCGTGCCTTTGAAACCGGGGATCACGAGCCTCGGAATTGGGCCGAGATTATAATCGGTCCCGGGTTTATCAGCCGTGATAGCGGCCTCAATTGAAGAAGGTTCAATCTTGCCATCTTTGATTTTCGCGCCAGGCACGAGCACTCGCTCGTCCAGACGAAAAATTTTTCCGTCAGGAGTCGTAAATCTCGTGGTAGCCACAAGTGTCTGAGACTCGGAGCTGTAAGCATTGTAAATAGTAATCTTCCCTACGGCCTTCTCCGATACATTCGCGCTCCCGGAGGCCGGAAAAAATTTAACCAAATTTTTTACTTGGCTGAATTGTTCAGCCGGGAGGGTCAGGTTCACTGAATTAATTTTAGTAAGAGTTTTCCCTGCTAAAAAGACGTCCTCATACTGCCAAGCTGTCTTTTTGAAACTTATTAAAATACTCGCTCGGCTAAAATATTTTCCCGTCGCCCAAAAACCTCCCCCTAAAATAGTAAGAATAAGAACGATAACTATAATCAGACCGAAGCGTCGTTTTGGCCGAGGCCGCCAAGTCTCTCCCTCCACTTTTACTTCTTCTCTTTTTGGTGAGGCGGGCTCGCCCCGTAACTCAACCGAGTTGAGTTTACGGGGCTCGCCCTCTCCTCGCAGGGCGATGCCAACGGGTCGCTTCGGCGAAGCGGGAATAATATCCGAAAAAGAGGAGGTCTGACTTTTTTGCAAGATAGGGTGAAAAGCCTCGAGCCGGCTGGCTTTGGAGAGCGCGAGCACTCCTTCGTCAACTGATTCGATAAAAACATTCTTCCCTTGAGATGCCGCCTCTTTCCGGATTAAATGGAAGTTAGTGACGGATTCTTTTAAGACCGCGTTTCTGGGGATAACAAGAACTACTTCCGAATCAGCCTCCGAAAGTATTTTTTCTATAACATTCGCTACTGTCTCGTTTCGATCAATAAAGATTTTCTTCATCCCGTTAGAGATAGGAAACGTTTTGCGTTTCCGTTGATGTCATATAAGACCTTTGATTGATGTAAACACATAATTACAAAACTGGATGTAGTTCATAAGATGGGGCATCTCTAACGGGATTCATACATTAATAATGATACTATGCCGCGGTCTCTAAATGAAGGGATAAAATCTTAGATGTGCCGTCTTCGTTTAAAGTAACGCCGTAGAGAACGTCGGCTACCTCCATCGTTGCCCGATTGTGGGTAACAACGATAAACTGCATTTTTTTTGAAAAGTCCTTAAGAATCTCGGCAAAACGCCTGGCGTTCCTCTCATCAAGCGCGGCGTCCACCTCGTCCAGGACCAAAAACGGCGGGGGGCTCACGGAAATCAAGGCAAAAAGCGCGGCAATGCCGACCAAACTTTTCTCTCCACCAGAGAGCATATCCAAGGAACCCGCGTGTTTCCGCGGAAGCTTTAAATCAATATGGATTCCGGCTTCAGCCTCTTTCGCGAGCTCCCTTTCTTCTCTAGTTTTTTGGGCCTCTCCTTCTACGTCTTCCGGATTACTTTTGGAATCAAGGCTTTTAAGAGATCTGATCTCGGCTTTGAGCTTCAGTTTGGCTTGGCCGCCGCCGAACATGGTCCGGAAAAAATTGTTGAACTCTTCATTTATTGCGACAAGGGCTTTATCAAAATCGGTTTTAATTTTCTCGCTAAGGTCAAAGATCATTTCCTCTAAATCACCTCGCGCCTTCTCTAGGTCCTTTGATTGTCCGATAAAGAACTGGTAACGTTCCTCTGTTTTTTTGGCTTCCTCAAGGAGCGCTGCATCAATCTCTCCGATTGAAGCCAAATCTCCCCTGAGTTTGAAGATACGATTCTCGACTCCTATTAAATCAGTGAATTCGCTTTTTCTTTCTTCGGTAACTCGGAAGCTCTCAAATTCCCTTTTATCGCGGCCGGCTTGAGTGATCTGACGGCCAAGCTCCTCACGCCGCAGTTCTAAACGCTCTTTCTCAAAAAGCCTTTTTTGATTTTCCCCCTCCCACTCTTCGATTCTCTCCATCACCTGCCTAAAGGCCGAGGCTGCTGATTTGAAGTCAGTATAGAATTTGCCCTGGCTTTTCTCCAAGCGTTCTTCTTCTTTCTTGATCTCGGCAATTTTGGAATCAATGTCTCTGAACTGCTTCTCTAAGGTCAAAAACTTCAGTTTAATATCCGGCGATGGCTGGCCTTCGGCCTTCGATTGCTCTCCTCCCGCAAGAAACTCATCAATTTCCTCTATGATGTCCTTTAAAGTGTATCCCAGTTCAACAAAATCCATTTGAGCGCCTTCTTGAAGCCGGCTCTTAATTTTTTTCAAGAATTCAATTAGATGTTTTGTGGAGGGCGCTTCAGTGGATATGGTTTTCCCGAGCTCAAGCTCGGCCTCTAGTCGTCCTAGATCCTTATGGAGCAGACTTTTCTTCTCCAGCAGCTCTTGAGTTTCTCTTTTAAGTTTAAGAAGTATTTCCCGATCTCGGGGCTCACCCTCGCCGAGTTTTTTCTCCTTGGCTTCAGCCAACTCCTTTTCTTTCTCTAAGGTTAAGTGCTCCCGCTTATGCGTTTGGATTTCCCTTTCGATTATCGAAATTTTCTCCTCTAGTTCCTGTGACTGCAAACCGAAAAAAATATTCTCAAGCTCTTTTAACTCCTCTTGAAGCGCTTCTCTTTTTTCCCACCGGCTAGTCTGTCTCTTTAAAGATCTGAGATGCGGCAAAATCTCCTCGACCAGGGCCTTGACTTTTTCCAGATTGATCTTGCTTTCTTTAAGCCGGTTTTCGGATCGTGATTTTTTTAATTGATATTCCCGAAGCCCCAGCATCTCCTCAATCATCTCTCTCCGGGTGATGGGCGAGGCCTGGATAAAAACATCGCTATTTCCTTGGCCAATCACGGTTAGCCCCTTGGTTCCCAGCCTGGCTTTGGCAAAAAAATCAATAAGATCCCTTAGGCGAACTTCGGCTTTATTAAGGAAATAGCGGCTCGCCCCGTCTCTTCTCACCTCCCGAAGCACTAAAACTTCGGCGCCGTCTATGGGAAATATTTTATGGCCGTTTTCAAAGTGGAGGCTCGCCTGGGCCTGGCCAACCCTCGGCCGCTTGGCCGTGCCCGCAAAAATTAGATCCTCGGCTTTGACCCCGCGCAAGTTCTTCGCTTCCCTTTCGCCCAAAAGCCAACGGATGGCGTCAACAATATTGGACTTGCCCGAGCCGTTGGGTCCCACAATCGCTGTTATTCCTTTGGGAAATTCTAAGGCAGTCTTTCCAGCAAAAGACTTAAAACCGTTAAGTTCTAGTCTTTTAAGGACGTTCTGCATCTCTCGAAATTTTAAGCGCTCCTTTGGCCGCTTCAAGCTCGCATTCCTGTTTTGAAGCGCCGCTGCCTTCGGCGACGAGTTTATCGCCGAAATAAACTCCGATTCGAAAAGTCCGGCGATGGGCAGGACCCTCTTCTTC
Source organism: Candidatus Liptonbacteria bacterium (assembly GCA_016182105.1). Lineage (GTDB taxonomy): Bacteria > Patescibacteriota > Minisyncoccia > UBA6257 > 2-01-FULL-56-20 > JACOXZ01. Next base: position 4,686 of record JACOXZ010000020.1, on the reverse strand, counting down.
CAAAACTTTGTAGGTGGGCGTAACTTTAAGTTTTTCCTGAACAATTTCCTGAAGCTCGCTTTTTGAATCCTTGTAGCTTTTTGTCTCAAGAACTTCGCCAAGGTGTTTCAAAATGAATTTTTTTACGAAATTTTCGGTCTTCGCGAGCCCTTGGTCCAAATAAATTGCGCCGATCAGTGCTTCGATCGCATTCGCTAAAATAACTTCGCGCGCTTTGCCGATGTCTCTCGCTTCGCCCCTGGACATTAAAATAAATTTCTCTAGACCAAACCCCGTCCCCACTTTAGAGAGCATTTGGGAATTTACGAGCGCCGCCCGAAGAACTGTGAGCTGGCCTTCTGGAAAGCGAGGAAATTTTTTGAAAAGCGCCTCGCTCACAATGAGCTCCAAAACCGCGTCACCAAGATACTCCAGTCTTTCATTCGAAGGCAGATCCCACTTCGGCTCTTCGTTCAAGTAGGAGCGGTGAGTTAAAGCTTCTTTCAAAAATTCCGGGTTATTGAATTTTATTTTTATTTTTTCCTCTAAATCGCGGAGTTTTTTATCCATTTAGGTTTTTGTTTCTGGGGTCATCTCGCGAAAAACCGTCCCCAAAACGCCGTTTACAAACTTGACCGAGTTTGGCCCGCCGTAATTTTTGGCCATCTCAATTGATTCGTTGATGGCAACCTTGGGCGGCACCTCCTCGGGGTTGGCGTATAAAAGCTCGTAAAGACCGATGCGCAGAATGTTCCGGTCAATCGCGGCGATGCGCAGAAGCGGCCACTCGGGAGCGGCCTTGACGATAATTTTATCAATGGCTTCACGGTGTTTTAAGACGCCTTTCAGAATCTTCCAAGCAAAGTCTGGCTCATCAATCCCCGGCGCAAATTCTTCGAGATTTCTCGCGAGGATCTTCTCCGGATCCGGCTTTTGATGGTAAAAATCCCACTCGTAAAGAGTTTGAAGAATCATTGTTCTAACAAGATGTCGGGTGGCCATTGCCAATGTTGTCTAAATTTTCAAGCTCGCGTTGCGGCGCCGAAAATTTAGCCACAACATTGAGCACCCCGCCCTAATTTTGCTGTCTGATTCAGGGCGCGGCGCGAGGGCGAATAGCCCTGCCCTACTTGCCCCGTACAATTGCGTAGCAATTTGTGCGGGGTTCGGGCAAGCGCCGCATGTGAATTCTCTAATGACAAGGTGCAACATATATTTTCCGAAATCCGCTGCAAAATTAGAGCGGGGTAAAGGTTTGCTGATGAAAAATTCTACGCCATTGGCTTGAATTTTTCAAGCAAGCCCTTTACTTACTCCCACATTTACCGCAGAGACGATGAGGCAATTTTGGCCCGCCGCAGGCGCCGCAAACCAAAATTTGCTCTTTTTTTAGAGCAAGATGAGACCGTCTTCGGCCAACTTTGCCTTTGGAGTGATGTTTTACTGGAACGCCGCCCATGCCAATTTTTGTTAGTGAACGGTTAGTGAACTTAGGAAAATTGAGCACCCCGCCGGAGGCGGTGGTAGCCAATTTCTTAACTAATTCTAGCTGATCCGACAGGTAAATCAATACCCCGCCTACGGCGGGGTCTAAGATTTACCGAAAAATCCCCGCGCTATCGCTTGGAATTTTGGGTAAATCTAAGAAAGGTCAATCGGTGAACCTTGCTCAGCCCATGTTTTTTGAGAGATTTAAGATGAGCTCTTGTTCCATAGCCCTTGTGAATCTCAAAGCCGTATTTAGGATAAATTTTCCCGAGCCTCGTCATTAAGCGGTCACGATGAACCTTAGCGATGATCGAGGCTATCATAACGGCTTTTATTTTTTCGTCGCCATTCGTAACCGTCCGGCCAAGAAGACGTTTTGAACCATTCCCAAGGTAAAGACCTCCATCGAGAAAGACGCGGTTCCGTGCTCTTTGCGCATTGCCATTTGCGATAAGCCGATCGTATGCGCGAAAAGCGGCTAAGTTCGCCGCTTTGGAAATATTCAATTTCTCGATTCGCCGCGGATAAACCCTCGCGAGAGCGAAAGAAACTTCGGGACGGCCCTTTATATATTTGAACCACTGCTCCCGTTTTTTGGGCGTCAACCGTTTCGAGTCCCGCAATTCGCACGGACCATTTGCAATAAGCCATTTGCTATTTGCCGGAGCGACCACCGCCGCAACCACGACCGGTCCAGCAAGCGATCCCCTTCCTACTTCATCAATACCTACAATACATTTCTTCATCTTTCTTTATTCTAATGTATCTCACGATAATTAACTTTACCCGCGGATAATAAAAAAACCGCTTTCGTTCTTGCGGTCACCTTAGCGCCATATTGGCAAAGGCTCCTACGAACAAAAGCGGTGGATTCCACCAGCCCCTTTGGGATGATCCCCTAAGAGGAGGATGTATTTAGTTTACTGTACCGCCTCTTTTTTTGTCAATATTACGGCCTATTATATTATGTCTTACCCAATTTAAGATGTTATAATAGTTAAAGGTAGTGTACTTGCTCTTTGATAATGTTATTTAAGGGTGTGTTAATAAGGATAAATAACCCTCTCATTTTCTCCACACTCCAAGGAGGTGTTATATGCCACGGAATATAGTGAGCGGCCTGACCAAAGGCCCAGTTCCCGCCCAACCACTCGAACCACAGTTTAAGAATCAGATCCTCATCTGTGTTGATTGTCAGGAGGAGTTTGTCTTCACCGCCCAGGCGCAGAAATACTTTGCCGGGCGGGGGTTCCTGGTTCCCCCCAAACGGTGCAAGTCATGTTATAATGAGCAGAGGAACAAACGCCAGCCTGAAACAAACACGCAGCCTAACGTTAACCCCGACAGCTAGCACAAAAAAACACCCGAGCAAATCGCCGGACCTCAACGTCGGCGATTTTTTTCTTACTCACTTGTTTAAAAGCTGCGATCGGAGGCGCGAAAAGCGGCCAAGTTCGCCGCTTTTAAATATTCATTTATGGTGCGCGGGGGGAGAGTCGAACTCCCACGCCTTTCGGCACACGCACCTCAAGCGTGCTCGGCTACCATTACGACACCCGCGCAGTGTAAGCAAATTGCAGATGGCAAAGAGCTTATTGCCATAAAAATATAACAAAATTAGGCAAATTTTGTAAACTTACTACAACTTGCCACTTGCCATTAGCAATTAGCTAATTATACCGACACCCCGATCTTTTTTCTAATCCTGTGCGCTGGCATGCCGCGGACAAAATAAAGTTTCGCGCGGTGGACTTTCTTGGGTGAAGAGATTACCTCCACTTTGGTTATGGCCGGCGAATGAAGCGGATAGATTTTTTCAACTCCGACTCCAGCAAGAATCGCCCGAACCGTAAAAGTCGCTCCATCCTCCGAGCCGTGCTTACGCGCAATTACGAGCCCCTCAAAAGGCGTTGTGCCCTCGTAGACCCGGACTCGCGCTCCGGGCTTAATTTTTTTCATAATGTCTTCTTTGATATTGGTCATACCCCGTCACCTTAAAATTTATTTCTGGGCCGCTCCCACCATTGTTGCAGGCGCGACTAATGACTTCACACCTTTAACAATATCGTCAATGGTTGTCCTAACTTTAGTGAGGTGGAGTACGGCCCCTAGGGCTTTTACTTTCTGGATGTCGCTCTCCTGGCCCAGATTGCTCAAAACTATGACCGGCACTTTGCTGTATTGAGGGTCAGCTGAAATTGTCTCCATTACCTCGAAACCCGAAATTTTGGGCATAATGAGATCTAAAATAATCAAAGACGGTATGTCTTTCTTTAAAATATTCAGAGCTTCCTCGCCGTCAAAAGCTTGAGTAACTTGAAAACCCTCCTTCTCCAGACGGGCTTTCATAAGCATCGAGAGAAAATGGTCGTCTTCGATAATTAAAATTTTCGAACCAGTCGGCATTGGCGCTATTATAACAAATATATATCAAAATTGAAAAAATGCCGATTCGCATGTGCCTTTTCGCATAGAGCTTTGCTCAGGCTATTCGTATACCTAAAAGAGCTTTTTAGTTGTCCCAATTTACCGCGCTCGCTTCCACTCGCGCTCTAGTCAACTAGTCACTAGTGACTAGTTCTCTAGCACCGAACGAAAGTGAGGTGCGATATCGACTTAGTTTAATTGATCCACGCACAGCTTCCGCTACGCGTGCCTTGTTACGACTTCGCCCATGTCACCGAGTTTCAGCCCTCAATCCGAACTGAGACCGGGTTTGATGGGATTAGTTCCGCCTTACGGCTTCACAACCCATTGTCCCGGCCATTGTAACACGAGTGTAGCCCAGGGTATCAAAGGGCCATGCTGATTTGACGTCATCCCCTCCTTCCTCCCAGCCTTAGTTTTACAAACAAATTTCTGTTTTAGAAATAAGTTTATTGCACCACCAACGCATGAACCTTAAATATACGTTGGCGGTAAAACTAAGGCTGGGCAGTTTCGCGTGACACTTGTAACACACGATAGGGGTTGCGCTCGTTACCCCACTTAAGGGAACATCTCAAGACACGAGCTGACGACAACCATGCAGCACCTGTGCTTGCGGTCCTTGTGAGACGCGAGCCGTTTCCGGCTCACTTCCGCAAACATTTCAAACCCTGGTAAGGTTCCTCGTTTACTGTCGAATTAAACCTCATGTTCCACCGCTTGTGCGAGTCCCCGTCTATTCCTTTGAGTTTTAGCCTTGCGGCCGTACTTCCCAGGCGGCCTGCTTAACGC